>NZ_JAQGKF010000203.1 GCF_028290205.1 Enterovirga sp. | reverse complement strand
CGTATTCGCCGGATCCGGCGATGACCGCGTCTTCGGTGAGGACGGGCTCGACGTGATCCACGGCGAGGACGGCAGCGATCAGTTATCCGGCGGCGCGGGCGATGACGTCATCCTGGCCGGATCGGGTGACGACCTCGTTTGGGGCGACGAGGGTCACGACCGGGTCGATGGCGGCGCAGGCGCGGACACGCTGTACGGCGGCCAGGGTGCGGACATCATCCTGGCCGGCGATGGCGGTGACGCGGTTTTCGGTGAGGACGGGGACGACATCCTCTCGGACGGCTCGGACCAGGACCGTGTAAGCGGCGGGCTCGGCAACGATACCGTGCTCGCAGCCGCAGATTCCGACGACGACGTCCTCGCCGGCGATGAGGGTACGGACACCCTCGACTACTCCGCTTCGCGGGAGAGCATCAGCGTCAGCATCTCAGCCGGCACCGCAGCCGGCGCGGATATCGGACGCGACCGGGTCCTGGGCTTCGAGGTGGTGATTACCGGCAGCGGCGACGACCGCATCAACGCCGATGTGGGGGGCGATCCGACCGTCATCGCCGCCAGTTTCACCGTGAACAGCGGCGCCGGTGACGACGCCATCACGTCTGGCGACGGGGACGACATCCTGATCGGAGCCGCCGGTGACGACACCCTGAACGCTGGCGCCGGTGCGGATCATGTTCAGGCCGGCTCGGGCGACGACGTCGTGGAGGCCAGCCTCGACGGAGACGCCGACCGGTATGAGGGCGGTGACGGCGAAGATACCCTCGATCTCTCGACGGCCAGGGTCCGAACCGAAGTCAACATCGCGGCGGGCCGCGTCTCTGGGGCGGAGACCGGGGAGGACAGGATCTCCTCCTTCGAGGTCTTCATCGGGGGCGATGGGGACGACCTCTATATCGTGGGGTCCGATTCGGTTGTGATCACGGGCGGCGATGGCGATGATCGCTTCCAGTTCACTGGAGCCGCCTCGGGGACTCCGATCTTCGTCGGCCGGATCACAGATTTCGCAACCGGCGACAAGATCGAAGTCGAGCAGTTCGAATTCTTCCGAAAGAACTCGGACGATGACGAAGATGAGCGATTTACGAGTGCGTATCTCCGCGGCGACAGCGGGCCAGCTCTGCGGCTGCGCTTTGAGATGGCCGACGACGGCGAAAATACCGTTCTCGAAATCGACGATGACTCGGGCGAAGACCGATACTCGATCGTGCTCGACGGCCACCAGGACCTTTACTTCTCGATCCTGACCGAGACGCCGCAGGCGCACGCCGCTTGAGGCGATGGAGACTCGCCATGTCCAAGGTTTATCACGGCCAGTTCCGAGGCGATTACGATGTCGAGCCGCGCAAGGAGAGCGAGACGGTCTTTCGCATCTGGCCCCGGGTCACGGTTGGGCTCTTCGCCGGCCTGTTCCTGATTGGCGGATGCGGCGGCTGGGCCGCGTATGCCGCGCTCCAGGGCGCCGTGATCGCGAGCGGCGTGATCAAGGTCGATCAGAACCTTAAAGAGGTGCAGCACCGGGACGGCGGCATCATCAAGACGCTGGCCGTTCGGCAGGGGGATTTGGTGCAGGAAGGCCAGGTGCTCGTCACCCTCGACGAGGTGCAAACCAAAGCCGAACTTTTGATCGTACGGTCGCAGCTCGCCGAGGCGCTCGCCCGGCGCGCTCGCCTGCTGGCGGAGCGCGATGACCTCGCGACCATGGCGGTGCCAGGTGGCGTGATGCAGGCGGGCGAGGCCGTCGCCACTCTGCTTCTCGAGGAAAGCCGACTCTTCAACGGCAACAAGCGCGCCCGCGAAAGCCAAAAGGAACAGCTTGCGCATTCGATCGCGCAGAGCGGAGAAGAGATCAAAGGCCTGGAAGCCCGCCTCTCCGCGAAGGCCCAAGAGGTCGAGCTCGTCCGCAAGGAGAGGGCGAAATTCATCTCTCTGCATGAAAAAGGCATCATTCCGAACGACCGCGTTTTCACCTTCGAGCGCGACTGGACGCGCATCTTGGGCGAAAAGGGCGAGATCCAGGCGAGCATCGCCCGGGCCCGGGCCCGGATCTCCGAACTCACCGTCCAGAAAATCGCGATCGACCAGAACGCCTCCACGGAGGCGCAGCGGGAATTGCGAACGGTGGATGCCCGCATCTCCGAACTGGCCGAACGGAAGGTCGCGATCGAAGATCGCCTGGCGCGCTCCGAGATTCGGGCCCCGGTCGCCGGCCACGTCAACGAGCTGTTCATGTTCACCGTTGGCGGCGTCCTCTCACCGGCAGCCAAAGTCGCGACCATCGTTCCCACCGGGACCGACCTTCGCTTCGAGGTGAAGATCGCGATCGCTGACATCGATCAGGTTCGGACTGGGCGGGAGGCCCGTGTGCGCCTCGCTGCCTTCAGCCAGAACAACACGCCGGAGCTGAAGGGCCGCGTCACCTTTCTTTCGCCCGCCTCGACGCGGGATCCCGCGACGAACCTCGACCACTACATCGCGCAGGTCGAACTGCACGCGAACGAGGCGGAGAAGATCGCGAGTTACCGCCTGGTCCCTGGCATGCCGGTGGAGGTCTTCATTGCAACGCAGGAGCGGACGGCGCTTTCCTACCTCGTAAAGCCCATCATGGATCAGACCAGCCGCGCATTTCGGGAGCGCTGAATTCTCATTGTCATGATCTCGTCTACCTGGATAAGCGACCCAAGAGCCCTGGTGGACTCGCATACCCGCGCCTGCGGATGAAGAGGGGGACGCGGTGAGATGCTATTTCCACCTTTGCAGCGGCTCCACGGAGGTCATCTTCGACGGCAAAGGGGTGGAGGTCGCTGATCTTGCGAGCGCCCGCAGAGAGGCATTGCGGGCAATCGAGGAGCTTTACTGGGAAGATCCGGGCCTCCTTGGAGAATGGTGCGGCTGGTGCCTAAGCCTCGTCAGCGAGACGGGAGCCACCTTGGCGACAATATCGCTCGACAGCTTCATTTTCGACTCCGGCAGACCATCGACATTCAGCGCCACTGAACACGCTCGGCGCAGTATCCGGGCCACAAGAATGTCCCGCCGACGCTGGGACAGCCGCTTCATCGCGCCCCGGAGGCGGGACCGGTGACCTCACCGCTCGAACAAGCGGTCCGTCAGCGATTCACGGGCCTGCCAGCCGCGGCGTTCGAGTTCGGGCACGGTGCCGGTTTCGGCCGGAAAGCCCAGGCACAGCAGCGCGATCAGGGCCCAGTCGGCCGGCACGTCGAGCAGCCGGGCGACCTCGGGCGGATCGATGATGGAGACCCAGCCGAGGCCGATGCCGCGCGCCCGGGCCGCGAGCCACAGGCCGTGGATGGCCATGACGCAGGAATAGCGCCGCGTCTCGGCCATGGTGGCGGCGCCGAGTCCGTGACCCGCCAGGGGCGCCTCGTCGCAGAACACCGCCAGCACGTCCGGGGCCTCGCGAAGCCCGTGCAGCTTCAGCGTGCCGTAGAGGGCCCGCCGCTCCGGGTCGTAGCGCCGGGCGGCCTCGGCCGATTGCGCGTCCACATGCGCGGCGAGCGCCGCCCGGCGCGCCTCCGAGCGGATGCGGACAAACCGCCACGGCTGCGCGTTGCCGACCGAGGGGGCGAGCGCGGCCTGCGCCAAGAGGGCCTCCATCTCCCCCTCCGGCACCGGACGGCGGTCGAAATGGCGCACGTCCCGACGCCACCGCATCAGGGTCTCGAGCTGCCCCGCGAAACGCGCGTCGAACACAGGCGGCTGCTCGCTCACGGGACGTCTCCGGCCGTGGCTGGGGGCGGGGCGCCCCCGCTTTCGGTCTTGCTCCGCATCGTCCCTTGTCCGGCCCGGCAGGTCGGTCGCGTCGGTTCCGGGCCGACCCAGCTCTCGCGCGCGGCCGCTCTCCTGTACACTGGCCCGATCAGCCTGGAGCCGGAGAATGGCGATGACGAGCACCGAAAACCGCCGCGTCGTGCTGGCGAGCCGCCCGGAGGGCGAGCCCCGGCCGGAGAATTTCCGGCTGGAGACGGTTCCCAGGCCCGAGCCGGGCGACGGCCAGGTGCTGCTGCGGACGCTGTGGCTGTCGCTGGATCCCTATATGCGGGGGCGCATGAGCGAGGCGAAATCCTACGCCAAGCCGGTCCCGGTCGGCGGGCCGATGGAGGGCGGCACGGTGTCCGAGGTCGTGCTGTCGCGCAGCGATCGCTTCCGGCCGGGCGACGTCGTTCTCGCCCATGGCGGCTGGCAGGATTACGCAGTGGCGGACGCCAGGGGCCTGCGCCAGCTCGATCCCGAGGCCGCGCCGATCCAGACCGCGCTCGGCATCCTCGGCATGCCGGGCATGACCGCCTACACAGGGCTGGCCAATATCGGCCAGCCCAAGGCGGGCGAGACCCTGGTGGTCTCGGCCGCCAGCGGCGCGGTCGGCTCGGCCGTGGGCCAGATCGGCCGCATCCGGGGCTGCCGCACGGTCGGCGTGGCGGGCGGGCCGGAGAAGTGCCGCTACCTGATCGAGGAGCTCGGCTTCGATGCGGCGATCGACCACCGGGCGCCCGACCTGCCGGAGCGGCTCAGGGAGGCATGCCCGAACGGCATCGACATCTATTTCGAGAATGTCGGCGGCGAGGTCTGGACCGCCGTGTTCCCGCTGCTCAACGATTTCGCCCGCGTGCCGGTCTGCGGCCGCATCGCGCATTATTCCGACACCGCCCCGCCGCCCGGCCCGGACCGGACTGTGCAACTCATGGCCGCCATCCTGACGCGGCGGCTCCGGCTGCAGGGCTTCATCGTCTCCGACTTTGCCGCCCAGCAGGGCGATTTCCTGCGCGAGATGGCCGGCTGGATCCGCGACGGACAGGTCCGCTACCGCGAAGACGTGGTGGAGGGCCTCGAACGGGCGCCGGAGGCCTTCATGGGGCTGCTCAAGGGCCGGAATTTCGGCAAGCTCCTGGTCAAGGTGGCGGAGCGGTCGGCCAGTTGAGGCCGACTTGACGCCGCCCGCTCTCGTCCGCATCGAAGTGCCATGACGGGTCGCCTGCCTCGGAGCCGCACCAGCACGCGCGCGATCATCGCGATCGTGGCGCTGTACGGCCTCCTGTTGCAGGGCTTCGTGGCCGCCATGCTGCCGCATCCGGCCGCCGCCTCGGCCGCCATCTGTGCGCCGGCCGGCGAGTCCGGGCCGGAGAACGGCTCGGCCCCAGTCTCGCAGGCCTGCTGCCTGGCCGCCTGCCTGGCGCTGCAGCCGGTCACGCCGTCCGCGGCGTCCCTTCCGGTGGTCTGGCCCGCCCTCGACGCGCGCCGGATCGCCTGGACCTCCGCCCAGCCGTTCTTTGCCACCGGCCCTCCCCGTCTGGCCGGCAGCGCCCGAGGTCCTCCGACGAACTGATCGAACGCGTTCGCCTTTCGATCCCCCGTCTCAAGGACCTTGTCATGACCTCCTTCACCCTTCGCGGCGCGCTCGGCGCGGCCGCCTGTCTTCTCGCCTCGTCCGCAGCCCTCGCCCATGCCGTTCTGGAGCGGCGCGAGGCCGAGCCGAATACGGCCTATCGGGCCACGGTCCAGATCATGCACGGCTGCGACGGCTCGCCGACCACGTCGGTGAAGGTCAGCCTTCCGGAAGGGGCGGTCGCCGCCCGGCCGCTGCCCAAGGCGGGTTGGACGGTGACCACCACGCGCGGGCCCTTTATCCGCTCCTACGAGGCCGGCCACGGCACCGTGTCGGAGGGGGTCAAGGAGGTCACCTGGTCCGGCGGGCGGCTCGCCGACGACCATTTCGACGAGTTCGTCGTGTCCCTTCGGCTGACCGACGCCTTCCGGCCAGGCGACACCGTGCATTTCCCGGTCGAGCAGGTCTGCGAGAACGGCCGCCGGCACTGGACCCAGATGCCGGGCGGGACGCCCGTGGCCGATGGCGGACCGGCTCCCGGCCTGCGCATCGTCCAGGCGGCCGGGGCGGCGGCGGCACCAGCCGGGGCGGCGGCACCGACGTCCGGAACGTTCAAGGCGGGCGCCATCGCGGTGGAGCAGCCCTGGCTGCGGGCCACGCCGGGCGGCGCCAAGGTCGCGGGCGGCTACCTGCGGGTCACCAATTCCGGCCGGGAGGCCGACCGTCTGGTCGGCGCCGCGATCCCGGTCGCCGGGCGCGGCGAAGTGCACGAAACGGTGAGCGAGGGCGGCGTGGCGAAGATGCGCCCGCTGGAGCGCGGCCTCGAGATCGCGCCCGGCGCGAGCCTGGAGCTCAAGCCCGGCGGCCTCCACCTCATGTTCCTGGACCTGAAGGCTCCGGTGAAGGAGGGCGCGCCCGTTCGGGGCACCCTGACCTTCGAAAAGGCCGGCACCGTGGAGGTGCTGTTCGGCGTGGCGCCGGCCGGCGCGCCGGGCCCGGCCTCGGGCGGCGGGCACGCGCACCACTAGCGGCTGACCCGGCCGAGCCCCGCTCGGC
>NZ_JAQGKF010000201.1 GCF_028290205.1 Enterovirga sp. | reverse complement strand
CCATCCTCCAGGCCGTGAACGAGGTCCACCTGCCGGACGGCATCCGGGCCGAATTCGCGGGCGACGCCAAGGATTTCGCGGGCAGCGCCGGCGAGTTCGGCATCCTGATCCTGGCCGCGCTGGTGGCGGTCTACATCATCCTGGGCATCCTCTATGAGAGCCTGGTCCACCCGCTGACCATCATCTCGACGCTGCCCTCGGCCGGCCTCGGCGCGCTGCTGGCGCTGCAGCTCGCCGGCATGGAACTCTCCATCATCGCCCTGATCGGCCTGATCCTCCTGATCGGGCTCGTGAAAAAGAACGGCATCATGCTGGTGGACGCGGCGCTGGAACGCGAGGCGCAGGGCGAGGAGCCCGCGCAGGCAGCCGTGTCCGCCGCCATCGACCGCTTCCGGCCGATCCTGATGACCACCTTCGCGGCCCTTCTCGGGGCCGTGCCGCTGGCGATTGCAACCGGCGTGGGGGCCGAGATCCGGCGTCCGCTCGGGATCACCATCATCGGAGGGCTGGCCGTGTCGCAGATCCTCACGCTGTACACGACGCCGGCCATCTACCTGCTGCTCGGGCGGCTGCACCGGGCCAGCAGCTCGCGGCGCGAACACCCGCTCGGCCACGCCTCCCCGAGGGTCTGAAAACCGTTTACGGCCAAGCTTGACGGGCTTGGTTCGGCGTGAGAATGAACGTTCATTCTCACCGCAGCCCGCGCAGATGCTCCAGGCCCATCCCGACCTCCCGGACCGCAAGACCCGCATCCTGGATGCGGCCGAGCGCTGCTTCGTGCGGGAGGGGTTCCACAAGGCCACCATGCAGGACATCGCGGCCGAGGCCGGGATGAGCGCCGGCAACCTGTATCGGACCTTCCCGTCGAAGGACGCGCTGGTCGAGGGGCTATGCGAGCGCGACCGCCGCGACGTCGCGGCCGACTTCGCCGCCTTCGACGGCGACGGCGATTTCATGGCGAATTTCGTCGCGCTCGGCCGCAAGCATTTCGAGGACGAGCCGCGCGACAAGGCCGTGCTCTGCCTGCAGATCTGGGCCGAGGCGGCCCGCTCGCCCGCCGTCGCGGGGCACGCGGCCGCCTTTGCCGAGGACGTGACGGCGCGGCTGACGGAACTCCTGGACAAGGCCCGGGCCGAGGGCCGCGTCCATCCGGGCGTCGATCCGCGCGCGGTTGCGCTGCTGATCATGACCCTGGCGGACGGGCTCCTGGTCCGCCGGGCCGTGGTGCCGAGCTTCGACGCCGCCCGCGAGGTGCCGGCTGTTCTCAACCTGATCGGCGCCGTCGTGTCCGGCGGCCTTGCCGCCGCCTGCGTGGCGCCTGTGGAGACTGCGCCATGAAGCCGTCGCGCCTTGTGGCTCTTGCCCTCGTCGTCGGAGGGGCGGCCTGGATCGGCTCGGGCGTGCTGGGACGCGACGCGGCCAAAACCGCCCATGCCGATGCGACCCGAAGCCCGGCCGCTCTGCCCCGCTTCAAGGTCGCCGTGCTGCCGGCCAAGGTCGAAATGCATCGGCGCCGCGTGGTCCTGTCCGGCCGGACGGAGGCGGACAAGCGCGTGATGGCGGTGGCCCGCGTGTCCGGGGTGGTGCTGGAGCTGCGCGTGCGCCGCGGCTCCGTGGTCAAGGCCGGCGACGTGATCGCGGTTCTGTCCGACGAGGCCCGCGAGGCGCAGGTCATGCAGGCGCGCGCCAGGCTCGAACAGCGCAAGGCCGAGGCGACGGCCCGGCTGCGCCTGATCGAATCCGGCAATTATCCGGCCATCAACAAGCCCCAGCTCCAGGCCGAGCTCAGGTCGGCCGAAGCCGGCCTCGCCCAGGCCGAGGCCGAGCAGAAGAAGGGCGAGATCACGGCCCCGATCTCCGGCGTCGTGAACGAGGTTCCGGTCGAGATCGGCCAGGCCCTGCAGGTCATGATGGCCGGCGCCAACGTGGCCGAGATCATCGCCCTCGATCCGATGCTGGCCGTGGTCGAGGTGGCCGAGCGGCAGCTCTCGGGCGTGGCCGTGGGTGGACCCGCCGAGGTCAAGCTGGTCACGGGCGAGCGCGTCGAAGGCCGCGTCCGCTTCGTGTCGAAGCGGGCCAGCCAGGGCACGCGCACCTACCGGGTCGATGTGGAGGTCGCAAACAAGGACGGCCGCATCCCTGACGGCGTCACAGCCGAGGTCGACCTGCTGCTGGCCCCGGTGCCGGCCGCCCGCGTGCCCCGTTCGGCGCTGACCTTCTCGTCCCAGGGCCGGCTCGGCGTACGCCACGTGGCCGAGGATGGCCGGGTCGCGTTCGCGCCCGTCGCCATCGTCGAGGACGTGATGCCGGAGCTGTGGCTATCGGGTCTGCCCGACGGGGCACGGGTCATCGTCGAGGGCCAGGACTTCGTGAAGGAGGGCGAGGCGGTCGAGGTCACGCCCGCCGCGGCGCAGGGCTGACGGGGCGGATCCGGCCATGAAGAACCCCGTCGATTACGCGATCAGCCATGCGCGGCTGACCCTGTCGGTCCTGCTCTTCCTCCTGGTGGCGGGCCTGTCCGCCTACCTGTCGATCCCGAAGGAATCGGAACCCGACATCAAGGTTCCGATCGTCTACGTGAACGTCACCCAGCGGGGCATTTCGCCGGAGGATGCCGAGCGGCTGATCCTGCGCCCGCTCGAGACCCAGCTCAAATCCGTCTCCAACATCAAGGAGATGCGAAGCCAGGCCTTTGAGGGCGGCGGCTTCGTGCTGGTGGAGTTCGTGGCCGGGTTCGACTCGAACCGGGCGCTCGCCGACGTCCGGGCCAAGACCGACATGGCCAAGAAGGACCTGCCGCGCGACGCCGACGAGCCGGTCGTCCAGGAGGTCAACCTCTCGCTCTTTCCGATCATCGTGGTGGCGCTCGGCGGCGACGTGCCGGAGCGGACGCTGCTGCGCTTCGCCCGCCAGTCGAAGACCATGCTGGAGGGGCTGCCCGGCGTGTTGTCGGCCGAGCTCCGCGGCGCCCGCGACGAGGCGGTCGAAATCATCGCCGAGCCGATGCTGATGCGGAGCTACGGCATCGCGCTGAACGACCTCATCGGCGCCTTCTCGGCGGGCAACAGCCTGATCGCGGCGGGCGCGCTGGAAAGCGCCTCGGGCCGCTTCGCCGTGAAAGTGCCGTCGCTGATCGAGACGCCGGCCGATGTGCTCAAATACCCGATCGCGGCCTCGGGGGCGGCCTCCGTGACGCTCGGCGACGTGGCCGAGGTCCGGCCGACCTTCAAGGACGCGACGTCGATCACCCGCATCAACGGCAAGAGCGCCATCACGGTCGAGGTGGTGAAGCGGACGGGCGCGAACCTGATCGAGACCGTGGACGGCGTGAAGGCCGCCATGACCCGGATGAAGGAGACATGGCCCGGCACCGTCCAGGTCTCCTTCATGCTCGACAAGTCGAAGACCATCCGGGACATGCTGCACGAGCTGCAGAACAGCGTCATCACGGCCGTGCTGCTGGTCTTCGTGATCATGCTGGTGGCGCTGGGCGGCCGCGCCTCCGTGTTCATCGGCATCGCCATCCCGGCCTCGTTTCTGACCGGCATCCTGGGCCTGCAGATGGCCGGGCTGACCGTGAACATCGTGGTCCTGTTCGCGCTCATCCTGGCCGTCGGCATGCTGGTGGACGACGCCATCATCGTGTCCGAATTCGCCGAGCGGCGGATGGCCGAGGGCATGGACCCGCGCGCCGCCTATTCGCTGGCCGCCAAGCGCATGGCCGGGCCGGTCATCTCGGCCACGGCCACCCGGGTCGCGGCTTTTTCGCCGCTCATGTTCTGGCCCGGCATCGTCGGCGAGTTCATGAAATACCTGCCGCTGACCCTGATCGCGACGCTGTCGGCGTCCCTCGTGGTGGCGCTGTTCTTCACGCCGACGCTCGGCGCCCTGCTCGGGCGGGCCAATGCCGGGCCCGTCCACGACGATCGCATGTCGGACCGGGGCCCCTACATGCGGGTGGTCAAGGCCGCCCTCGCTCGCCCCCTCGCTGTCCTGGCGCTCGCCGCCGCCATGCTGGTCGGCATCGTGATGCTCTATGGCCGCGTCGGCCACGGCGTCGAGTTCTTCCCCAATGTCGAGCCGGATTTCGGCCTGGTCCAGGTTCGCGCGCGGGGCAACGTGTCGATCGCCGAGAAGGACGGCCTCGTCCGGACGGTGGAGGCCCGGATGCTCGGGATGCCCGAACTCGCAACCGTCTATGCCCGCGCGGGTGCGGGCCAGCGCGGCTCGGACGAGGTGACCGAGGACACCGTCGGCACGATCCAGTTCGAGTTTGTCGACTGGCGCCGCCGCCGTCCCGCCTCCCGCATCATGGACGAGATCCGGGAGCGGACGCGCGACATCCCGGGCGTGATCATCGAGGTGACAAAGCCGCGGGCCGGACCGGCGACGGGCAAGCCCGTCACCGTGCAGCTCTCGGCCTACGACGCCGCGCTGCTGCCGGAAGCGGCCCGCCGGACCGCCGCGATCCTGCGCGCCCGCTCGGACACACGCGACATCGACGACGGCCTGCCCCTGCCCGGGATCGACTGGACGCTCAAGGTCGACAAGGCCGAGGCGGCGAAATTCGGCGCCACTCCGGCCTCGGTCGGCGCCGCCGTGCAGCTGGTCACCAACGGCGTCAAGGTGACCGAGTACCGGCCCAACGACACGGACAAGCCGGTCGACGTCCTGGTGCGGTTCCCGGAACACCGCAGGAGCCTCGACCAGCTCGACCAGCTCCGCATCAACACGCCGGTCGGCTCCGTGCCGATGTCGAACTTCGTCGTGCGTGAGGCGGCCGCCAAGGTCGGCCAGATCAACCGCGTCAACTCGATGCGGGTGGTGACCGTGACGTCGAACGTGGGCGAAGGCGTGCAGAGCGCCGTGGTCCAGCAGGAGGTCGCGGCCGCCCTCGCCGGCACCGATCTCGGCCCGGGCGTGACCGTCCGGATGAAGGGCGAGGACGAGGAGCGGGCCAAGGCCGGGGCCTTCCTGATGAAGGCCTTCGGGGCGGCCCTGTTCCTGATCTTCGCCATCCTGCTCGCGCAGTTCAACCGGTTCACCAGCGTTCTGATCACGCTGTCGGCCGTGATCATGTCCACGGTCGGCGTGCTGATCGGGTTCATGGTGATGGGCCAGCCGTTCGGCGTCGTGATGGGCGGCATCGGGGTCATCGCCAATGCGGGCGTGATCGTGAACAACAACATCGTGCTCATCGACACCTATGACCGGCTTCGGGAGGAAGGCGTGGCGGCCCGCGAGGCCATCCTCGAAACCTGCCGCGAACGCGCCCGGCCCGTCGTGCTGACGGCGGTCACGGCGGTGCTCGGGGTTCTGGCCGTCGCCTTCGGGGTGAACATCGATTTCGTCACCCGCGACATCGCCATCGGGGCGCCGTCCACCCAGTGGTGGATCAACCTCTCGACCGCCATCGTGTTCGGGCTGGGCTTCGCCACGGTCCTGACGCTCGTGGTCACGCCCGCCATGCTGATGGCGCTGGCCAACCTGTCCGCCTGGCGGGCCGCCCGGGCAGCGCGGCGGGCCGAACGGCGCCGCGCCCGTCGGGAACAGG
>NZ_JAQGKF010000196.1 GCF_028290205.1 Enterovirga sp. | reverse complement strand
GACGCGGCCGCGCTGGCGCCGCGCCTCGAGGCGCTTCAGGCCGGCGCCGGCGCCGCCCTTGTGGCCGTGGAATGGGGGCCGCCGGGCGGCATCGTGGTGCTGCATTGGCACCCCACGCTGGACGACGACCGGCCGGTGGCCTGGGTGAGCACGCTCGTGGTCGCCCCGGCGGAGCGCCGCCGCGGCATCGGCCGCCTCCTCCTGAAAGCGGCCTCGCAGGCAGCCCGGCTCGCAGGCTGCGGCACGCTGCGGCTGGCAGCGCCGCCCGGAAGCTCCGATCTGCGCGGCTTCTGCCACGCGGCCGGCTTCGAGGAGATCGGCGCCGTGTTTCGCCGCTCGCTCCGCAAGAAAAGCTAGTTGGGTCTGGGCGCGGCGCTGCCGCGCGAGACCTCGGAACAAAGAAAAAGGCCCGGGAGTGACCCCGGGCCTTCGACGTCAGCGTCGCGTGTCGATCACTGACGGGTGGTCGAGCCGCTGCCGCTGGTGCTGCCGGAGCGGGTGTCCGAGCGGCTGTCGGAGTAGTACTTGAAGGTCGGAGCGTTCTGCAGCTCGGCCTTGGAGAGCTTGACCATGGCGTGGTCGGGGTAGCCGTTATAGGCCGCCTGCTCGGCCGGGCTGCGCGAGCCCGTGTTGCCGGCCGCGCCGCCCGCCGCCGTGGTGCCACCAGCAGCCGTGGTGCCGCCAGCCGCCGTGGTGCCGCCGGCGCCGGTGGAGCCCATGCCGGAGCCGCTCGTGCCGGCCGTCGTGCCCGAGGTGGTCGTTCCGGCCGCCGTGGTGCCCGCGCCCGCCGTTCCGGCGCCGGTCGTGGTGCCGGAGGCCATGCCGCCGCCCGTGCTGCCGGTCGTGCCCGCGGTGGACCCAGTGGTGGTGCCGGCCGAGGACGTGGACCCGGTGCCGGCCGAGCTGCTGCGGCTCGTGGAGCGCTCGTTCACCCAGGTCACGGCCGACCACGGCACGGCCACGCTCTTCTCGCCGATGCCGAGGAAGCCGCCGACGCCGATCACGATGGCCTTGGCGTTGCCCTGGCTGTCGATCAGGACCTCGCTGATGTCACCGATCTTCTCGTTGTCGGTGCTGTAGACGTCGAGCCCGATGAATTTCGAGCCCCGGAACTGGCCCATGGCCTGGTCAGTGATGAAGTTGCCCGAAGCCGACGAGGAGGCCGAGGTCGCGGTGGTCGTGCCGGAGCCCGAGGACGTCATCGGCGTCGTGGACTGCGCCAGGGCACTGCCGGCCAGCATGGTCGTGGACAGAAACAGGATCGCGGCTTTTCGCGTGAACATGAGTGAGCCTCCAGAAGGTCGCCGGCATAGGGTGCCGATGCTCACGCAACGATCAGGGGAGGCTAAGGTTCACGTGGGCGGAGCCGAACGGCGAAAAGCTTCGCCCGGCCCGGCCCCCCGGGCCGCGCCGCAGGAGTCAGGGCAGGATCCGAATTGCGACCTTGCGCCGCACGAGTTCGCGGTCCGCGGTCACCCGGCAGCCCTCGACCCGCAGGGTGGAGAAATAGAGCTCGGCCGTGTCGCCCACGCTGTCGAAATTGCGGCCCGCGGCGTCGCGGTCGATCAGCGACGGGTAGGCGATCAGGCCGCCGCCGGACCCGCAGGGATCGTCGTAGAGGGTCGCTCCAGCGAGCAGCAGCCGCGGCTCATCCCAATGCAGGAGGTCGCGCGAGGTGGTGGTGTAGAACCCGGATCGGGCGAAGCGCCCGCCATCCGCCTTGGCCTGGAACACCGCCACCCAGGCCCGCGACGGCCGATGCCGCACGATGGCGCCCACCGGCGCCGGAAACGGCTCCACCGTCCGGCACGGTTTTGGCTGCGGGCTGGTCCGGTAGGGGTCAGTGTAGCGGATCGAGAAGGCTTGGCCGTCGAAGGCGCGCCAGCTCGACGGGTCGGCCGGCGTGAGCGTGCGGAACAGGCAGGGGCCCGCACTCTGGCCCGCCCAGCCCGTGGTGGAGGCCATGACGTAGCGGGCGGCGCCGTCGGCGACGATGTTGGAGGGGTTGAAGAAGCCCCGGTGCCGCCCCTGGCCCACCTCCTGGCGGAACGGCGCGGCCGCGACCACGGCCGGCACGGCCGGGCGCTCGAAGCTGCGGCCGCCGTCCTGTGAGCTCACCCCCAGCACGGTGTTGTACCAGCAGGCGAGATAGGCACTGAAGCCGCATCGCCCCGGATGGGTGTTGGCCTGGAACTCGTGGTGGACCAGCCCGTCCACGCGCCGCCCGTCCTCGGTCCAGGTCGCCGTGATCCAGCTCGCATCGTCGTAGCGGGCCGGGTCCGACAGGCCGGAGGAGGGCAGGGGCGACCGGCAATCGACCCGCAGGTGGTCGAAATCCGGCCCCCGCAAGGCGCGGTTCTTGGTGTGGAGGGCGAACAGGACGATCTCGCCCGCCGCGTCCCGGAACGCCCGGGCGTTGGTGTCCGGAACGTCGTCGCCGTCGCAGGCGTCCCGCTTCGGCGTGAACACCACTTCAGGCCCGGTCAGGAGGGTCAGGGCGGCAAGCGGCGGTGGCGCGGCCGGTGCGGCCGGTGCGGCCGCAAGGAGCAGCACGGCGGCGGCCGGCAAAGCCACCAGGGTCCACCACCGCGCCCGCATCTCGGTCTCCTGCCCGCGCTTCTGGCCGGCTCGCAGCCCTGCAGCCAATGGTCTATGCTCTCACACCCCGCTTACGGACCCCTTCATGCTCGCCCTCGTCGCCGGTCTCGCGCTGTTCATCGGCGTTCACAGTTTCACCATGCGGCGCGGCACGCGGGCGGCGCTGATCGAGCGCTGGGGCGAGACGCCGTATCGGATCGGCTACTCGGTGCTGTCGCTCCTCGGCCTGGTCCTGATCGTCTACGGCTTTGGCCTGTACCGTCGCACCGGCTGGGTGGAGGTGTGGTCGCCGCCGGTCGCGACGCGGCACCTGGCGCTGCTGCTCGTCTGGGTCGCCTTCGTGGCCTTCGCGGCCGCGTACCTGCCGGGCCGGATCAAGGCGGCCCTGAAGCACCCGATGCTGGCCGGCATCAAGGCCTGGGCGCTGGCCCACCTGCTGGCCAACGGAGATCTCGGGTCGATGCTGCTCTTCGGGTCCATCCTGGCCTGGGCGGTGGCGGCCCGGATCAGCGCCAAGCGGCGTCCGGACGAGGTCCGTCAGCATGGCGGCCCGCTCACGGCTCCGGCTGGCTGGCGCAACGACGTGCTGGCGCTTGTGGTCGGAACGGTGGCCTGGTTCGTGTTCGCCCGCTGGCTGCATCCGTGGTGGATCGGCGTCCCGGTCCTGCCCGGCACCTGATCCGGAGGGTCTCGGCCCGAACGGTGGCTGGCGTCCTGTCGCGCCGGGGTGCATGATGAGGTGCCTGGCCGGGGCGATGGTCATTGGTCCACCCGTCGCGCCCAGCCCGCCCACCTGGCTCTGCCCGGTGGGCTTTTTGTTGCGCGGCCGGGCCTTCGCCTCGCCTCGCCTTGCCCTTAGCCATGTGTTAGGCGGCCCATTCAGGGCGAACAGCGAGCTGAGATGGCCACCGATCCTTTTCTGCGCGAGGTCGACGAGGAATACCGGCGTGAGCAGCTGGCGCAGGTCTGGAAGCGGTTCGGCGGCGTGATCCTGGGCCTCGCGCTGCTGCTGGTGGGCGGCGTCGGCGGATGGCGCTACTGGCAGCACGCCCAGGTCACGCGCTCCGAGGCCGCAGCCGTGCGGTACGAGGACGCGCTGCAGCTCGCCCGCGACGGCAAGGGCGACGAGGCCGAGAAGGCGCTGGCGGCGCTGGCCGGCGACGGCGCGAGCGGCTACGCGCTTCTGGCCCGGTTCCGGGCTGCGGCCGAGATCGGCGACGGCGATGTCGAGGGCGGCGCCCGGGCTTTCGACGCCATTGCGGCCGACGCGGCTGTGCAGGGCTCGCTTCGCGACCTGGCCCGCTTCCGGGCCGCGGCGCTCCGGATCGGCTCGGGATCGGGCGACGTGGCGGCTGCGCTCGAGCCCATGGCCGCCGGCACGCAGCCGTGGCGCCACAGCGCCCGCGAAATGCTGGGCCTCGCGGCCCTGAAACGTGGCGACCTGGAGGCCGCTGGCCGCTGGTTCGACCAGATCGCCGCCGATCGCGAAACCCCGCAGGGTCTGCGCGGCCGGCTTGAGATTTACACCGCGCTCGTGGCCGGCGGCCCTGTCGCGATCACCCAGTAGCGAGCACATGTCGGTCGTCGCGATCGTTGGACGGCCGAATGTCGGCAAGTCGACCCTGTTTAACCGCCTGGTCGGGCAGAAGCTGGCCCTGGTCGATGACCGGCCGGGCGTCACCCGGGACCGGCGCGAGGGCGAGGCCCAGCTCGGGAACCTGTCCTTCACCGTGATCGACACGGCCGGGCTGGAGGAGGCCGAGGCCGGCTCTCTGTCCGAGCGGATGCGCTGGCAGACCGAGGCCGCGATCGACGAGGCCGACGTCGTTCTGTTTCTGATGGACGCCCGCGCCGGGGTCATCCCGGACGACCAGGTCTTCGCCGACCTCGTGCGCCGCTCGGGCAAGGCTGCTGTTGTTCTGGCCAACAAGGCCGAGGGCCGGGGCGGAATGGCCGGCGCCTATGACGCGTTCTCGCTCGGGCTCGGCGACCCGGTGCCGATCTCGGCCGAGCACGGCGAGGGGCTGCGCGATCTCTTCGATGCCTTGCTGCCCCTGATCGGCGACGATGACGGCGACAGCGGCGGGCGTGACAAGCCGCTCAAGGTGGCGATCGTCGGCCGGCCGAATGCCGGCAAATCGACCCTCGTGAACCGGATGCTCGGGCAGGACCGCCTTTTGGTTGGGCCCGAGGCCGGCATCACCCGCGACACCATCTCGGTCGAGTGGCGCTGGCGCGACCAGCCGATCCGGCTCTTCGACACGGCCGGGTTGCGCAAGCGCGCCCGCGTCGAGGACAAGCTGGAAAAGCTCTCGGTGGCGGATGCGCTGCGGGCGGTGCGGTTTGCCGAGGTGGTGGTGGTGCTGCTGGATGCCACCATCCCGTTCGAGAAGCAGGACCTCACCATCGTCGATCTGATCGAAAGCGAGGGCCGGGCTCTGGTGATCGGCGTCAACAAATGGGACCTCGTCGCCGACCGGCCCGGGCTGCTCAAGGAGTTGCGCGAGGAAGCGACGCGCCTGCTGCCGCAAGTGCGCGGCGTTCCCGTGGTGCCGGTATCCGGCCTCGCCGGGGAGGGCGTCGACCGGCTCATGCAGGCGGTGGTCGGAGCCGCCGATACCTGGAGCCGACGGGTTCCGACGGCACGGCTCAACGAGTGGCTGGCGGAAGCGCTGGAGGCGCATGCGCCGCCGGCCGTGTCGGGCCGCCGCATCAAGATCCGCTACATGACGCAGGTCAAGGCGCGCCCGCCGCATTTCGCCCTGTTCGGCAACCAGCTCGACGCCTTGCCGCGCTCCTACACCCGCTACCTCGTGAACGGGCTGCGCGAGGTGTTCGACCTGCCGGGCGTGCCGATCCGGCTCTCCTTCCGGACGGGCAAGAACCCGTTCGAAGGCCGCAAGCGGGATTGACGGACCGGACGGCCCCGGGGCCGAATACGCGGATGCAGGAGCGCTCGGCCAGGGCCGAGCGGCGGCGCGCATGACCACCACCACCACCGTCCCGGGTTCCGGCGGCGCCGGCTCGATCATGGGGCTGCTGCGGGAGCTGTATGACGGCCAGAGCGACCGCGCCTACCGCTTCCGCTACGGGCTTCTCGCCTTCGATATCTCGACCATCCTGTTCGTGGTGGTGTCATCGTTTATCGAGCGCACGGCCGTTCTGACGGCGATCGACGCCGTCGTGGGCATCCTGGTGGCGGCGGATTTTCTGGCCCGCTTCGCCACCAGCCGGACCCGCTGGCGGGATTTCGGCCGCCTCTCCACCTGGGCGGACATCGTCGCCGTGGTCTCGTTTCTCGGCCCGATCGTGGGCGAGGGCGGCGGCTTCCTCCGCATCCTGCGGACCCTGCGCCTGCTCCGCAGCTATCAGGTGACCGAGCGGCTCCGGAAGGACAGCGAATTCTACTGCTACAACGAGGAGGTGATCCAGGCCGTCGTGAACCTGTTCGTCTTCATTTTCGTGATGACGGGCATCGTCTACGTGACGCAGCACACCATCAATCCGGCCATCCGCAACTACGTGGATGCGCTCTATTTCACCGTGACGTCGCTCACGACGACCGGCTACGGCGACGTCACGCTGCCCGGCACCACGGGCCGGCTGCTCTCGGTCGCGATCATGATCTTCGGCGTGACGCTGTTTCTGCGCCTAGCCCAGGTGCTGTTCCGGCCGCACAAGGTGAAGTTCACCTGCCCGACCTGCGCGCTGATGCGCCACGACGAGGACGCGGTGCATTGCAAGGCCTGCGGCACCACGCTGCTGATCCCAGACGAGGGCCGCTGAGCTGGTGCGCCGCCGCGCCCGAGCCGGGGCCGCCCGTCCGCGAGCGAGGGGGCGGGCTGGCCGGGAGAGGGCTGCCCTGAGGTCGAGAGGCCGGGGTGTGACCGGGCTCCCGGCTCAGCGGCCGATCAGGCCGGGCGCTGGGGCGTGAGCACCCGATCGGTCGGGAAGTCGTAGATCTTGCCCGACTCGGCCCAGTCCGGAGCGGCCAGCCGCAGGATGTGGGGCGCGAGGTCCTCCGGGGTGCGCAGGGTCTCGGGATCCTCCCCCGGCATGGCGGCGGCCCGCATGCGGGTGCGGAGCGGCCCCGGATTGACCAGCATCACCTTGATGGCCGTGGTCGCGGTCTCGGCCGCATAGGTGCGGGCCAAGGCTTCCAGCGCCGCCTTGGACACGGAATAGGGGCCCCAATAGGCCCGGCAGGAATGCGCCGATCCGGAGGAGACAAAGATCGCCCGTCCGGCGTCGGCCGCCCGCAGCAGCGGGTCGAGCGAGCGGATCAGACGCCAATTCGCCGTGACATTCACGGCCATGACGTCGTCCCAGATCTTCGGGTCGAAATGGCCGAGTGGCGCCAGGCCGCCCAGCAGCCCGGCATTGCCGAACAGGATGTCGAGCCGACCCCAGCGCTCGTGCAGGGCGGCGCCCAGCCGGTCGAGCGCCGCCACGTCCTTGAGGTCGAGCGGCACCAAGGTCGCCGTCCCGCCCTCCTGGCGAATCTGGTCGTCGAGTTCCTCCAGTCCGCCCTGGCTGCGGGCCAGGGCGACCACATGCGCGCCCGCCGCGCCGAGGGCGACCGCGGTGGCGCGGCCGATGCCGCGCGACGCGCCAGTGACGACCGCGACGCGGCCCGCGAGAGCACCGGCCATGGGTCAGCCGGCCTCGGCCAGGAGGGAGATCTGTTTCGAGGCTTCCCCGAGATGGTCGGTGATCGGGGTCGGGTATTCGCCGGTGAAGTAGTGGTCGGTGAATTGCGGCATGCTGTCGTTGCGGCCCGGGTGGCCGAGGGCCCTGTAGAGGCCGTCGATGGACAGAAAGGCGAGGGAATCCACGCCGAGATAGTCGCGCATCTCGTCCACCGACATGCGGGCGGCGATCAGCTTGTCCTGCGACGGCATGTCGATGCCGTAGTAATCGGCGTATTTGATGGGCGGGCAGGCGATCCGGAAATGCACTTCGGTCGCGCCCGCCTCACGCACCATGGCGACGATCTTGCGCGAGGTGGTGCCGCGCACGATCGAATCGTCGACCAGGACGACGCGGCGGCCCTCGATCACGGCGCGGTTTGCCGAATGCTTCAACCGCACGCCGAGCTCGCGCACGGATTGGGTCGGCTGGATGAATGTGCGGCCGACATAGTGGTTGCGGATGATCCCGAGCTCATAGGGGATCCCGGACGCCTGGCTGAAGCCGATGGCGGCCGGCACGCCGGAATCCGGCACCGGCACCACGACGTCCGCTTCCACCGGCGACTCGGCGGCCAAGGTTGCGCCGATCCGCTTGCGGACCTCGTAGACGTTCTGGCCGCCCACGACCGAATCCGGGCGGGAGAAATACACGTATTCGAACAGGCAGGGCCGGGCGCGCAGGGCCGGGAAGGGGCGCTGGCTGTCGATCCCGTCCGGGCCGATCACCACCACCTCGCCGTTGGCCACGTCCCGGACGTGGCGGGCGCCGATGATGTCGAGCGCGCAGGTCTCGGACGTCAGGATCGGGCAGCCGTCGAGTTCGCCCAGCACCAGCGGCCGGATGCCGAGCGGATCCCGCGCGCCGATCAGCTTCTTGTTGGTCATGCCCACGAAGGCATAGGCGCCCTCGACCTGCGACAGGGCGTCGGTGAACCGGTCGATGAAGCGGTTCCGGCGCGACCGGGCGACGAGGTGGAGGATGACCTCGGTGTCCGACGTTGCCTGGAAGATGGCCCCGTCGCCGATCAGCTTGCGGCGCAGCGTCAGGCCGTTCGAGAGGTTGCCGTTATGGGCCACGGCGAAGCCGCCGGTCTGCAACTCGGCGAAGAGCGGCTGCACGTTGCGCAGAATCGTCTCGCCCGTCGTGGAGTAGCGCGTGTGGCCGATGGCCGAACGGCCCGGCAGGCGCTCGATCGTGGACGCCTTGGAGAAGTGGTCCCCGACCAGGCCGAGCCGGCGCTCCGAATGGAACCGGCCTTCGTCGAAGGATGTGATGCCGGCGGCCTCTTGGCCGCGATGCTGCAGGGCGTGCAAGCCGAGCGCCGTGATGGCCGCCGCGTCGGGGTGCCCGTAAATGCCGAACACGCCGCATTCCTCGCGCAGCGAGTCGCCGTCATGCTCGTCGTCGAAATCAGAGGAGTCTGTCTGCCAAGCAGCCATGCGGCCGGATCCCTTGCGCATCAAGGGTGTCATGTAGACCGGGCGGGGCGGCTTTGCCACCCGGACCCGATGCGCGGGGACCGGCCCGGCGATGCCGTCCGTGCAGCCCTTAGCCGCGGCCGGGCGTGGCAGGGGTCGGGGTGGCGCTCTTCGGCTCGGGCACTGTCGCGCCATCACCCTGGCGTTTGCGGAACTGTGCCATGACCCCGTCCGGGTCGGGCAGCATGGCGATGATGGCCGTGCTGGTGTTCTCCAGCATGGGCCGCGCCCGCGCCGTGGTCGCCCAATCGGGCATCTTGCCCTGGACCAGCCAGGCCAGGAAGGTCCAGCCGATCACGCAGATCAGGAAGCCCCGGGCAGCTCCGAACAGGAAGCCGAGCGTGCGGTCCAGCGCGCCGATGCGTGAGTCGAGGATGAAGTCGGAAAACTTCACCGTGACGATCGAGACAATGAGAAGCGTGACCACGAACACGGCGCCAATGGCGACCGCCAGTGCGATGTTGGGGTTCGCGATGTAGTCCTTGATCCGGGGCAGGAGCAGCGGATGGAGGAACCACGCGGCACCCGCGGCCGCGATCCAGGCCACGATGGCCAGCACTTCGCGCGTGAATCCCCGGACCGCGGCAAGCAGGGCCGAGATCACGACCACGCCGAGCACGACGAGGTCGAGGATGGAGACGGGCATCGAGGCCGGCATGAGGATCGGGTCCGAGTAGGTCGGCGCAGGCGGCGTGGCGAGCGGATTCTATAGCGGCACCGGGCGGGACCGTCACGGGGCGGGCCCGGCAAGGTGATGCTTTGCCGGACTCTGTTGCCGGCACGCATCGACGGGGCGATCAGCCGGCGCGGCGCGGGGAAGCGGGCCGGCGCGAGCCGCCCCCGGCGATGCGGGCGACGAGGTCGGCCACGTGCGCAATGGCCACGGGCCCGGCGCCGCGTC
>NZ_JAQGKF010000053.1 GCF_028290205.1 Enterovirga sp. | reverse complement strand
GCGCGCGCCCCCGGCACCCTCCGGCACCGCCGGCACGGGCAGGCCGTCGCGTCATGAGCGCCGCCGCTCTCGTGCTGCCGGCCGGGCTGCTCGTCGCCGCCCTGCTGGTCGGGCCGATGATCTATCTCGGCCGCATCTCGCTGAACCGCTACGACCCGTCGCAGATGATGGTGGAGGCGCTGACCGCCGAGAACTACGTACGGGCCATCGCCGACCCCTATTACCAGGGCGTGATGGGCACCACGCTCACCATGGCGCTCACCTGCACGGCGTTGACGCTCCTGCTCGGCTTCCCGGCCGGGTACTGGATCGCCCGCATGCAGAGCCGCTGGAAGAGCCTCGTCACCGTGCTGACGCTGGTGCCGCTTCTGGTCGGGAACGTGGTCCGGGTGGCGGGCTGGGTCGGCCTTCTCGGCAACCAGGGCTTCGTCAATGTCGGCCTCCAGGCCGTCGGCCTGACGGATGGGCCGGTGAAGATCCTGTACACGCCCGGTGCCGTGGTGATCGGCACGATCGCCGTGGTCCTGCCCTACATGGTGCTGACGCTCGCGGCCGTGATCGAGAGCATTCCGCGCGCCGTCGAAGAGGCGGCCAGCAATCTCGGGGCCTCGGCCCTGACGGTGTTCCGCCGTGTGGTCTGGCCGCTGGCGCTGCCCGGGGTCGCGGCCGGCTGCACGCTCGTGTTCATCCTGTGCATGAACACCTTCGCGACGGCCGTCCTTCTCGGTGGGCCGCAATTCAAGATGATGGCCCCGGCCGTCTACGATCAGTTCTCGAAAGGCTCGAACTGGCCGTTCGGGGCGGCGCTCGCCTTCATCCTGCTGATCGCGACGCTGACGCTCACCATTCTCGGCAGCGCGCTTCTGGCACGTCGCGCCCGCCGGCCCGCCTGAGGAGACCACCATGGCCGACCCTGCCCTGCCCGGCGAGGAACTGACTCAGGAGCGCGCCCGCATGGGCCAGCCCCCGGTGGCGGCGGCCACGAGCCGGGATCGGGGCCAGGGCCCGTTCCGGCGTCTGGTGCTGCGCGGCGCGAGGGTGATCGACGGCACCGGCGCCCCGCCGCTCGGGCCGGTGGACATCGTGGTGGAGAACGGCCGCATCGCCCTTCTCAAGAAGGTCGGATCGTCGCTTGCGACCATCAAGGAGAGCCTGCGGCCGCCGCCGGGCGATCACGAGATCGACTGCCACGGCAAGTGGGTCACGCCCGGCTTTGTGGATTGCCACGCCCATGCCGGCGTCGCCTACCACGCGGCCAACGGCTGGGTGCCTCCGGTCGATTACGTGTACAAACTCTGGCTGGCGCACGGGGTCACCACGGTCCGGGAGATGGGCTCGTTCAACGGGCTCGGCTGGATGCTGGACCAGAAGAAGCTCTCGGCCGAGCACAAGATCGCTGCGCCGCGGCTCCTCGCCTACGCGTATTTCCCGGCCGTGAACGATCGGCTTAAGACCATCCACACGCCCGACCAGGGCCGCGAATGGATCCGGGCGCTCGCCGCCCGCGGCGCTGACGGGGTCAAGTTCTTCGGCGCGCCGCCGGCCATCATGGAGGCGGCGCTCGACGAGTGCCGCAAGGTCGGGCTGCGGACGGGTTGCCACCACGACCAGATGGCGGTCACGCGCATGAACGCGCTGACCACCGCCCGCTGGGGTCTGACCAGCGCCGAGCATTATTACGGCCTGCCGGAGGCCCTCTACGAGGACCAGGTCGTGCAGCGCTTCCCGGCCGATTACGACCAGTCGGACGAGTATTTCCGCTTCTCGGTCGCGGGCCAGATGTTCGGCCAGGCGGCGGAGCCGGGCAGCGCCAAGTGGAAGGCCGTCATGGACGCCTTCCTGGAGCTCGACTTCACCTTCGTGCCGACCTTCACGATCTACGACGCGAATCGCGACCTGATGCGCGCCCGTCAGGCCGACTGGCACCGCGACTACACCTGGAAGTCGATGTGGAACTACTTTCAGCCGCAGCGGGGCGGCCACGGCTCGTACTGGTATCGCTGGTCGACCCAGAACGAGATCGAGTGGAAGGAGAACTACCGGCTCTGGATGGCCTTCATCAACGAGTACAAGAACCGCGGCGGCCGGGTCTGCACCGGGTCGGATTCCGGCTTCATCTTCCAGATCTTCGGCTTCGGTTACGTGCGCGAGCTGGAGCTGCTGCAGGAGGCCGGCTTCAACCCGCTCGAGGTCCTGCGGGCCGCGACCTCGCAGGGCGCCGCCCTGTGCGGGCTCGAGGACGAGATCGGCACGGTCGAAGTCGGCAAGCGGGCCGACCTCCTGGTCCACGACCACAACCCGCTCACCGACTTCAAGCTGCTCTACGGCACCGGCGCCATGCGGCTGAATGAGGAGACGAACCAGGCCGAGTGGCATCGCGGGCTCCGCACCACCATCAAGGACGGGCTCATCTTCGACACCGCCGAACTCCTGGCGGACGTGCGCGACATGGTCCGGTCGAGCTGGGACGAGGAGGATGGCCGGCCGGCCGCCGCCCCCGGCTCCGATCGCGACAGCCGGGCCGCAGCCGGGTGAGCGAGGCCGCGCCGGAGATCGTCGTCCTGACCGGCTTCCTGGGCTCGGGCAAGACGACCCTCCTGCGCGAATACCTGGACACGGAGGCGGCGGCCGAGACCGCGATCATCGTCAACGAGGCCGGCGAGATCGGGCTCGACGGCGCGCTTTTGCGCGAGGCCGGCGGCGACGTCGCCATGACCATGCTGTCCAACGGCTGCGTCTGCTGCCAGGCCACGACCGACCTCACGGCCACGGTGGAGGCCCTGCTCGCGGCTCCGCGGCCCGATCCGGACCGGCCGCTCCGCCGCATCGTGCTCGAGACGAGCGGGTTGTCGAAACCCGGCCCGATCCTGCGCCAGCTTGCACCGCTGGCCGCCCATCGCCTGCGGCTCGCCGTGGTGGCGACCTTCGATCCGACCCGGCCCGTCGCATCCGCCGGGTTCGAGGAGGCGGCCGCGCAATGGGCCGCCGCGCACCGCATCGTCCTGACCAAGGCAGACAGCGTGGCGCCGGCCGCCTTTGCCGCAGCGGCCGCCGAGGCGCGCGCCATCAACCCCTTTGCCGAGATCGTCGCCGAACCTGACCGCCGCGCCGCCGCCCTGCGGGCGCTCGCCGCCCCGCCCCGGCCGGGAACCTGGCCTGTCCCAGACGACGACGGCCGACTGGGAGCCGACGCCCATCCGCGGATCAGCACCCTCTGCCTGCGCCAACGCGGGCCGATCGGCGCGGACGATCTCGCGACCTGGCTCGACAATTTGGCGGGCGCGCTCGGTGACCGTCTCCTGCGGGTGAAGGGGCTCGTGCGGGTCGAGGAATCCACCCTGCCGGTGCTGGTGCAGAGCGTCGGCACTCTGTTCGGCGCGCTGGCACCGTTCCGGGGCCAGCCACCGGCCGCGGGGCTGTTTCTGGTGGTGATCGCCTTCGATCTCGACCGCGCGGAACTCGCCGCCCTGACGCCGACGCTGCGGCTCGAGCTGCCGCGGAGCACCGGGCGGCCCGCCTCGCGAGCCCGGCCGCTTCGGGCCGAGGCCGTCTGATTTCGGCCGGGCCGGCAGGGTTAGCGGCGCCTTAACTGCGGCTTCTTAGGATCGCAGCCCAGCCTGCAGCCGCCGTGGTCCCTCGTCAGATGCACACCTACCGACGCCATGAAACGCCCCTGGAGCGCCTGTCCGACCTCCTGGTCGGCTTCCTGCGGCGGCGCGTGGCCGAAGGCGCCGGGCTGGCGCTGCTGGCCGGCGCCGCAGCCATCGGCGCCGCGCTTGCGAGCTGGTCGGTCAAGGACCCCAGCCTCAACCACGCCACCTCCGCTCCGATCCGCAACTGGCTCGGCGCCCCGGGCGCCATCACGGCCGATCTGATTGTTCAGGTCCTCGGGCTCGGCGCGGCCGCCTTCCTGATCGCCCCGGCGATCTGGGGCGTCGCGCTGATGCGCCACGGGACGTTGCGGCGGCTCGGCATGCGGCTCGTGCTCTGGGCCGCCGGCACCTGGGCTGCGGCCGCGGCCGTGAGCGCGTTTCCGACCACGCCGCGCTGGCCCCTGCCGACCGGCCTCGGCGGGGTCGCGGGCGACGCCCTGCTCGGGGCGACCCGCACCATCACCGGGCTCGCCGGCCCGACCGGCGCCGCCTTCGCCGGGCTGCTTTTCGGCAGCCTGGCCGCCTTCGCCCTCGCGGCGGCCTGCGGCCTGACCGGCCGGCGAGACGAGGCTCCTCCCGAGGAGGCGCCTGCACACTCGCCCCGCGAGAGCCGCTCGGACGACCGGGCCGGCGACGACGAACCGAGCTGGGCGATCATCTGGCTGGGCGGACTGGTCCACGGCGTCATCAGTGCCCGGGCGGCGCTGGGCCGCCGCATCGCCAAGTGGCGCGAAGAAGGCCTGCCGCGCCCCGCGCTGCGGGAGGCCCCGGCGCCCGTCACCCGGCGCGAGCCGGCCGTTCCCGTCTGGCCGGAACCGAGCCAGGCCGCCCCCACGGCGCCGACCCCGGCCCTGCGCAGCCCCCGTCCGACCGAACCGGAGGACGAGAGCTTCGACGCCCCGGACAGCTTCGTGGCCCCGGCGCCGAAATCCGCCGCGCCGGCGAGAGCCTATCCCGAGCCCTCCGAGCCGGAGGAGGTCGAGGACGATTTCGAACCCGTCCCGACCCCGCGGGTCGAGGCTCCGGTCGCCCCGCGGGCCGCCGTGCCGGAACGGCCGCAGGCCAGCCGTGTCGCCCCCGCCGCGGCTCCGATCCGTGCCCGCAGCGGCGAGGCGCCGAACCGGACTCCCGTCGCGGGCGGATACGAGAAGCCGCCGCTGCCGCTGCTGGCCGAGCCGAAGAAGCAGGTCTCGACCGTGTCGAAGGATGCGCTCGAGCAGAATGCGACCCTGCTCGAATCGACGCTCGAGGATTTCGGCGTCCGGGGAGAGATCATCAATGTGCGGCCCGGTCCGGTCGTGACGCTGTACGAACTCGAGCCGGCGCCCGGGACCAAGTCGAGCCGCGTGATCGGCCTCGCCGACGACATCGCCCGCTCCATGTCCGCCGTCTCGGCGCGCGTGGCCGTGGTGCCCGGCCGCAACGTCATCGGCATCGAGCTGCCAAACGCCAAGCGCGAGACCGTGTTTCTGCGGGAGCTGCTCGCCTCGACCGATTTTGCCGACACCAAGCAGAAGCTCGCGCTCTGTCTGGGCAAGACCATCGGCGGCGAACCGGTGATCGCCGACCTCGCCCGCATGCCGCACCTGCTGGTCGCCGGCACCACGGGGTCCGGCAAGTCGGTCGCCATCAACACCATGATCCTCAGCCTGCTCTACATGCACACGCCCGAGCAGTGCCGGCTGATCATGGTCGATCCGAAGATGCTGGAACTCTCCGTCTATGACGGCATCCCGCACCTCCTCTCCCCCGTCGTGACCGACCCCAAGAAGGCGGTCATCGCCTTGAAATGGGCCGTGCGGGAGATGGAGGAGCGCTACAAGAAGATGTCGAAGCTCGGCGTCCGCAACATCGACGGCTTCAATGCCCGCGTGCTGGAGGCCAAGCAGCGGCACGAGGTGATCACCCGGACGGTGCAGACCGGATTCGACCGCGAGACCGGCGAGGCGATCTACGAAGACGAGATCATGGATCTCGAGCAGATCCCCTACATCGTGGTCATCGTCGACGAGATGGCCGACCTGATGATGGTGGCCGGAAAGGACATCGAGGGCGCCATCCAGCGCCTTGCCCAGATGGCCCGGGCCGCCGGCATCCACCTCATCATGGCGACGCAGCGCCCGTCCGTGGACGTCATCACCGGCACCATCAAGGCGAACTTCCCGACCCGCATCTCCTTCCAGGTCACGTCCAAGATCGATTCCCGGACGATCCTCGGCGAGATGGGCGCCGAGCAGCTGCTCGGGCAGGGCGACATGCTCTACATGGCCGGCGGCGGCCGCATCACCCGTGTGCACGGCCCCTTCGTGGCCGATTCGGAGGTCGAGAAGGTCGTAGCCCACCTGAAGGCCCAGGGCCGCCCGCAATATCTCGACAGCGTCACGTCCGACGAGGACGGCGGCGCTGGCGAGGGCGACGAGAGCCCGGCCTTCGACAAGGGCGCCGTGGCGGCGGCCTTCGGCGAGGAGGGGCAGGACCCCTACGATCAGGCCATCGCAGTCGTGCTGCGCGACAAGAAGGCTTCGACGTCCTATATCCAGCGCCGGCTCGGGATCGGCTACAACCGGGCTGCCTCCATCATGGAACGGATGGAGAAAGAGGGGATTGTCGGGCCGGCAAACCACGCCGGAAAGCGCGAAATCCTGGTGGAGAGCGGGGCGACGTCATCGCCCTACGACGACTAGGGACCGGCCCCAGGCGGGCCGTCGGAGAGGTTCTCGAATGGGACGGTCAGCCGCTCGCAGTTGGTCCGCAGCCGGGTGGATCGCGCTCGCCGCGATCACCGCCGCCGCCCCGGGTGCCACGGCGGCCGGTGGCGCCGGGCACGGGCCGGAGGAGGCCGCGCTCGGCGTCAGGATGGCTCAGGTGGGCGGGTCGCGCTCGGCCGGCGAACCGACCGAGATCACGCCCGGCCGCCCGGAAAAGGCGGCCCTCAACGACCGCGAGGTGATCGAGCGCGCCAATGCCGCCCTGAACAGCGTGCAGACGATGAGCGCGTCCTTCTCGCAATCGGGCAGCGGCGGGCGCCCGCTCACCGGCACCGTCTATGTGCAGCGGCCCGGCAAGCTGCGTTTCGAGTACAACAAGCCCTCCACCATGGAGGTGGTGTCCGACGGCTCGACCGTGCTGGTGCGCGACCGCAAGCTCAACACGTCCGATCCCTATCCGGTCTCCCAGACACCGCTGAAGTTCCTGCTGAGCTCGCGCATCGACCTCGCCCGCGACGCCACGGTGCGGTCGGTCGGCCGCGAGGGCAACGGCGTCCAGATCACGATCGAGGACAGCTCCACGCTCGGCGGCACATCGCGCATCACGTTGTCCTTCGACGCCGAGATCGCCAACCTGCGGCGCTGGCGCGTCGTCGACCCGCAGGGCTACACCACCACGGTCGCGCTCTCGGGGGTGGAAAAGAACCGCCCCATCGATCAGCGGATCTTTATGCTGCAATTCATGCGGCCCGTGACCGACTGAGACCGTCCGGCGGGCATCGCGTCTCGCCTCCACGGCCCCGACCGCGCGAAATCAGCCGTGCCCGCCCTTTGGCGGGCGCCTGTGCTGCCGCCGATCTCAAGAACACATCGAGGACTGCGTGCAACTCAAGGTCACGACCTGGAACATCAACTCTGTCCGGCTGCGGCTGGACAAGGTCGGGCGGGCCCTGGACGAGATCTCACCGGACGTCCTGTGCCTGCAGGAGACCAAATGCCCGGAGGATTGCTTTCCGCTGAGCGCCCTGCAGCAATTTGGCTACCCGCACGTCGTGCAGGTCGGCCAGAAGGGCTATAACGGGGTCGCAATCCTGTCCCGATTCCCGTTCGAATCGGTGGAGCCGCGACGCTGGTGCGAGCGCGAGGATGCCCGCCACCTCTCCGTGGTGCTCGGCAGCGAGGCGGGAGCGGCGGCCGGGATCGCCATCCATAATTTCTACGTCCCGGCCGGGGGTGACGTGCCCGACCCCGCCCTGAACGGGAAGTTCGAGCACAAGCTGCGGTTTCTCGCCGAGATGCGGCGCTGGGCCGGACAGCGCGATCGCCGGCCGACGGTGCTGGTCGGCGACCTCAACGTCGCGCCCCTCGAGCACGACGTGTGGTCGCACAAGCAGCTGCTCAAGGTGGTCAGTCACACGCCCGTCGAGACGGAGGCGCTCGAGTCATTGCGGCAGGAGGGACGCTTCGTGGATGGCGCCCGCCACCTCGTGCCCGAACCCACCAAGATCTACACGTGGTGGAGCTATCGCTCGCCGGATTGGGCGACCGCGAACAAGGGCCGCCGGCTCGATCACGTCTGGGCCTCCGAGGATCTGGCCGGAACGCTGCGCGCCGTGGACGTCCATGGCTGCGCACGCGGCTGGCCCCAGCCCTCCGATCACGCTCCGGTCACGGCGACCCTGGTGCTTTGATCGGAGGCCGCTTCTCGTCGATCGCAAGGAGCATGCGGCGGACCCGCTCCAGCCCGTCGCTGAGCTCCGTCAGATCCTGAGCCAGCGCCTCCCGGACCTCCCCGGCCGCGCTCGGGAATTCCTCGAGCAGCCGCCGCATCAGGGTCGGTGAGATGCGCAGAAGCGTGGTCGGCTCCCGGGCGATCGCCGAGGCGGGGCGCACGATTCGGACGAAGAGGGCGGTGCGGCCGACCAGCGAGCCGGGCCCGGCAAGCGTGACCTCGCCCGAAGCGGCGCGGCTCGCCGCGATCTCGCCGGACAGGACCACATAGCCGCCATCCGAGCGCTCGCCCTCGCGAAACAGGATCTCGTTGGTGCGAAGCCGCCGCGTTTCAGCGGAAAAGGCTACGAGCCTGAGGGCGTCGCGCTCCAGATGTCCGAGCAGCGGTGCCTGGGACAGGATGGCGATCGTGTCATCGAGAGCCAACCGGGTCTCCGCCTCAGGGCATCAGCTTGTAGCCGCCAGGCTCGGTCACCAGGATGCGGGCGGCGGAGGGGTTGGACTCGATCTTCTGCCGGAGGCGGTAGACATGCGTCTCCAGCGTGTGCGTCGTGACCGCGGCGTTGTAGCCCCAGACCTCCTGCAGCAGCACGTCCCGGCTCACGGTGGTCTGCCCCGCCCGGTAGAGAAAGCGCAGGATCGCCGTTTCCTTCTCGGTCAGCTTCAGCTTGGAGCCGCGATCGCTGACCAGAATCTTGGCCCCGGGCCGGAAGGTATAGGGGCCGATGGTGAACACGGCGTCTTCCGACGCCTCGTGCGCGCGCAGCTGGGCCCGTATGCGGGCCAGCAGGACCGCGAATTTGAAGGGCTTCGCCACATAGTCGTTGGCGCCCGCCTCGAGACCGGTCACGACGTCGGCGTCGCTCGATTGTGCGGTCAGCATGATGATCGGGCCCCGGAATCCCTCTTTCCGGATGATCTTGACGGCGTCCCGGCCATCCATGTCGGGCAGGCCCACATCCATGATGACGAGGTCCGTCCGTCCCGCCGCGATCGCGGCTCGGGCCTCGTCTGCGGTCTCGCAGGCCACCACCTCGAACTCGCTCGACGGCGCCAACTGCTCGATCAGCGTGTCGCGGAGATCGCGATCATCCTCGACCACAAGGAGGCGGCTGCTGTTCGGCATCAACCGACCCGCCTACGTTCTTGCACGGGCGCCAGGCCCGATCCGAGGAGCAGCATGACCCTCTATAGCTTGACAGCCCGGCAAGGTTGAAGTCCCTCGCGGCCGTGAAGCGCCGCACCCTGGACGTTATCCGCGTCTTTCGCTCTCCGGTGGATGCCACCAAGGGTCGCGTCAGGGCAGGATCTCTCGATCTTCCCTGCGCGCTTGGCAGCCTCGGGATCGTACGGAGCAAGCGCGAAGGCGACGGCGGCACGCCCGCCGGGTGTTTTCGCGTACTGACCGTGCTGTACCGCCCCGACCGTGCCCGGCGGCCGCGGACTGCCCTGCCAATCCGACGCATCGGCCCCGATGACGGCTGGTGCGACGATCCGGGCTCCCGCCTCTACAATCGCCCGGTCAGGCTGCCGCACAGGGCGCGTCACGAGCGCCTGTTTCGGCAGGATCACCTCTACGACGTCGTGCTCGACCTCGACTGGAACAGACGCCCGGCCGTGCCCGGCCGCGGCAGCGCGATCTTTCTCCACTCGGCCCGGCCGGCCTTCGGGCCCACGGAGGGCTGCGTCGCCGTGGGCCGAAACGCCATCGCGCGCCTGGTGGAGCGTCTCGGACCCCGCACGCGAATCCGCATCGGCTGAGCGGCGCCCGCGCGACACCCCAGGGCTAAGCCGTGACGTCCGCCCGCGGCGCCGCCCCCTCGGCCGGCGCCTCGCGCAGCCTGGCTCCAAAAATGGCCGTGCCGACCCGCACATGGGTCGCGCCGAGCTGGATCGCCTCCCGGAAATCGGCACTCATGCCCATGGACAGCCAGGGGAGGCCGTTTCGCTCGGCCGCCACCTTGAGAAGCGCGAAATGCGGGGAGGCGGCCTGATCCGCGGGCGGAATGCACATCAGCCCGGCGACATCGAGCCCGAACTCGGTGCGACAGCGCAGGACGAAGCTGTCGACCTCCGAGGGCGGAACGCCGCCCTTTTGCGGCTCCTCGCCCGTGTTGACCTGACACAGCACACGCGGCCGGCGGCCGGTCTTCGCCTGGGCGGTCGCGAGCGCGGCGGCCAGCGATGGCCGGTCGAGCGAGTGGATCACGTCGAACAGCGCCACCGCGGCCTGCGCCTTGTTGGATTGCAGCGGGCCGAGGAGGTGAAGCTCGCAGCCCGGATGGGCCTCGCGCAGGGCCGGCCACTTCGCGGCGCTCTCCTGCACGTAGTTCTCGCCGAACACCCGCTGACCGGCCTGCAGCACCGGCTCGATGCGGTCCGCCGGCACGGTCTTGGACACGGCGACCAGCGTCACGGAGCTCGGCTCACGGCCGGCATCGAGGGCGGCCTGGGCGATCGCTTCCTGCAGGGCGGCAAGGTTTTCGAGACTTGTCATGGTCAGCTCCGGGTCACCCGGCCTCCGGGAGCGGAGAGCGTTGACCCCTCTCGGGGAATGGTGTCTGTCGCCCCATATCTCATCCAAGTTCCCTGACCGTCCAAGAGCTCACGCCGCACGATGTCCCTTGAGCGATACAACGCGAAAGATGCCGAGCCGAGGTGGCAAAAGGCGTGGTCGGATTGCGACCTGTTCGCCACCTCCAACACCGACCCGCGCCCCAAATACTACGTGCTGGAGATGTTCCCGTATCCGTCCGGGCGCATCCATATGGGCCACGTCCGCAACTACACGATGGGTGACGTCATCGCGCGCTACAAGCGGGCGAGGGGGTTCAACGTCCTGCATCCGATGGGGTGGGATGCGTTCGGCATGCCGGCCGAAAACGCGGCCATGCAGAACCGCATTCACCCGAAGGATTGGACCTACGCCAACATCGCGACCATGCGGGGTCAGCTTAAGTCCATGGGATTGTCCATTGACTGGGCCCGCGAATTCGCGACCTGCGACCCCGACTACTACAAGCACCAGCAGCGGCTGTTTCTCGACTTCCTGAAGGCAGGCCTGGTGGATCGCCGTGCCGCCAAGGTGAACTGGGATCCGGTCGACCACACGGTGCTGGCCAACGAGCAGGTGATCGACGGACGCGGTTGGCGCTCCGGTGCGCTCGTGGAGCAACGCGAGCTGACGCAGTGGTTCCTGCGCATCACGGATTTCGCCGGCGATCTCGACGCGCAGCTGAACGACCTCACCCGCTGGCCGGACAAGGTCCGGCTGATGCAGCGCAACTGGATCGGCAAGTCCGAAGGGCTGTTCATCCGCTTCGCGCTGGACACCGGGACGGAGCCCGCCGGCGAGCTGGCGATCTACACGACACGGCCCGACACACTGTTCGGCGCCGAGTTCATGGCGGTTGCGGCCGATCACCCGCTGGCCCTTGCGGCCGCGAGCGGCAATCCGGCGCTGGCCGAGTTCATCGAGGAATGCCGGCGCGTCGGGACCTCTCAGGCCGCCGTGGAGACGGCCGAGAAGCGCGGCTTCGACACCGGCATCCGGGCCATCCATCCGCTCGACCCCGACCGGCGCCTGCCGGTCTACGTCGCGAATTTCGTGCTCATGGAATACGGCACGGGCGCCATCTTCGGCTGTCCGGCGCACGACCAGCGCGACTTGGATTTTGCCCGCATGCAGGGCCTGCCGGTGACGCCCGTCGTCGCCCCGCCCGGCACCGATCCGGCCACCTTCGAGGTGACCGACCGGGCCTATGACGGCGACGGCCGCATGATCAATTCGCGCTATCTCGACGGGCTGACGCCCGACGAGGCGTTCGACGAGGTCGCCCGGCGCCTGTGCAGCCTGACCCGCGACGGAGCCCCGGTGGCGGAGCGGCGCGTCATCTACCGGCTGCGCGACTGGGGCATCTCGCGGCAGCGTTACTGGGGATGTCCGATCCCGGTCGTGCATTGCGAGGCCTGCGGTGTCGTGCCGGTGCCGGCCGAGCACTTGCCGGTGCTGCTGCCCGACGACGTCACCTTCGACCAGCCCGGCAATCCGCTGGAACGGCACGAGAGTTGGGGGCGCACCCCCTGTCCATCCTGCGGCGGAGAGGCCCGCCGCGAGACGGACACCATGGATACGTTCGTCGACTCGTCCTGGTATTTCGCCAGGTTCACGAACACCGAACTCAACAACGCTCCGACAGATGTGGCGGATGTGAATGCGTGGTTGCCTGTCGATCAGTATATCGGCGGCATCGAACACGCGATCCTGCATCTTCTGTATTCGCGATTCTTCACCCGCGCCATGCGGAAGACCGGCTGGACGGGGCTGGACGAGCCGTTTGCCGGCCTGTTCACGCAGGGAATGGTGGTCCACGAGACCTACCGCGACCCGGACGGTGCCTGGCTGCAGCCCGCCGAGGTGCGGTTCGAGGGCTCGGGTCCGGACCGCAAAGCGTTTCACGTGAAAACCGGCGCGCCGGTGGCCATCGGCGGCATCGAGAAGATGTCGAAGTCGCGCCGCAACACGGTGGATCCGGACGACATCATCGCGAGCTACGGGGCGGATACGGCCCGCTGGTTCATGCTGTCCGACTCCCCTCCCGAGCGCGACGTCGTGTGGACCGAGGAAGGCGTGCAGGGCGCCTGGCGCTTCGTGCAGCGTCTCTGGCGCCTGGTGAACGAGATCCGCAGCTTGGCGACGTCGGCGGGCGCAGACGCGTCCGGGCGCGACGAGCCGCTCCGCAAGGCCGCCCATGGCGCCCTCAAGGTGCTTCAGGACGACCTCGAGGCCCTCCGCTTCAACCGCGCGGTGGCCCGGCTCTATGAGCTGACCAACGTGCTGACGGCGGACGTGGCAGCGCGGCGCGAAACCGGCCTCGGCTCGTCGGCTGGCCTGGAGGAGGCCGGCCGGCTGCTGGTGCAGATGGTTGCTCCCATGATGCCGCATCTGGCCGAGGAGTGCTGGCACGTCCTCGATCCGAAGGCCGGGCTCGTCGCGTCCGCGCCGTGGCCGACCTACGACCCCGCGCTGCTGGTGGAAGACGAGGTCACCCTTCCGGTGCAGGTGAATGGCCGCAAACGGGCCGATGTCACCGTGCCACGGTCGGCGGATGCTGCGGCGATCGAGGCCGCGGCCCTGTCGCTCGAGCCGGTAATCCGCGCTATGGAAGGGCGACCGGCCAAGAAGGTCATCATTGTCCCGAACAGGATCGTCAATGTCGTGGCATAGACGGGGTGCTGTCCTCATGACGGCCGTGCTGGGCGTGGCCCTGTCCGGGTGCTTTCGGCCGCTTTACGGCCCCACGGCCTCGGGGGTGCCCTTGCGCGAGGCGCTCGCATCGGTCGCCGTCGAGACGGTCGGGACCGCCCCCGGGCAGGAACGTCTCGGCCACTACCTTCGCAGCGAGTTGGTGTTCGACCTCGACGGCTCCGGGACGGTGAGCCCGAAGCTCTACCGGCTCAAGCTCGATGCGAGCGAGTCGGTGCAGGTCACGACCACCGACACGCTGACCGGCCGGGCCGATGCCGCACTCCTGAACGTCACGGTGAAATATGCCCTGACCACGACGGATGGCACCCGCACGCTCGGCACCGGCACGGCTCGGGCGACCGCGACGTATTTCCGCGACCCGCAGCGCTTCGCCTCGGTGAGGGCGGCCCGTGACGCCGAGATCCGGGCCGCAAAGCTCGTCTCCGACGACATCAGGCAGCGACTGGCCCAGCTCTTCGCCACGCGGCCCTGACGGTCCATGGTGGCCGTCAAGCCGCCGGACGTCGAGCGGGCGCTGCGATCGCTGCCGGCCGGCATCCAGCTCCTGCTTCTCTACGGTCCGGATGCGGGCCTCGTGAACGAGAGAGCCCGCAAGGCGGCCGAGAGTGTCGCCCGCGATCCCGCCGACCCCTTCCAGCTCGTCCGGATGGACGGGGATTCCGTCGCTGACCGGCCGGCGCGGTTGGTCGAGGAAGCCTCGACCTACAGCCTGCTGGCCGGCCCGCGGGTGATTCGCGTCGGGCCGACCTCCCGCAACATCTCGGGTGCGGTGGCCGAATGTCTGGCCGCGCCGCTGCCCGATACGCTGATCGTGGTCGAGGCGGGTGACCTGCAGCGCAGCTCACCGCTGCGCGCTGCCTGCGAAGCCTCGCCCCTGGCGCTGGCGCTGCCCTGCTACCCTGACAGCGAGCGCGATCTCGCGGCGGTGGTGGACGGTTTCATGGCCGCCGCAAACCTCCGCTTCGAGGGCGACGCGCGCGCCTTGCTCCTGGCCAGCCTCGGCGAAGACCGGCTCTCCAGCAGGACGGAACTCGAGAAGCTGACTTTGTTCTGCCACGGCCAGGAGACGGTGAGCGAGGAGGACGTGGAGGCTGTGATCAGCGACGCGTCGGGCCTCAGCATCGACGCGGCCTTGGACGCAGCCTTTTCTGGGCGTGTAGCGGCCTGGGACGCCGTCTGGGCGCAGCACCAGGCCCGCGGCACCAGCCCGGCTGCCCTCCTGTCCGGCGCCCTGCGGCACGCGCTGGCGCTCAGCACCGCCCGGGCGCGCTTGGATGAGGGTGACAGCCCGGACACCGCCATGACGAGCTGGAGGGGCCTGTCCCCGCGGCGCCGCGCCGCTGTGCAGCAGCAGCTGTCCCGCTGGCCCACCGCCACCCTGGCCGATGTCGTGTCGGCCCTGCAGGCGGCGACCCTTCGCAGCCGCCAAATGGCGCAGCTCAGCTCGGCGGTGACGGCCGCGAGCCTCTATCGGATCGCCAGCTACCCGGGATCGCGGTCCCGAACCGAGAGCTTGAGTGCCCGGCAAAGCGCGTCGAGCTGGTCCAGAGACCGGTAGCGGATCGTCAGCCGCCCCTCCTCGCCCCGCGAATCGATCTGGACCACGAGGCCCAGCATCTCCTCGAGATCGCGCTCGAGAGCCCGTGCATCGACATCCTCCGCCTTGGTCTGGCGCGGGCGACCGGGCCGGGCGGGCCGCGTTCCGTCCTCGCCCTCGCCCACCGGCTCGCGGCCGAGCCGCTCGACGTCGCGGACGGTGAGGCCGCGATCGACCACCCGCCGGGCCACGACCTCCGGATCGGGCACGGCCAGCAGGGCACGGCCATGGCCGGCCGAGAGCTCACCGCGGCTGATCAGGTCCCGAACGGAGTCGGGCAGCTTCAGCAGGCGCAGCGTGTTGGCGATGTGGCTGCGGCTCTTGCCGAGCGTGGTGCCGAGATCGGCCTGCGTGTAGCCGTGTTCGTCGATCAGGTGCTGGTAGCCGCGCGCCTCTTCCAGCGCGTTCAGGTCGCTGCGCTGCACGTTCTCGATGATGGCGAGTTCGAGCGCGAGGCGGTCATCCGCCTCCACCACCACCACCGGGACCTCGTGCAGGCCGGCGCGCTGGGCCGCCCGCCAGCGCCGCTCGCCGGCGATGATCTCGAAGGCGCCAGGAAGCTGGTTCAGCGACCGGACGATGATCGGTTGAATGATGCCGCGCTCGCGGATCGACGCGGTCAGATCCTCAAGCTCGGCCTCCGAAAAGGTCGTCCGCGGATTGCGCGGATTGCGCTTCAGAAACTCGACCGGCACCTGCTTGGCACCGGAGGGCCGCTCGGAGCTGGCGACGCCGTCGTCGAAATCTCCGATAAGGGCGGCGAGGCCGCGGCCGAGGCGGGCTCTCGGGGCCGCGGTGTCGTCGAGTCTGGCCGTCGTGGTGCTTCTCGTCATGCCGCAGCCCTCAGCGCGCGTTCTCGCTGGATCACCTCGGAGGCGAGCCGGAGGTAGGCTTGAGACCCCGCACAGCGAAGGTCGTAGAGGAGGGCGGGCTTGCCGTGTGACGGCGCCTCGGACACCCGGACGTTACGGGGAATGACCGTGTCGTAGACCTTGGCACCCATGAATTGTCGCACGTCCGCGACGACCTGGTTCGCCAGATTGTTGCGGGGATCGAACATGGTGAGCACGACACCATGGATCGTCAGCGCCGGGTTCAGCGTGGTCCTGACCTGCTCGACGCTCTTGAGGAGCTGGCTGAGCCCCTCCAGCGCGAAGAACTCGCATTGCAACGGAACCAGCACCGCGTCCGCGGCCGCCAACGCGTTGATGGTGAGGAGGTTCAGCGACGGCGGGCAATCGATCAGCACGTAGGTGAAGCGCGTCGCCTCGTCCGCCTCGGCAAGCGACGCGATGGCGTGGCGCAGGCGAACGGCCCGATCACGCTCCTGCGCGATCTCAAGTTCGACGCCGAGCAGGTCCATGGTGGACGGCGCGAGGAACAGGTTGGGGACCGCCGTCGGCTGCACCGCTTGGCGCAGTTCCGCATGACCGGCCATGACATGGTAGTTCGATACCGCACGGTGGCGTCGGTCGATCCCGAGACCCGTCGAGGCGTTTCCCTGCGGATCGAGGTCGATCACGAGGACGCGCTCGCCGATGGCGGCGAGGGCTGTGCCGAGATTGATGGCGGTGGTGGTCTTGCCGACACCCCCCTTCTGGTTCGCGAGGGCGAAGACCCGGGGCAGAGCGGGGGACCGAGATGTCGGCAAGGTGGTTCTCACTTCACGTCTCCCGGCTGTCGAGGGCCCTCGAACCGGGTGATGCGCAGGATGCGGCTCTCCGGATCCGTCCGGCTTTCGACCGCTTCGGCCTCAAAGGTCCAGGATTCGTGGGCTTCGGTCAATTCCGCCGCGTAGCCGCGGCCCTTCAGGAACAGGCCTGTGGCGCCGCTCCGCAACATCTCCTGTGAATAGCCGAGCAGGCGGGTCAGGGGGGCGAGCGCGCGCGCTGTCACGACGTCGGCCTGGCGGCCGGCGAGCGACAGCTCGATTCGGCCCTCGACGACCTCGGCGGCGACGCCCATCTGGCGCGCGGCGTGACGCAGAAAGGCGCACTTTCGGCTGTCACTCTCGACGAGGGTCACGTGTGGTATGCGGTCAGAAGCCGCAATCACGAGACCGGGAAGGCCGGCCCCCGCCCCCAGGTCGACCCAACGTTCGGCCTTAGGCGCCAGAGGAATCAGCTGCAGGCAGTCCTGGACATGACGCAGCCAGAAGGCATCGAGGGAGGCCGGTGAGACGAGGTTGATCACCTTCTGCCAAGCGCGAAGCTCGCGCTCGAAGATCTCGAGGCGACGCCGTGTTTCACGTGAAACATTCACAGGTCGGATCCGGATCGGGGGGCCGGCCGCTGCGCGGCTCGGGCGTGAGCGGCCAGGATCGTCAACGCGGCGGGCGTGATGCCTTCCAGGCGGGAGGCCTGGCCCAGCGTGGCCGGCTGGGCGAGATCGAGCCGGGAGCGGATCTCGGCCGAAAGCCCAGGCATCTGGCCGAAGGGCAAGCCGGCTGGGAGCGCGATCGCCTCCTCGCGACGGAAGGCGGCCAGGTCCTCCTGCTGCCGCGCGAGGTAGACCGAATAGGAGGCTTCCACCTCGACCCGGGCGGCCACATCCGGAGCAATGGCCCCGAGCTCGGGCCACACCCGTTCCAGGTCGCTGAGGGACATGCCGGGTCGCGACAGCAGCTCGAAGGCACTCCGCCGAGTCCCGTCCTGGTTGACCGTCAGGCCCGCCCGGGCGGCGGCCTGAGGCGTGACGGTGAGTTCGTGCAGTCTTGCACGGGCGGCGTCCAAGCGAGCCGTCAGGTCGCAGAACCGCGCGGACCTCTCCTGCGACACGGCCCCAAGGGCGGCCGCGACGGGGGTGAGGCGTTCGTCCGCATTGTCGATGCGAAGGCTCAGCCGGAACTCCGAGCGGGACGTGAACATGCGGTAGGGCTCGGTGACCCCCCGCGTCACGAGGTCATCGATCAGCACGCCGATATAGGAATCCGACCGCGGCAGGACGAGGCTGGCGCCGCCCGACGCCCGCAGGGCCGCGTTGAGACCGGCCACGGCGCCTTGAGCTGCCGCTTCCTCGTAACCGGTGGTGCCGTTGATCTGACCGGCCAGGAACAGGCGGCCGATCCTGGTGCTCTCCAGCGAGGCCGAGAGGGCGCGCGGATCGGCGTAATCGTATTCGATGGCGTAGCCCGGCCGGATCATGACGGCGCGTTCAAGGCCTGGGATTCCGGCCACCACCGCTCTCTGCACGTCCTCCGGCAGAGAGGTCGAAATGCCGTTCGGATAGACGACGGGGTCATCGAGACCCTCCGGCTCGAGAAAGACCTGGTGGCTGTCCCGGTCGGCGAAGCGCACCACCTTGTCCTCGATCGAGGGGCAATAGCGGGGACCAACGCCCTGGATCTGCCCGCTGAACAGCGGCGAGCGGTGCAAGGCCGCACGGATCGCGTCATGCACCTTCATCGTCGTGCGCGTGATGCCGCACTCGATCTGCGGCGTTCGGATGGCGTCGGTCATGAAGGAAAACGGGACCGGATCGCTGTCGCCGGCCTGGCGCTCGACCGCGCCCCAATCCACGGTCCGCCCGTCGAGCCGCGGCGGCGTCCCGGTCTTCAGCCGCCCCAGCGGCAGGCCGTGCCGCGCCAGCGTCGCGGCGAGATGGTCGGAGGGGCGCTCCCCATGTCGCCCCGCCCGGAAGCGCTGCTCGCCGATATGGATCACACCGCCCAGGAACGTGCCGGTGGTGATCACCAGCGCGCCGGCCGCGAGGCGACGTCCGTCCGCCAGGACGAGGGCGTTCACCTCGCCGTCCACCACCTCGAGGTCGGCCGCCTCGCCCTCGACCAGGGTGAGGTTCTGGGTTTCAGCCAGCAGGTCCTGCACGGCCCGGGCGTAAAGCTTGCGGTCCGCCTGGGTGCGGGGACCCCGGACAGCTGGGCCCTTGCGGCGGTTGAGAAGGCGGAACTGGATGCCCGCCCGGTCCGCGGCCCGGCCCATCAAGCCGTCGAGCGCATCCACCTCGCGCACGAGGTGGCCCTTGCCGAGCCCGCCAATGGCCGGGTTGCACGACATCGTCCCGACCGTCGCCAGGGACTGGGTGACAAGCGCCGTGCGGGCCCCAAGGCGTGCGGCCGCGCTCGCGGCTTCCGCCCCGGCGTGACCTCCCCCGACCACGACCACGTCGAAGCCTCGGACCTGATCAAGGGCCTGAGCCCCAGCAAAGCCCTGCTCGGCCATTCGCGTCACCAGCTTCTATTTTCCGATGCAGAAGGACGAAAAAATGCGGTCCAGCACGTCGTCCGGAGACACATGCCCGGACACGCGCCCGAGCGCCCGCAAGGCGAGCCGCACATCCTCGGCCACGAGTTCGGGGTGGCCCGTGTGCTCCGCAACAAGGGCGCGAGCGAGGCATTCCTGCGCGTCGGCCAGGAGCACGCGGTGACGTTCCCGCGTGAGGAGGGCATCCCCGTCGCCGGTCATGCGAAGTTCGGCCTCGGCCCGGATGGCCTCGAGCAGCTCCGGTACGCCGTCGCCGCTCGCTGCTGAGACCACGCTCGACCCTTCCTGCAAGGCCCCTCTTTGGCCGAGATCTGATTTGGTCCAGACCCGGCGCCAGCCGCCGCTTGGGGGCAGGTGGGGCTGCGTTGGCGCCTCGCCGAGAGGCTGGAGCCAGAGCACCAGCTCGGCATCCTGCATGCGCTGGAGGGCCCGGCTCACGCCCTCCCGCTCGATCGCCTCGTCGCTGTCCCGCAGGCCGGCCGTGTCGACGAACACCACCGGCAGCCCGCCGAGATCGCACCGCACCTCGATCATGTCGCGCGTGGTGCCCGCAACAGGCGATACGATGGCGACGTCGCGCCCCGCGATAGCATTCAGCAGCGTCGATTTTCCCGCATTCGGCGCGCCGGCGATGACCACGGTGAGCCCGTCCCGCACACGCTCACCGCGCTCTCCGGAGCTCAGCGCGGTCGCGATCTCGTCTCGGAGATGCCGGATCTCGGTCGGGACCGGCCCGTCCACATCGGTCGGCACGTCGTCTTCGTCGGAGAAATCGAGCCCGGCCTCGCACAGGGCGGAGACGCCAATGAGACGTTCGCGCCACCGCCGCACCTGATGCCCGAGCGTTCCCTCGAGCTGGCGCAGGGCCTGTCGGCGTTGCGCTTCGGTCTCGGCGTCGATGAGATCGGCCAGTCCTTCGACGGCGGTGAGGTCGAGCTTGCCGTTGAGAAAGGCGCGCCGGGTGAATTCACCGGGCTCGGCGGCACGGAGTTGCGGTCGCGCGGCGAGCGCACGCAGAACCGAGGCCCGGACGGCCAAGCCGCCGTGAATGTGCAATTCGGCCTGGTCCTCGCCCGTGAAGGTGCCGGGCCCCGGCAGCCATACCACCATGGCCTGATCGAGAGGTTCGCCTGTGTCGGGCCCGCGCAGGGTTCGCAGCGTCAAGGCCCGGGCCGGCGGTGCCGGGCGGCCGGTCAGAGTGGCGAGCGTGGCCAGGCTGTCCGGCCCGCTCAGCCGGATCACGCAGATCGCGCTGCGGCCGAAGCCCGACGCGACGGCGAAGATCGTGTCCGGACCCTGGCCGCCGGGGCGGGTCCCCGAGGCTGCCACGAGGCTGCTCGAGGCTCGCGCGAGATCGGTCGCTTAGGTGTTCATCGAGTCGAAGAAGTCGCCGTTCGTCTTGGTCTGCCGCAGCTTGTCCAGAAGGAACTCGATCGCGTCGACCGTGCCCATCGGGTTGAGAATGCGGCGCAGCACGTACATCTTCTTGAGGACGTCGGCCGGAACCAGCAGTTCCTCTTTCCGCGTTCCCGAGCGGGTGATGTCGAGAGCCGGAAAGATGCGCTTGTCGGAGACTTTCCGGTCGAGGATGATCTCGGAGTTACCCGTACCCTTGAACTCCTCGAAGATGACCTCGTCCATGCGCGAGCCGGTGTCGATCAGTGCGGTCGCGATGATGGTCAGCGATCCGCCTTCCTCGATGTTGCGGGCCGCGCCGAAGAAGCGCTTCGGCCGCTGCAGGGCGTTCGCGTCGACACCGCCAGTCAGCACCTTGCCGGAGGACGGCACCACCGTGTTGTAGGCGCGCCCGAGCCGGGTGATGGAATCGAGCAGGATGACCACGTCCTTGCCGTGCTCGACCAGGCGCTTGGCCTTTTCGATCACCATCTCGGCGACCTGCACGTGGCGCTGCGCCGGCTCGTCGAAGGTCGAAGAGATGACCTCGCCCTTCACCGAGCGCTGCATGTCGGTCACCTCCTCGGGCCGCTCGTCGATGAGCAGCACGATGAGGTAGCAATCGGCATGATTCGCCGTGACGGACTTGGCGATGTTCTGAAGAAGAACCGTCTTGCCGGTGCGGGGCGGCGCCACGATGAGGGCGCGCTGGCCTTTTCCGATCGGGGCGACGACGTCGATGATCCGAGCCGAGAAGTCCTTCTTGCCTGGCTCATCGTGCTCGAGACGAATGCGTTCGTCCGGATAGAGAGGCGTCAGGTTGTCGAAATGGACCTTGTGCTTGATCTTCTCCGGGTCTTCGAAGTTGATCGTGTTGACCTTGAGAAGAGCGAAGTAGCGTTCGCCTTCCTTGGGACCCCGGATCGGCCCCTCAACCGTGTCACCCGTGCGGAGTCCGAAGCGCCGAATCTGGGACGGCGAGACATAGATGTCGTCCGGTCCGGGCAGATAGTTCGAATCGGAAGACCGCAGAAAGCCGAACCCGTCCAGCAGCACTTCCACCACGCCCTGACCGACGATTTCGGTCTCCCGGGCGGCGAGCTGCTTGAGGATCGCGAACATGAGCTCCTGCTTGCGCATGGTGCTCGCATTCTCGACCTCGACCTCCTCGGCGAATGTCAGCAATTCCGTTGCCGACTTGGCTTTCAGGTCTTCAAGTTTGACTTCCCTCATGGGGGAGCACTCTCGCTAGGGATCGCGGGGCCGGGACTTGGGCGGGACGGAAGCGACAGGATGGCCCGGTTCAGACGCGCCTGTGTTGCGAGCCCCTGGGGCTCCACGCTCGGCGACCTGTCGGTTGGGAGAGCGCGACTATAGGGCTGTCCGGCCTTCCCCTCAAGGGCAAACCGCGGGAAATCCTCAGAAGGGCTTCAGGACGACCAGGAGCACGATCCCGATCATCAGGACGGTCGGGATCTCGTTGAGAATGCGATAGTGTCGCGCCGAGCGCGTGTTCGCATCCTCGGCGAAGCGCCGCACCCTCACGGCCAGAAGGCCGTGCACGCCTGACAGCGCGAGGACGAGCGCGAGCTTCCCGTGAAGCCACCCAGACCGGAAGAAGCCCGCGTCCCAGGCGAGCCACAGCCCGGCAGCCCAGGTGACCACCATGGCGGGCGTCATGATCGCCCGAAGCAGCCGCCGCTCCATGACCTTGAATGTCTCGGATTGCGCCGAGCCGGGCTGCGCGTCGGCATGGTACACGAACAGCCGCGGCAGATAGAGCATGCCGGCCATCCAGGAGATTACGGCCAGGATGTGCAGCGACTTGACCAGAAGGTAGGTCACGCGGCGCTCCGGATCCGGGCCAGCAAGCGGGCTACGTTCTCGACGGGTGTGTCCTTCGAGATGCCGTGCCCGAGGTTGAAGATGTGCGGGCGGCCCCGCACGGCCTCCAGCACCCGGTCCACCCCCCGATCGAGCGCCGCCCCGCCTTCCAGCAGCAGGTTCGGATCGAGATTGCCCTGGGAGGCGACCCCCGCCGGCAGACTTGCGAGCGCGGTCGGCAGGTCGGTGTCCTGGTCGATGCCGATCGCGGCGGCGCCCAGGGCCGCGTAATCGGCGAGCCGGCGGCCCTGCCCCCGCGGAAACACGATGATGCGGCTTCCGGGCCGGCGCTCCAGAACCCCAGCCATGATGCGGCCGATGGGTCGGAGCGACAGCGTCTCGAGTAGATCCTCCGGCAGCGAACCGGCGTGGCTCTCGAAGATTTGGACCGCCTGCGCACCGGCCTCGAGCTGGGCGACGAGATACGTGATGCTCGATTCGACCAGCCGCTCGATCAGCGCGGCGAAGAAGCCCGGGTCGGTCCGGGCTGCCGCCAGCGCGGGTCCCTGATCCGGCGTTCCCCGGCCGGCCACCATATAGGCCGCAACGGTCCAGGGTGCCCCGCAGAAGCCGAGCAGCGTCGTTTCGGCAGGGAGCTGCGCCCGGATCAGCCGCACGGCCTGCATGACCGGGGCAACGCGCTCCAGGGGCAGGCTGGAGGCCAAGCGATCCAGACCCTCGCGGTCGACGGTCGGCCGCAGCCTCGGGCCCTCGCCGGCGTCGAGGCGGAATTCGGCGCCGAGCGCGTCCGGCACGATCAGGATGTCGGAGAACAGGATGGACCCGTCGAAGCCGAAGCGGCGAATGGGCTGGAGCGTCACCTCGGCCGCAAGCTCGGGCGTGTAGCAGAGCCGCGTGAAGGAGCCCGCCTCCGCCCGGGTGGCCAGATATTCGGGGAGATAGCGACCGGCCTGCCGCATGATCCAGACCGGCGGGGGCCAGAGGGCCTCGCCGGCGAGAACCCGCATGAGAGGCCTGTCGTTCACACCCACCCTGTCGCTCCTAAAATCTTAGAATCTTTAATGAGACTCTCTCCTCTTTCTCTTGGGCCGTGGCTTACGGGGCCGCAATCCTGTCCACAGCGGCTGCACAGGTGTGGCGCCGCGCCGGGGCGGAAGGCCGCAGCGATTCCGCATGTGTTAACGAGGTGTTAACGGCCGGCGGCCGGCGGGCTTCGGTTTGGTCCCCGATGACTCGCGGCGTGCATCCCGCATTGTCAGAATCTGGACAGCCTGGCCCCGCTGTCCCGCCCCGTTTGCCTGGACCCACTCCGTTGGGTCCGATATCCACACCCGTCGACTCCTTACGCACAGGGTCCGGAGCTCGTGGGCCGCAGCTATTTCCACCTCCACCTCGTGTCGGATTCGACGGGCGAGACGCTGATCGCGGTCGCCCGGGCGGCTACCGCTCAATACGAAGGCGTGTCGGCGATCGAGCACGTCTACCCGCTCGTGCGCTCGTCGCGGCAGCTCGACCGCGTCCTCTCGGAAATCGACACCGCGCCCGGAATCGTCCTCTACACTCTCGTGGACCAGGACCTCGCGGTGCGGCTCGAGGAGAAGTGCCGGGAGGTCGGCTGCCCTCACCTGTCGGTGCTGGCGCCGGTCCACGCGCTGCTCGAATCCTATGTCGGCACGGTGTCGCGGGCGCGTCCCGGTGCGCAGCACGTCCTCAACGCCGATTATTTCAAGCGCATCGACGCCATGAATTTCACGCTGCTGCACGACGACGGGCAGCTGCCGGACGACCTGGACGAGGCGGATGTGGTTCTGGTCGGTGTGAGCCGCACCTCAAAGACGCCGACGTCCATCTATCTGGCGAACCGCGGCCTGAAGACCGCCAACATCCCGCTGGTGCCCGGGCACGAGCCGCCGCCGGCTCTGCACCGCACCCGGCGGGCGCTGGTGGTGGGCCTCGTGGCCTCGCCCGAGCGGATCGTGCAGATCCGGCAGAACCGGCTGCTCTCCCTCAATGCCGACGAGGACACGGCCTATGTCGACCGCGATCTCGTGGCCGAGGAGGTGGCGTTCTCGCGACGCTTCTGCGCCCGCAATAACTGGCCGACCATCGACGTCACGCGCCGGTCCATTGAGGAAACGGCGGCCGCCATCGTGGACCTGTACCGGGCGCACGCGCTGAAATTCATCGCCACCTGACACGACCGGGATCTGCCGGGCGCCCCTGCGGCGCCCGCGAAGAGCATCCCGGCCGAGGACCCAGCATGAACGCCTTCGTTATCGGCCACCCGATCGCGCATTCCCGGTCGCCCCTGATCCATGGTCACTGGCTGCGGGAGCACGGCATCGCGGGCGCCTACCGGCGCATCGACGTGCCGCCCGGGGAATTGGCCGACTTTGTCTCCGGCTTCGCCCGGCAGGGCTATGTCGGCGGAAACGTCACCGTGCCGCACAAGGAGAAGGCCTTCGAGCTCGCGTCCCGCCGCACCGCCCGGGCCGAGCGGCTCGGGGCCGTGAACGTGCTCAAGGCTCTGCCAGGAGGCGAGGTCTGGGGCGACAACACGGACGGGGTCGGCTTTGCCGACAGCATCGGGGAGGCGATCGGGCCGGGTTGGGAGCGGGAGGTTTCGGTCGCCGTCGTGGTTGGAGCGGGCGGGGCTGCGCGCGCCATCGTTGGCGCGCTTCTGGACCTCGGCATCCCCCGGGTGCGGATCGCCAACCGGACGCCGGGCCGGGCCGCCGACCTCGTGCGTTTCGATCCGGCCCGGGTCGAGCCGATCGGCTGGGACGAACTTCCCCTCGCCGTGGAGGGGGCGGACCTTCTGGTGAACACCACCACCCTCGGCATGAAGGGCCAGCCGGCGCTGGATCTCGCGCTGGACCGGCTGCCCGAGGGCGCGGTCGTGGCCGACGCCGTCTATGTCCCGCTCGAGACGCCCCTCCTCGAGGCCGCGAAACGGCGGGGGCTGCGCACCGTGGGGGGGCTGGGCATGCTCCTCCACCAGGCCGTTCCGGCCTTCGAGAGCTGGTTCGGCGTGCGGCCGCGCGTCACCCCGGAGCTCAGGAGCCTCATCGAGGCCGACGTCGAGGCGGGCCGGTGACCTTTTTGCTCGGCCTCACGGGCTCGATCGGCATGGGCAAGTCCACCACGGCCGCCATGTTCCGGGCCGCAGGCGTGCCGGTCCACGACGCGGACGCGGCCGTGCACCGGCTCTACAGCGGCCGGGCCGTCGCTCCGATCGAGGCGGCGTTTCCGGGAACCACGGCCGACGGTCGCGTCGACCGCACCCGCCTCGGAGCGATCGTGCTGGGCAACCCGGATGCGCTGTGCCGCCTCGAACGGATCGTGCATCCTCTGGTCCGGGCCGAGGAGCTGGACTTCGTGGGACGGGCCGCGGCTTCGGGCGCGCCGATCGCGGTGCTGGACGTCCCGCTCCTGTTCGAGGCCGGCGGCGAGCACCGGGTAGATGCCGTGGTGACCGTCACGGCGCCCGCTGCGGTGCAGCGCCAGCGGGTGCTGTCGCGCCCCGGAATGGACGCGGCCAAGCTCGACGCCATCCTGGCCAGGCAGGTGCCCGACGCCGAGAAGCGGTCGCGGTCGCATTTCCTGGTGGATACGGGGCACGGGATCGCTCGCGCCGAGGCCCAGGTCACCGGTATCCTGCGGGCGCTGGCGGGCCGCTTCGGCCATGCGGCCTCTCACCGGGATTCCCGCCCTGCCCGCCCTGCGTGAAATCGTCTTCGACACCGAAACGACCGGCATCGACCATGCCACGGGCGACCGCGTCGTCGAGTTCGGCGGGATCGAGCTGCTCAACCACATCCCGACCGGGCGGCACTTCCACCGCTACATCAACCCCGAGCGCCCGGTGGAGAAGGGAGCGTTCGAGGTGCACGGCCTGTCGGATGCGTTTCTGGCCGGGCAGCCGCCCTTCCGGGCCATTGCGGACGAGCTGAGAGAGTTTCTCGGCGACGCGCAACTCGTCGCGCACAACGCGCAGTTCGATTTCGGCTTTCTGAATGCCGAGTTCGCCAGGACAGGCCATCAGCTCCTGTCGGCGGAGCGCGTGGTCGACACGCTGGTGCTGGCGCGGCGGAAACATCCGAACGCGTCAAACAGCCTCGATGCCCTGTGCAGCCGCTACGGCATCGACAGCTCGCGCCGCGTGAAGCACGGCGCCCTGCTCGATTCGGAGCTGTTGGCGGACGTGTATATCGAGCTGCTCGGTGGGCGGCAGACCGATCTCGGGCTGGCGGTCATCCGGGAGACGGTGCGACCGATCCTCGTTGCCCGCTCCCCGGCGGCCCCCCGGTCCGAAAGGCCGGACCGGATCCGCCTGCAGGCGCAGGAGCGGGAGGCACATGCCGCCTTCGTGGCGACGCTGGGCTCGGCGCCCCTTTGGAGCCGCTATCTCGGCGAGGCCGAGAGCGGCGGCTCCGCTTAGGTCAGCTCGCGGCGCCGAATGGCGCGGGCTGGTCGGCTCCGCCGGCTTCGGCCTTCTGCCGATACAGCCCCACGAAATCGATCGGGTCGATGTAGAGCGGCGGGAAGCCGCCGTTGCGAACCGCTTCCGCCACGATCTGCCGGGCGAAGGGGAACAGCAGGCGCGGACACTCGATCATGATCACGGGATGGAGGTCGCTCGGCGGAATGTTCCGCGCCCGGAACACGCCCGAATAGGTGAGGTCGAAGGCGAACAGCACCTCGTCCCCGACCTTGGCGTTGCCCTCGAGCGAGAGATCCACCTCGAAATCCGTCTCGGCCAGCTGCTTGGCGTTGACGTTGACCTGGATGGAGATCTGGGGGCTCTGCTGCTGCGGCTGCAGCGACCGGGGCGCGTTCGGGTTCTCGAACGAGATGTCCTTCGCGTATTGCGCCAGGGCGTTGAGCTGAGGCCCTTCGCCGGCCTGGGCCTGTGCGGCGGCGGGATGAGCGCCGTTACCTGCCGGGGTTTCGGCCATACTCGACTCCTGTAGGACGGGAGAGATTCGGCTGGCAACGCCACGCCGCGGCCGCCCTGTTCGAGCCGGGCTTGCCGATGAACCCGCGCTATCATGCTTCGCGGAGGGTCACAAGGAGACCGATCCCGCCTTGCTTGTGGTTGGCGAGGGTGGATGTTACGCACCTTGCCTCCCATATGGCGGTTGTCGTGGTTGTGGCGGCAGCCGGAGAACCGCGTCAGATCCGGGGCCCGAGGTCAAAGATCCGTTCGATGCAAGAATCGTTCGACGTGACGACCCTCGTCTTTCTGGCGCTCGCCGTCTTCGTGATCTGGCGCCTGCGGTCCGTGCTGGGTCAGAAGACCGGACAGGAGCAGCCGCCGGCCGACCCGTTCGCTCGCCGCGAGACCGCCGACACGTCGCGGCCCGCCGGGCAGCCCACCGATAACGTCGTGCGCTTGCCGACCGGCGGCCCGGATCGCGCCCCGCCGGCCCCTCCGGCGCCGGACCGCTGGGCCGGGGTGGCGGAGCCGGACAGCCCGGTCGCCCGCGGCCTTGACGAGATCAACAAGATCGAGCCGGGCTTCGACGCCAAGGCGTTCGCGGAAGGCGCCAAGTCGGCCTACGAGATGATCGTGACCGCCTTCGCGCAGGGCGACGTGAAGACCCTCAAGACGCTGCTGTCGCGCGATGTGTTCGAGGGCTTCGAGCGCGCCATTCAGGAGCGCGAGAAGCGCGGCGACAAGGCCGAGACCACCTTCGTGTCCATCGACAAGGGTGACATCACGGCGGTCGATTGCCGGAACCGCGTGGCGCAGATCACCATGCGATTCGTCTCCAAGCTGATCACCTCGACCCGGAACGCCTCGGGCGCCGTGATCGAAGGCGACCCGGAAGCCGTGGTCGACGTCACGGATGTGTGGACCTTTGCCCGCACCCTCGGCACCCGCGACCCGAACTGGCAGCTGGTCGCCACCGAAGCCGGGCAGTGACACCTCGCGGCGCCGGACCGACGGGCTCCCTGTGCCGCGGCCTCGGTCCCTCCGCATCGGACTCTCCGCCGCGGCGCTGAGCCTCCTCTGGACGGCGGCAGCGCCTGCCGGCCCCGCCCCCGCCGGGTTTGACCAGCTGACCGGCTGGGACGCCGACGACCACCGCGCCGCCCTCGACGCCTTTCGGACGAGCTGTCCTGCTGTTCGGCGCAGGCCTGGCAGCCTCGCTGCGGCCTGCCGGGCGGCAGCCGCGCTGCCAAAAAATGCCTCATCCGTGGACGCGCGGCAGTTCTTCGAGCGCTTCTTCGAGCCGGTCGATGTGATCGATCGCGGGTTTCTGACCGGCTATTACGAACCCGAACTGGCCGGCTCGCTGACCCCCGAAGGCGGGTTCAGGACACCGCTTCTCGGCCGCCCGGCCGGGTTCGTGGGCAAGGGCTCGGGCCCGACGCCGCCCGGGTGGCCGCCCGGGATGACGGCCGCCCGCCGGACGGCATCCGGCCTGCAGGCCTTTCCGGACCGGGCCGCGATCGAGGGCGGGGCTCTCGGGGAGGCCGCCCGGCCCATCGTCTACCTGGCCGATCCGGTGGACGCCTTCATGGTCCATATCCAGGGCTCAGCACGGGTCAGACTCGGCGACGGGCGCCTGCTCCGGGTCGGGTTCGACGGGCGCAACGGTCATCCCTACACGCCGGTCGCCCGGGTGCTGGCCGATCAGGAAGGCACGCCCCGGGCCGAGATGACGGCCGACCGGCTGGTGGCCTGGCTGAAGGCCCATCCGGACCGCGCGCCGGCCGTGATGCAGGCGAACCGGTCGTACATTTTCTTTCGGGCGACCGAGGTGGCGTCCGAGGCCGGACCGATCGGAGCCGCCGGCGTGCCCCTCACGACCGGGCGCAGCCTGGCCGTCGACCCCTCCCACGCCTCCTACGGCACGCCCATCTGGCTCGACGGCAGCATTCCGGCTCCCGGTGGAGCGACCGAGCCGCTGCGCCGCCTGGTGGTGGCGCAGGATACGGGCGCGGCCATCACCGGCCGGGGACGCGGCGACCTGTTCTTTGGATCGGGCGCCGAAGCCGGCGCCCGGGCGAGCCTCGTGCGCCATCCAGTGCGCTGGGTGGTGCTCCGCCCGAAGCGGCCGGACCGGCCAGGGCCTCGGCCATGAGGCGTCCCTCCCGTCGTGCCCTGACCGGCGAGGAGCGCCGGCTCTGGGCGGAGATCGCCCGTTCGGTGCGGCCGCTCGCCGGCCGCGGTGCTCCGGAATGGGTGCCGCCCCCAGCCCCTCCGGCCCCGGCGCCGGCGCCCCCT
>NZ_JAQGKF010000176.1 GCF_028290205.1 Enterovirga sp. | reverse complement strand
GTCGCGCTGGTAGTTCGGGTTGAGCGCGGCCCAGCAGGGCGAGCGCTGGAACACCAGGAGCTTCTCTACCTCGCCGGCGATCGAGGGGCCGACCTGCATGCTGCTCGCGCCGGTGCCGACCAGCGCGACGCGCCGGCCGCCAAGGTCCTGCGTGTGGTCCCAGCGCGCGGTGTGGAAGGCCGGGCCCCGGAAGGTGTCGAGCCCAGGAATGTTCGGGATCTTCGGCCGGTTGAGCTGGCCCACGGCCGGCACGAACACGTTTCCGGTCAGGGTGGCTGTGTCGCCCTCAGGCCCGCGCGCCGTCACCGTCCAGACGCACCGGTCCTCGTCGAACACGGCCGAGACCACCTCCGTCCCGAACCGGATGTGGTCCCGGATCCCGAAACGGTCGGTCAGTTCGTCGAGATAAGCCCACAGCTCGTCCCGCTTTGCGAAATGCCGGCTCCAGTCGTGCTTGGGCGCGAAGGAGAAGGAGTAGAAGTGGTTCGGGATGTCGACGCCGGCGCCGGGGTAACTGTTCTCGTACCAGGTGCCCCCGACTTCCGTGTTCTTTTCCAGAATCACGAACGGCAGGCCGGCTTCTTTCAACTTGATGGCCATGCACAGGCCGGCAAGGCCGGCCCCGACGATGACGACCATGAAGTTCGTCCGGGCAGCGCTGTCGGGCGGCGACCGCCATTCGACCGAGCGGAGGTCGCGACCCTCTCCGTTCCACTCCTCCAGCCACATCTCGGCATAATGCGGCGGCAGCTCGGTTCCGATCCCGACGCTCATGATGCGTCGGAACTCGTCCACCGACGGGCGGCAGCTCGGTCGCGCCCCGCCGGATGCGGCATCCTTCAGAGCGCTGACAAGCGCGTCCCGGATCCGTGCGGCGAGGTCATCCGGCACGTCCTGCTGATAGCTCCAGCCGCCCCGGATATGCAGCCGGGCCTCGTCCAGCAGCGTCGTGTCACCGGTGAGCTGGGCGTGCAGCAGCAATTGCGGAACGAGGTCCGCCTCGTGCAGGGCGGCACGCAGAACCGCCTCGTCGGCCACCGCAGGCTGAAAGAGCGACGCGGAAGACCCGGGATGGCGGTCGTCAACAGGGGGCATAGAGGCTGTCCAGCGCGGGGGGTCGAGGGTGGCTACCTGCTTCTCCGGCGGTTGCCGTCACGGATTGGGGAATGATGGGCGGCGCGGGGCTGAAGCAGCAAGCCGGACCGGCGTGATGCCGGCATCACTGAGACTGATGCACACTCGTCCGCTACTGGCATCAGGCAGACTGATGCCCTCATCACGACAAGGGACTTGCGTTTCCGCCGGCTCCGCTTCTTCGTGGGAGAAAGTAAGCAAGGAGGGCTGAGCCTGGACCGCCTGATGGGCATCCGAGCGCGGCCCGACGAGGCAGACAGGGAGGAAACGGTCCATGGTGAGAAAGTGGATAGGGGCCGCCGCCCTGGCGGTTGTTCTGGGCATCTGCGGTGGCCCGGCTTCGGCGCAGAAGCTCGACAAGCTCGTGGTCCAGACGGGCTCTCCGGTCCCGGCCACGGCTTACCTCGACATCTACGTCGCCCAGCATGCCGGCCTGTTGAAGCAGGAGGGGCTCGAGGTCGACTTCCGGTATTCCCAAGGGGCGCCGCAGGCCGTCCAGATCGTGGCCAGCAACGGCGCGGATGTCGGCACGGTCGCCTACGAGCCCTATGTGCTCGGCCACAAGAGCGGCATGCGCGGCCGATTCATCTTCGAAGAGTTCCACTACACCATCTTCTTCATGGCGGTTCCCGAGGACAGCCCGATCAAGACCGTGGCCGACCTCAAGGGCAAGCGCATCGGCGTCACCAACATGGGCAGCGGATCGCTGATCATCGCCCGCTCGATGCTGCGCGGCGCCGGCATCGATCCGGTTCCGTCGGTCTTCCTGCCCGTCGGCGTGGGTGACACGGCGGTCCAGGCCCTGAAATCCGGTCAGGTCCAGGCGCTGTCGCTCTATGACGGGGCCTATGCGGCGCTCGAGCGGGCCGGCGTGAAGCTCCGCTACCTTCACCATCCCGAGATCGGCTTCATCGGCAATACTGGCTTCCTGGTCTCCGACAAGACCTACAAGGAGAAGGAAGAACAGCTCGTCCGCTTCCTGCGCGCCGTGATCAAGGCTCGCATCTTCATCAAGGAGAATCCCGAAGCCGCGCTGAAGCTCTATTGGATGGCGAACCCGGCCTCAAAGCAGGGTGGGACCGAGGCCGAGGCGATCGAGAAGGGGCTGATCGAGGTCAAGTTCATGTCCTCGAGTCTGCTGGACAAGCCTGTCGACCAGATCGGGCGCTTCGACATGGCTCAGGTCGCGACATACCTGAAGGTCATGAAGGAAGAGGGCATTCTGACCACCGATATCGGCCCGACGGACCTGACCACGAACGCGCTGCTGGACAAGGTCGGCAAGATCGACCCCGAGCCGGTGCGCGAACTCGCCCGGAACTGGAAATGACCGCGACGGCGGGAGCGCTGGCGCAGGTGCCTGTGCTTGCGGCTGGAGCTTCGGCCCCGGCCCCCGTCCTGATCGAGTTCGATCGGGTCGCGAAGGTCTACAAGGCGGCCGATGGGCGCCCGGTCCGGGCGGTCGACTCCGTCAAGGGAGAGATCAGGGCGGGGGAGTTCGTGTCCATCCTCGGCCCCTCGGGCTGCGGGAAGAGCACCCTCATGATGATGCTGGCCGGGCTTTTGCGCCCGTCCGAGGGCGAGATCCGGTTCAAGGGGAAGCCCGTGACGGGGCCTCAGGAGGGGTTCGGAATCGTTTTCCAGGACGCCGTCCTGTTCCCCTGGCGGACCGTGCAGGACAACGTGCGCCTCCCTGGCGAAGTGCGCGGCCTGCCCAGGGACGAGCAGATCGAGCGCGCCCAGGCGATGATCCGGCTGGTCGGCCTCGCCGGATTCGAGAGCAAGTTTCCGCACGAACTCTCCGGCGGGATGCAACAGCGCGTGGCCATCGCCCGGGCGCTGTCGCTCGGTCCGTCGCTGCTGGTCATGGACGAGCCGTTCGGCGCCCTCGACGCCATGACGCGCGAGCAGATGAATCTCGAACTCCAGCGCATCAGTCTCGAATCGGGGGCAACGGTGGTGTTCGTGACCCATTCGATCGCCGAGGCGGCCTTCCTGTCCGACCGCGTCTTCGTCATGTCCGGCCGACCCTCGACCGTCCGGGACATCGTCACCGTGGACCTGCCGCGACCGCGCGCCATCCAGCAGATGAACACCGACCGCTTCGGCGTCTATGTCGCCCGGCTCAGGGGATTGCTCGACGCCGAGGGAGGGCACTCGTGAGCGCGACCGCCGTGAAGCCTGACGCCCCCCGCGGGCAGCGATCCGTTCCTGACAGCGTTCCGGCGATCGTCACCGCCGTTGCCCTCCTGGCCCTGTGGGAGGGGGCCGTGAAGGTCCTCGAAATCCCGGCCTTTATCCTGCCCACGCCCAGCTCGGTCGCAATCCGCATTGTCGACGACCTCGCGACCGGCGTGATCCTGCCCCACCTCTGGACCACGTTCATCGAGGTCGCGGTGGGGTTCGTGCTCGCAGCGCTGCTCGGGGTGGCGCTCGGCACCATGGTGGCGCTTGTGCGGGCGCTGGAGAAGACGATCTATCCGATCGTCCTGGCCCTCCAGACCGTGCCCAAGGTGGCGATCGCGCCCCTGCTGATCATCTGGTTCGGCTATGGCATTCATTCCAAGGCGGTCACGGCCGGGCTGATCGCCTTCTTCCCCATCATGGTGAACGTGATCGTCGGCCTGAAGACGGTGGATCACCGGCGCGTGCTGCTGATGCAGGCTTTGCGGGCCGGGCCGGTCAAGACCTATCTCAAGGTGCGGCTGCCCAGCATGCTGCCCTACCTCTTCGCCGGGCTCGAGGTCGGCATCATCTTCTCCGTCATCGGCGCGATCGTGGGTGAATTCGTCGGCTCCTCGGTGGGCCTCGGCACCCTCATCATCCAGCGGCAGGCCACCGTGGACGTGGCCGGCGTGTTCTCGGTTCTGGCCTACCTGTCCATCATGGGGCTCGTCCTGAGCCTGATCATCAAGGCCTTTGCCCACAGGCTGACCTTCTGGGCCCGGTCCCAGGAAATCGTCAGCCCCTGATCATACCGGGAGGGGAGCCGCAGGCCCCCTCCCGGTCGCGCACGCTTCAGCGCGGCGCGTCGCTCACCTGCCGCATGAAGTCGAGGATGATCGGGCCGGCCTCGTCGTCCTCGGTGCCCAGCGCGAAGACCGGCGAGACGTGGTTGTGTCCGGGCAGCCAGACGAGTTGCGGGCAGCGACCGTCGCGCAGCGTGACCGCACGGGCGAGATCGAGCGTGCCGGTCGCGAGCGAGGCCGGATCGAACTCGGCCAGCATCAGCAGGAGCGGCAGCCGGCTTGCACCCGCATGCGTCACGGGGGAGCGCTGCCCGTAGAGGCTCGGATCCTCGCCGAAATATTGCAGGATGTTCGGCGCCCGGTCCTCGGCCGTGATCTGGTGGATGCCGTTCATCAGGACCGCGCCGCGCACCGCGGCGATGTTGGCGGGCCGGAGCGTCTCGTCGAAGAGCGCGCTCGCGGCATGCGTGGCGCCGGCGGATTGGCCAAACACCACGATGACTCCGGGATCGCCGCCATGGCTGGCGCCCTGGTCGGCCGCCCAGTCCACGACGCGCGCGACGTCCTCCGCCCCGGCCGGCCAGGTGTGCGCCGGGGCGAGCCGGTAATCCGGAATGATCGCCAGAAAGCCGTTGCGGGCGAAATACGCCCCAAGCGCCTGGTAGCCGCGCCGGTCGCCGCCGACAAAGCCGCCTCCCGGCACGAAGATGACGATCGGGCGGCCGCTTCCACCCGGGGCGTAGACGTCGAGCTTCTGGCGCGGATCCGGACCGTAGGCGACGTCCGCGGCCACCCGCCCGTCCGGCGGCATCTCGGTGCTGGTCTTCGCCGCGAAAATTTCGCGCGTGGCCAGCAGGATGTCGCGATCGAAGGCGGCCCCGAGGGCGGCGATGCGGACGGCGACCTCAGGGGCCGGCCCGCGCAGGCCCGCGCTTCGGCCGTGAGGGGAGGGAGAGCTGCCGGTTGTGGCGGTCATGCGGTGGTGCCTTTCAGGAAATGAGCCTCGGTGGCGTTGCCGGGGAAGGCAGGCGCGCAGGACGGGAGACCAGCGCCGGCCTGCCGGCCGCAAGGGCTGAGCGGGGGCGGGATATCACCGCCCGGTCGCATGCCGGATCACGCAGGGCGTCGGGCAGGACCCCTTTCGCCCGGGGTGAGGGACGGGTCAGGCGAGGGATTGGACGAAGGCCCGGATCTCACGCGTCGTCGCCTCCGGCTGCTCGATGGCCAGCATGTGCGCGGCATCCGGGAGGACGACGGAACGAGCTCCCTTCACCAGAGCGGCGATCTCCGCGAGTTGCGCGGGCGGCGTCGAGGGATCATTTGCGCCGGCGATCGTCAGGGTGGGCACGTTCAGGGCCGGCAGGGCGGGGCGGAGATCGGTGTCGCGCAGCACCCGGCAGCACGCGGCATAGCTCGCCGGGTCGGTCCGGCGCAGCATGCCGAGCGCGCCCTCCACCGTCTCGGGATGCGCCTGTCGGAAGGCAGGCGTGAACCACCGCTCGCCGGAGGGCGCGACAAAGGGGTCGATCCCGGTCTGCAGCACGGCCGTGGCCCGCTGATCCCACATGGTGGCCGGCCGGAAGGCGGCCGCCGTCGCGCAGACGACGATCGAGAGGATCCGGTCCGGTGCCTGGACCGCCGCGGCCTGGGCGACCAGCCCACCGAGCGAGAGCCCGATGAAGTGGGCGCGCTCGCACCCGGCGGCATCGAGGACGGCGATCGCATCGTCCACGAAATCGGCGATGGTCGCCGGCCCGCCGTCCGGATCAGAGCCGCCATGCCCGCGAGCGTCGAAGCGAAGGATCGCGAACGCGTTCGACAATGCTGCCGCCTGCGCGTCCCACATCTCGAGACTGGTCCCGAGAGAGTTGGCGAACATCAGCACGGGCGCGCCCGCTCGGCCGGAAAGCTCGTACCGGATCCCGCGTCCGGCCACACTGACGATGGGCATTGGCGTATTCCGACCTTTCAGACGGGCCAAGGTCCGGCAGCGGCCCGTGGAGCCGCTCAGCACGCCGCGGGACGCTGCCCCCCGGCAGGGATGTAGCGCCGGAGGGCTCGGCCGGCCCCATCAAAGTCGCTGATGACCCGATCATCGGCCGCCGCCTTCCGAGGACGTGCCTTTTCCGAGAGGTCAGTGGGAGGGCTTGCGGAACCCGACAGGCCTGGGCCGCTCGACCGGCGCGGCGAGGAGACATCGATGCTCGAGGAAATCAGGATCTACACGCCCAAGCCCGGCAAGGGGGAGGCCCTGCGGGAGCGTTTTCGGACGAAAACCCTGCCGATCTTCAAGCGGCTCGGGATCGACGTCACCGGCGCCTACGCGGCGACGGATGGCTCGGACACGCTCTGGTACACGCTGCGCTACCCGGACGAGGCCACGCGGACGAAGCTGTGGGCCGAGTTCGGCCGGGACGCGGAATGGGCCTCCGTCAAGGCGGCGAGCGAGACCGACGGACCGCTCCTGGACTCGCAGAAGATCGTGGGCCTGCGCTCTCTCGTGTGAGCGGGGCTGCCGCCGCTCCCTTGCGGGGGGCGTGTTGGCGTGAACACACGCCGATGGGGCGTGGTTGGTGGGTCCTGCCGGACCCACCAACTTGCCCCGCGATCCCCTGATCGCAGGTGGGCGCCGTGACCCGCCCTTACTCGACCCTGATGCCGGCCGCCTCGATGATCGGGCGCCAATAGGCGAGGTCGCGCGCAGTCAGCTCTCCGAGCTCCTTCGGGCCGAGGAACTCGGCATAGGATCCCTGGTCCTGGATGCGGGCCTTGTAGGCCGGCGAGGCGACGATCTTCTCGACCTTTGCGGCAAGGGTCTGGATCACGGCATCCGGCGTGCCGGCCGGCGCAAACAGCGCGAACCAGGTCGTCAGGTCGATCAGGGGCAGGCCCTGCTCCTGCACCGTCGACACGTCCGGCAGCATCGGGTGGCGGCGAGCCGCCATGAGGCCGAGCGCCTTGATGTTGCCGGCCGACAGATTGCCCATCGCCGAGGCGGGGGTGACGATGCTGATGTCCACCATGCCGGCCACGAGGTCGTTCATCGACGGCCCGGCGCCCCGATAGGGGACGTGGGTCATCTTGATCTTGGTGGCCTGCATCAGTTGCTCCCCGCCGATCTGCGACAGCGAGCCGATGCCGGTCGAGGCGAAGGTGAGCTTGTTGGGGTTCGCGGTGGCGTAGGCGACGAGCTCGGTCAGATTGTTGACCGGCAGGTCCTTCCTGGCGACCACGACATGCGGGGCGCGGCCCATCAGGGCGACCGGGGCGAAATCCTTGATCGGATCCCAGCCCGGCTTCGCATAGAGCGACGGGTTGGTGACCTGGATCCCCGAATAGGCCGACAGGAGCGTGTACCCGTCCGGTGCCGCCCGGGCCACCGAGACATTGCCGATGTTGCCGTTCGCGCCCGGCTTGTTCTCGACCAGAAAGCTCTGCTTCAATTCCTCGGTGAGGCCCTGCGCGAGCACGCGCGTCATGGAATCGGCGCCCCCGCCCGGCGACAGGGGCATGACGATCGTCACGGGCCGGTTGGGATAAGACTGCGCTGCCGCGTTCAGAGCCCCGCAACTGGTCAGAACGGCGATGCCTAAAGCCGCCACGCGGCGCAGTCCGATCCGGATCACGATTGATGTCCTCCCATGTTTATTAGCGATTGCTCGCCGGCCCTTCTAACCGACGCTCGGCCGCACAATCCAGCGCGAACCAGCCCGTGTGTCCGGCCCGGCGGCCCACCCGGACTCACGCAGCCGTGGGCACCATTGCGGCTCGGGCATCCTTGACGATCGTGCCCACAAAATCGGCCGCCACCCGAATCCGCCGCAGCTTGCGGAGGTTGGAGTGGGTCAACATCCAGTACGCGCGCAAAATGCGAACACTTTTCGGCGCCACGCGGACCAGCTCATGCTGCCTGTCGGCCATGAAGCAGGGCAGGATACATAGGCCGGCGCCCGAAAGCGTAGCCGTCATCTGCGTGATAACATTGGAAATGCGGATCGAAGGTTCGAGGCCGGGCAGCGCCAGGGCGAAGTAGTCGAGCTCCGGCGAGAACACGAGCTCGTCGATATAGCCGATGTAGCGGTGCGTCTTGAGGTCGTCCGGGGTGCTGGGCGTGCCGCAGCGATCGAGATAGGCGCGGCTGCCATAAAGGCCGAGTTCATAATCCCCGAGCTTGCGGGCATGCAGCCGCCCCGTCACAGGCGGCGACAGGCCGATCGCGAGGTCCGCCTCGCGCTTCGACAGGCTGAAGGCGCGCGGCGTCGCCACGAGCTCGATCGACAGACCCGGATGGGTCAGGGCCAACTCGCCGATCCGTTCCGCCAGGCAGAAGGTGCCGAACGCCTCCGGCGTGCCGATCCGGACCGTGCCGGACAGGTCCGTTTCGCTGCCGGGGCGCCCCGACCAGATGCCCAGCGCCGCCCGCTCCATCTCCTCGGCCCGCGGCACCAGGGCCTGCCCGTCGACGGTGAGGTCGTAGCCTGTCGGGAGGCGGTCGAAGAGCGGCGTGCCGAGGTCGGATTCGAGCCGCGCGATGCGGCGGCTCAGCGTCGTGTGCTCGATTCCCATGCGGCGGGCCGCGGCCGTCAGCCGGCCGGCCCGCGCCACAGCCAGAAAGGCCTGCAGATCGTCCCAGCGCGGGGAGGGGAGCATGTGTGTCAATCCTCGAACGCGCGATGTGCAAAAATCACCATAGATCGGGCGGGGAGTATGAGGCTTTTCCTGCCACGTCCAGGCGGCCTAAGCCCGGCATGCAAGCGGCTCCAGACCGTGCCACCGAGGAGGATCATCCCATGAGGACGCGTACGACATGGCGCGCGGGCCTGGCTTTTGCGGTCTGCGCCGCAGCAGGCTCGCTTCAGGCCGCCGAGAAGACGGTCAAGATCGGCGTCATCAACGATCAGTCGAGCCTCTATGCGGATATGGGCGGGCCGGGTTCGGTCACCGCCGCGCAGCTGGCGGTCGCGGATTCGGGCTTGCTGGCCAAGGGCTGGAAGGTCGAGGTGATTGTTGCCGATCACGGCAACAAGGCCGACCTCGCCTCGACCATCACGCGAACCTGGTACGACACCCAGGGCGTCGATGTCGTCGCGGACGTGACGAATTCCGCGGTTGCGCTCGCCGTCAACAGGATCACCCAGGACAAGAACAAGGTGATGCTGGCCTCGGGCCCGGCCGTGTCGGACCTGACGGGCGTCGCCTGCACGCCGAACACCGTCCACTGGACGCACGACACCTGGGCCTTTGCCAACGGCATCGGCAAGGCCGTCGTCGAAACGGGCGGCAAGACCTGGTTCTTCCTCACCTCGGACTTCGCTTTCGGCCACGCGCTCGAGCGTGACACCGAGAAGATGGTGTTGGCGAGCGGCGGCAAGGTGATCGGCAAGGTTCGCCACCCGAACAACACGGCCGATTTCTCCTCCTTCCTGCTCCAGGCCCAGGCCTCCCAGGCCGAGGTGATCGGCCTCGCGAATTCCGGCGGTGACACCGTCAACAGCATCAAGCAGGCCGCCGAATTCGGCATCGCCGGCGGTAAGCAGCGGCTCGCCGGCCTTCTCATCTACGTCACCGACGTGCATGCGATCGGGCTCGAACTGGCGCAGGGCCTGAGCCTCGTCTCGCCCTTCTACTGGGACCAGAACGACGGCACGCGCGCCTTCTCCCAGCGTTTCGCGGCCCAGCGCAACGGCGCCAAGCCGTCGATGGTCCAGGCCGGCGTCTATGGCTCGGTGCTGCACTACCTCAAGGCGGTCGAGGCGGTCGGCGGCGCCGAGGACGGCGCCAAGGTCGTGGCCAAGATGAAGGAACTTCCCACGGACGATCCGCTGTTCGGCAAGGGCACGGTCCGGGTCGACGGGCGCAAGATGCACCCGATGCACCTCTTCACGGTCAAGAAGCCGTCGGAGTCGCGCCAGCCGTGGGATTATTACGAGTACAAGGCGACGATCCCGGCCGAGACCGCCTTCCGGCCCCTGGCCGAGGGCGGATGTGCCTTCGCCTCCAAGACCCGCTGACAGGCAGGACCAACCATGACTCGGATCGCCTTCCTGGGCCTTGGCCGCATGGGCTTGCCCATGGCCCTCAACCTCGCACGTGGGGGGCACCAGGTTCGTGCCTTCGACATCGACGCGAGGACCCGGGAGGCGGCCGCCGCGGAAGGCCTCGACGTTGCTGACAGCATCGCCGAGGCCGTGAAGGGCGCCGAGGCGGCGATCTCCATGGTGCCGACCGGGCGCCATGTGATCGAGCTCTTCACCGGGGAGGGCGGCGTTCTGAGCCTCCTCGCGCCGGGTGCCCTCGTGATCGATTCCTCGACCATCGAGGTCGCAAACGCCCGCAAGCTGCACGCGGCGGGGCGCGAGAGGGGCATCGAGGTCCTCGATGCCCCCGTGAGCGGCGGCGTGATGGGGGCACAGGCCGGCACGCTGACCTTCATGGTCGGCGGCGAGGAGGCCACGCTCGAGAAGGCGCGGCCGATCCTGTCGGCGATGGGCCGCAACATCTTCCACGCGGGCGAAGCCGGGAGCGGGCAGGCGGCGAAGATCTGCAACAACCTGCTGGCCGGCATCTCGATGATCGCCGTGTCGGAGGCCTTCACGCTCGGCGAGCGTCTCGGGCTTGCGCCGGAGAAGCTGCAGCAGATCGTGGCGGTGTCGACCGGCGGCTGCTTCAGCCTCACCAACTACCCGCCGGTGCCGGGTCTCGTGCCCAACGTCCCGTCCAGCCGGGGCTACGTGAACGGCTTTGCCTCGCAGCTCATGCTGAAGGACCTGCGTCTCGCCGAGGGCGCCGCGCTGGAAACGGGTTCGAGCCTGCCGCTAGGAGGGCTCGCGTCGGCCCTGTATTCCGTGTTCTGCCAGTCGGGGCGCGGCGATCTCGACTATTCCGCCGTGATCAAGCTGATCGCCGGGGAAGCGCCGCCCGCCGCCAAGGCGTGACGGGGGAATGAGATGGGTGTGATGACCATGCAGACGAGCGGCCAGACCGAGGCCCTTCTTCACCGAAAGATGCTGATCGACGGCGAGTGGCGGGATGCCCTGGCCGGCGAGGTCATCGTCGTCGAGAATCCCGGGCGCCGGGTGCCGCTGGGCGATGTTCCCCGGGCCATGGCCGAGGACGTGGACCTCGCGGTTGCGGCGGCTGGACGGGCCTTTCCGGGCTGGTCCCGGGTTGCGGCGCGCGATCGCGGCCGCCTGCTGCTGACGATCGCCGAAGCCCTCGAGGCGCGCCAGGAAGAGCTCGCGCGCCTGATCGCTAGCGAGACCGGCAACGCGCTCCGCACCCAGGCCCGCGGCGAGGCCAAGGTCGTGGCCGACGCCTTCCGATATTTCGGCGGCCTGGCCGGCGAGTTGAAGGGCATCACGGTTCCGCTCGGCGAGGGCATGCTGAGCTACACGCGCCGGGAACCCCTCGGCGTCGTGGCCGCGATCGTTCCCTGGAACGCCCCCGCGCAGCTCGCCGCGCTGAAGATCGCGCCCGCGCTCTGCGCCGGCAACACCATCGTCCTCAAGGCGGCGGAAGACGCCCCGCTCGCCGTGCTGCTGATCGCCGAGATCTGTCACGCGCACCTGCCGAAGGGCGTCGTCAACGTCGTGACCGGCTACGGGCGCGAATGCGGCGAGGCGCTCGCCGCGCACCCGGCCGTTCGCAAGCTGAGCTTCACGGGCTCCACGGCCGTCGGCAAGGCGATCATGCGGGCCGCAGCCGACCGGGTCGCTCCGGTCTCGCTCGAACTCGGCGGCAAGAGCCCCTCGATCGTCTACCCGGACGCCAACGAAGACTGGGTGCTGGACGGCATCGTGGCGTCGATGCGGTTCACCCGGCAGAGCCAATCCTGCACCGCCGGCTCGCGGCTGTTCCTGCACGCCGACATCTTCGACTCCTTCCTCGAGCGGCTCTCGGCCAAGACCTCGGCCCTGAAGATCGGGGACCCGCTGGACGAGGCGACCGACGTCGGATCAGTCATCAACGAGCGGCAGTTCACCCGCATCTGCGGCTACATCCAGGACGGTCTGGACCGGCCGGAAGCACGGCTCGTGACCGGCGGCCTGCCGCCTCGCGAAGGGCCGCTCACCCGCGGCTATTTCGCCGTCCCGACGATCTTTGCCGACAGCTCCAACGATTGGCGCCTCGCCCGCGAGGAGATTTTCGGGCCGGTTCTCGTGGCCATCCCGTGGCGTGACGAGGCCGAGGCGATCCGCATGGCGAACGACAGCCATTACGGCCTCGCCGCCTATGTGTGGAGCCGCGACATCGGCCGCGCCCTGCGCACCGCCCACGCGGTCGAGGCGGGCTGGGTCCAGGTGAACCAGGGCGGCGGACAGTCGCTCGGCCAGTCCTATGGCGGCGTCAAGGAGAGCGGCATCGGCCGCGAGATGTCCCTGGAGGGCATGCTCGACAGCTTCACCGAGACGAAGAGCGTGAACGTCAACCTTTCCATTCCGCCCGCGGCCTGATCGGGCCGCCTGTCAGGACAAGACGATGGTGCTGTCGCAATTGTTGGAAGCCCGGCGCGATGCCGGGCGGCCGGTGACGGTCGGCCTGATCGGGGCCGGCAAATACGGGACGATGTTTCTCGCCCAGGCGCGAACCACGCCCGGGATGCAGATCGTCGCGGTCGCCGACCTGAACGTGAAGCGGGCCGCCTCGCAGCTCGCATCCGCGAACTGGCCGGCGGAGCAATATGCGGCGCGCAGCTTCGACGAGGCCATCCGGACCGGGGGCACCCATCTGACCGACGATGCCGAGGCGCTGATCAATGCGCCCGGCATCGAGGTCGTGATCGAGGCGACCGGCGATCCCCGCATCGGCTGCCGTTTCGCGCTGGCCGCGATCGCGGCCGGCAAGCACATCGTGATGGTCAACGTCGAGGCCGACGTGGTGGCGGGGCCGCTCCTCGCCCGCAAGGCGCGGGAAGCCGGCGTCGTCTACTCCCTGGCCTATGGCGACCAGCCCGCCATCGTCTGCGAGCATGTGGATTGGGCCAAGGCCTGCGGCTTCCGGGTCGTGGCCGCCGGCAAGGGCACGCGCTACCTGCCGCGTTTCCACGCCTCGACGCCCGACACGGTGTTCGACAACCTGCCGGGCCTGATCGACGTCAAGGAACGCGGCTCGATCAACCCGAAGATGTTCAATTCCTTCGTGGACGGCACCAAGTCCGCGATCGAGATGACGGCCATCTGCAACGCGACCGGCCTCGCCTCGCAATCGGACGGGCTCGCCTTTCCGCCGGCGCACCGGTTCCAGCTCGCCGACATCCTGCGGCCGCGCGAACAGGGCGGCATGCTGGAACGGGCCGGGGTCACCGAATGCGTGTCCTCGCTCGGGCGGGACGGCAATCCCCTGCCGCACCACCTGGCGCACGGAACCTTCGTGGTGGTGGAAGCCGCCGAGGACAGCTCGTACACGCGCGACTGTTTCCGCGAATACCACATGCTGCCGGACGAGACCGGACGCTACGCCGCCCTGTACCGGCCCATTCATTTCAGCGGGCTGGAACTCGGCATCTCGGCCGCCTGGGCCGCGCTGCTCGGTCAGCCGACCGGAGCCCCGCGCTGCTTCAGCGCCGACGTCGTGGCGACGGCGAAGCGCGATCTGAAATCGGGCGAGGAGCTCGACGGGGAGGGTGGCTTCACGGTGTGGGGCAAGCAGGCCCCGGCCGCGGCCTCCCTGGCCAACCGCTCCTTGCCCCTCGGCCTCGCCCAGCATGTCCGCCTCATCCGCGACGTGCCGCTCGGCCAGGTCGTGACCTGGGACGACATCTCCTATGACGCCGCGGATCCGGCCATCGTGCTGCGGCGCGAGATGGAACAGGCCTTCGGGCCCGCAGCCGCCGGGCACGCCTAGGCCCGAGCGCGCGAGCGACGATGTTCTCTTCGTCAGAGCCTGAAATCCGCGTCGCGGACGCGAAAGGCTCGCTGCTGCTCACCATCAACCGTCCGGAGGCGGGCAATTCGCTCGCCCTCTCGACGGCGGAGGCGCTGCGGGCCGCCCTCGCGGCCGCCCGGGGGCGGACGGACCTGCGCGGGATCGTGATCACGGGTGCCGGCGGCAAGTTCTTCTGCACCGGGGGCGACCTGAAGGCGTACAGGGCCATCGCGACCCCGGCCGAACTCGCCCACACGTTCGGCACGGTGCGGTCGCTGCTGCGGGACATCGAGCAGCACCCGCTGCTCGTGATCGCGGCGATCGACGGCTATGCGCTGGGCGGCGGAGCCGAGCTGGCGCTCGCCTGCGATCTGCGCATCGCGGCCCCGTCGGCACGGTTCGGGTTCCCTCAGGCCAAGCTCGGCATCATCCCGGGCTGGAACGGGACCGAGCGTCTGGTCCGCATCGTCGGGCCGGGCCGCGCAACGCGCCTCCTGCTCGATGGCACAGGCCTCACGGCCGAACAGGCCCTCGCCATGGGACTGATCGACATCGTGACGGGGGGAACGGACGCGGCCGAGCAGGCGCTCGACTACCTGGCCGGGCTGGAGGCCGCACCGCTCGCCGCCCGGGCCGTCAAGGAGGCCGTGCGGGCGAGCCAGCCTGCGCTCGACGCCGACGCCACGGCCGCCATCTTCGAGCGGCTGTGGTTCACCGAAGACCACCGCGAAGCCGAGCGCGCCTTCGCGGAGAAGCGCACTCCGACCTTCACGGGACGATAGCCCGGGCCTGATCAGGTCCCGAGCGCCCGCCGCAATTCGTCCCCGACCTCGGCCTGGGCCCGGACGGCCACGTCCACGGCCGGCGCCATGGCGAAGAAGCCGTGGATGGTGCCGCCGTATTCCCGGTAGTCGACGGCGTTCCCGGCCTGGCGCAGCGCCTCCGCGTAGGCGAAGCCTTCGTCGCGCAGCACGTCGCATTGCGCCGACACGACGAGGGCGGGCGGGAGCCCTCCCAAATCCTTTCGCAGGAGCGGCGAGGCGCGCCAGTCCCGGGCCTGATCCGGGTCGGCGAGGTAATGCTGCCGGAACCACTGCATCGCGGCCGGGGTCAGGATGCCGTAGCCCTGCCCGAAGCGCCGGTAGCTGTCGTGGGCAAGCGTGTAATCCGTGACCGGGTAGATGAGCGCCTGCATGCGGAGGTCGGTGTGCCCCGCGTCTCGCGCCAGGAGGGCGAGCACGGCCGCGATGTTGCCGCCCGCGCTGTCGCCCGCCACCGCGAGGCGCGTCGTGTCGATGCCGAGCGCGGCGCCGCCCTCGCGCAGCCACATATAGACCGACCAGGCGTCCTCGATCGCCGCCGGGAAGGGGTGCTCCGGGGCGAGCCGGTAATCGACCGACACCACCACGGCCTGGGACAGCTCGCACATGTTGCGGGCCACGGCGTCGTGCGTCTCGACATTGCCGAAGACGTGGCCGCCGCCGTGAAAGTAGATCACAGCCGGACGGCGGTCGGCGTCGTCCGGCCAGTAGATCCGCACGGGAACGCCGATGCCGCCGTGTTCGGCCCGGTGCGGCTCGACCCGACCGACCGCGGCGGGCGCGCCCCCTCTCGCCAGCAGCATCGCGTCGAAAATGTCTCGGGCCCGGGCCGGGGTCAGGGTTTCGAGGGCCGGGATCTTGGCCTCGGCAAAGGCCGCCAGTCCTGCCGCGATCTGCGGATGCAATGCCATGCCGAAGAGTCTCCAACCGTCCGCGGGCGCGCGCCCAGCCCTGCCCACTAAGCGACTGCGCGCGTTCGTCATCTCACACACCGTGCGACGCTGCCAGTTATATGTATGCGGAGGGAGCCGCTTGATATATGCCGGCATGCAAGCGGACCGACCCGTCGGCCCCGAGATCCGAAGGCGCTGAGACCGAGCATGCCGAGACCTGATCATCTGTCCCTGACCGGCATGCGTGTGCTCGATCTGAGCCGCGCCCTGTCGGGGCCCTTCTGCACGCAGATCCTGGGCGACCTGGGTGCGGATGTGGTCAAGGTCGAGCCTCTGCCGGACGGGGACATGATCCGGACCTGGGGCCCCTTCGACCGCGGCGAGAGCGCCTATTATCTGTCCGGCAACCGCAACAAGCGCAGCATCCTGGTCAATTTCCGCAGCCCCGAAGGCCTGGCGCTGCTGCGCCGGATGGCCCTGGCGAGCGACGTCGTGGTGGAGAACTTCAAGCCCGGGACGATGGCCGCGATGGGCCTCGACCCGGACGAATTGCGGGCCGAGAAGCCGGAGCTCATCGTGGCCAGCATCAGCGGCTACGGGTCCACCGGGCCGATGAGCGCGCGGGCCGGCTTCGACCAGATCGCGCAGGGACATTCGGGTTTCATGAGCGTCACGGGAACGCCTGAAACCGGCCCGACCCGCGTGGGGGTCGCCATCGGCGACATGACCTCGGGAATGTGGCTGGCCATCGGCGTCCTCAGCGCCTGGATCTGCCGGCAGCGGGACGGCAAGGGGCAGAGCGTCGAGACGTCGCTGCTCGCGAGCCTGGTCGGTCTGCTCAGCGTGCAGGGGCAGCGCTACTTGTCGCTCGGCGAGGTGGCGGAGCCGAGCGGCAACGTCCACCCCGTGATCGCCCCCTATGGCGTGTTCCGGGCCCAGGATGGCGACATGAACATCGGGGCGGCCACCCAGGGAATGTGGCTGAAGCTGTGCGACATCATCGGCCGGTCGGACCTGCGCACCGACGGGCGCTTCCTCAACAATGCCGGCCGCATGGCGCGCCGCGAGGAATTGCGGGCCATCATCGAGGGCGAACTCGCCCGGGCGACGCGCGCCGAGTGGACCGAGCGCTTTCTTGGCGCGCAGATCCCGGCCGGTCCGATCAACACCATCGCGGACGCGCTGAATGACGAGCAGGTGCGCCATCTCGAACTCGTCGAGACGCGCCCGCATGCGACGCTGGGCGATCTTCCGCAGCTGTCCAACCCGCTGCAGCTCGACGGCACGAAGGGGGACTGGATCCGGCGCTCGCCCCCTCTTGCCGGCGCCGACACGCAGGGGATCCTGGCCGATTTCGGCCTCTCGCAGGCCGAGACGGACGCATTGCAGCGGGGCGGGGTCGTGGCGGGACCCTCCGCCTCGGCCGACCTCCGGGCCCCGGCGGCCTGATCTCGGGAGCCGTTCCATGTCCGCCGCGATCTCCATTGACGAGCACGACGACATCGCCCGCGTCACACTCCGCAACGATGCGAAGCTGAACGCCCTGTCTTTCGCGATGTGGCAGCAGCTGCGAGCCGGCATCGAACGGCTGGCTGCGAGCCCGACGCTGCGCTGCATCCACATCCGGGGGGCCGGGGAGCAGGCCTTTTCCGCCGGCGCCGACATCTCCGAGTTCGCGGAGATGCGCAGCACGCGGGAGCAGGTGGTGCGGTTCCACGAGGAAGGCGTCGGCGCCTGCCTGACGGCTCTGCTGGAATGCCCGGTGCCGATCGTGGCCGAGATCCGCGGCGCCTGCATGGGCGGCGGCCTCGAGATCGCCTCGGCCTGCGACATTCGCCTCGCGGACGAGACCGCGCGCTTCGGCGCGCCCGTCGGCCGCCTCGGCTTCCCGCTCGCCTTTGCCGAGACGCAGGCGGTCTACAACGAGGTCGGGCCGGCGGTCGCGGCCGAACTGCTTCTCGAGGGGCGGGTCTTCACGGCCGAGGAGGCGCTGGCCCGGGGCCTGATCACGCGCCTCGTTCCCTCCGGCATGCTGGCCCGCGAGGTCGAGACCACATTGGCCAATGTCTGCAAGAGTGGACGGTGGGCCGCCCGCTCGCACAAGCGGCAGTTCCGCCGCCTGATGCAGGACCCGACGCCGGTGAGCGTGACAGAGCGGATGGAGGTCTACGGCTTCGCCGAGACCGACGAATACCGCGACGGCATCCGGCGATTCCTGGCCCGCAAGCAGGGATCGGCCGGCAGCTAGCGGAGGGCCCGGAGAGGCCCGAGCGAACGACAACACTCACGGGAGAGGACGCCATGACCAGGATCGCGTTTATCGGGCTCGGCAACATGGGCGGGCCCATGGCGGCCAACCTCGTCAAGGCGGGGCACGCCGTCCGGGGCTACGACCTCGTGGCGGCGCATCTCGCTCAGGCCGCCGAGGCGGGCGTCTCGCCGGCCGATTCAGCCGAGGCCTGCGTGCGCGACGCCGAGGTCGTGATCACCATGCTGCCGGCCGGCAAGCACGTGGTCGAGGTCGTGTCCGGGTGTCTGCCGGCGATCCCCAAGGGAGCCCTGATCGTCGATTGCTCCACCATCGACCCGGCCAGCGCCCGCCGGGTTCATGAGATGGCGGCGGCGGCCGGATCGCCGAGCCTCGACGCGCCCGTCTCGGGTGGCATCACCGGGGCGGCTGCCGCCACCCTGACCTTCATGGTGGGGGGCGAGGAGGCCGCCTTTGCGGCCGGCAGGCCGATCCTCGAAGCGATGGGCAAGCGGGTGGTTCTGTGCGGCGGCGCGGGGGCGGGCCAGAGCGCCAAGATCTGCAACAACATGATCGCCGGCATCACGATGATCGGCGTCAGCGAAGCCTTCGTCCTGGCCGGGAAGCTCGGTCTGTCCGCCCAGGCGCTGTTCGAGGTCGCGTCGACGTCCTCGGGCCAGTGCTGGGCGCTGACGAGCTATTGCCCCGCACCCGGCATCCTGCCCGGTGTGCCGTCCAGCAACGGCTACAAGGCCGGCTTCGCCGCTCCCCTGATGCTGAAGGATCTGCGCCTGTCCCAGGAGGCTGCCGCATCGGTCGGCGCGGCCACGCCGCTCGGGGCCCGGGCGGCCGAATTGTACAGCCAGTTCACGGACCGCGTGCCGGCGGACCGTGACTTCTCGGGCATCATCGAGTTCCTGGCCGAGGCGGATCACCCCGCCTCCGGCTGAACCCTCAGGAGCCGCCGCCCCTTGCGGGCCGCCGCTCCCGTCGCACGCCCGTCAGGCGGTAAACTTCGTGGCGGCTTTCAGCCGCCCCGCCGCGGCGCGCGCGCGCCCGACGATCCCGTCCCGGAACAGGTGCACGCAGACCACGAAGATGATGCCCAGGATGAGGGACACCCACTCGCCCGACTCGGCCAACAGGCTGTAGAGCAGGGACAGGATGACCCCGCCGATGATCGGCCCCCAGAACGTCCCGGTGCCGCCGATCAGGCAGGCCAGGACGGCGAGGCCGGACGTGCCCCAATGCACGTCGTTCAGGGTCGCGAACTGGAAGATCAGGGTCTTCAACGCTCCGGCAAGCCCGGCGAGCCCGGCCGACAGCACCATGGCCAGAAGAAGGTAGCGGTCCACGGAATAGCCGAGCGAGACGGCGCGCGGCTCGTTGTCCCGGATGGCGTGCAGGATGCGGCCGAACGGGGAGTGGATGATCCGGTAGGTCAGCGCGAGCGCGGCCGTGATGACGACCAGGACCACGTAATAAAGGGTGGTCGAGCTGCCGAGATCGAGCCAGAGCAGCGAGCCGCGCGGGACACCCTGTAGGCCGTTCTCGCCCCCGGCCGCCGGCCATTGCACGATGCCGAAATGGACGATCTCGGCCAGCGCGAGCGTGATCATCGCGAAGTAGATGCCGCGGCGCCGGATGGCGAGCCCGCCGATGACAAAGCCCGCCACCATGGCGGCCACCACCGCTCCCACCATGGCGAGCGGCATCGGCCAGCCGGAATCCTTCAGCAGCACCGCGGCCCCGTAGCTGCCGATGCCGTAGAAGGCGGCGTGGCCGAACGAGAGAAGGCCCGTATAGCCGAAGACCAGATTGAACGAGGCTGCCAAGAGCGCCATCACCATCGCGTTCATGACGAACACGGGGTAGATGAAGGCCGGCGCCGCGATCATCGCCAGCGCCAGGACGACGAGCGCGGCGGCTCGAGAGGTCTGCTCACTCATCAGCTGCGCCCGAACAGGCCGGTCGGCCGAACAAGCAGCACGAGCGCCATCACCACGAACACGACGATGCCGGCGGCCGGCGAATAGACGGTCTTGCACAGACCCTCGATGATGCCGATCGACATTCCGGTCACCACGGTCCCCTTGATGGACCCGATGCCCCCGATCACCACGATGGCGAACGACACGATGATCAGGTGCGCGCCCATCAGGGGGCTCACCTGGAGCATGGGAGCGGCCAGCACGCCGGCCAGCCCCGCCAGCCCGACGCCGAGGCCGAAGGTCAGGCTGCGGATGCGGGCGACGTCCAGTCCGAAGGCGCCCAGCAGCGTCGGATTCTCCATGGTGGCCCGCAGGTAGGCCCCGAATTTCGTGTACTCGACCAGCACGATCACGGCGACGCACAGGACCAGCGACAGGCTGATCACCCAGAGCCGGTACACCGGCAGGAACATGAAGCCGAGATTGATCACGCCCTTGAGCGAGGCCGGGATCGGATAGGGGCGGCCGGAAATGCCGTAGGCGAGCCGGAAGATCGACTCGATGATCAGGACGAGGCCCACGGTCAGGAGAAGGCCGTAGACCGGGTCGATCTTATAGAGCGGGCGCAGCAGGGTGGATTCGATCCCCGCCCCGAGCGCGAAGAGCAGGATCGGCACCAGGAGCAGCGCTCCCCAATAGCCGATCCCGAGATAGTTCAGCAGCATCCAGGCCGAGAACGCGCCGCACATGTACAGCGCGCCATGAGCGAAGTTGATCACCCCCATCATGCCGAAGATCAGCGCAAGTCCGAGGCTGAGCAGCGAATAGAATGCGCCGTTGACCAGCCCGAGAACGAGCTGGCCCCAGAGGAAGGCGAAGGAGGATCCCATCCGCAGAAGTCTCGAGCGTTGCGGGCTGCCTTGGAGGTCAGCCCTTCTTGACGTGCGGGCAGGTGCTCTCGGACAGGGGCAGGAAGGCGTCCTTGCCGGAGATCGTCGACAGAACCTTGTAGTAGTCCCAGCGCTTCTTGGACTCGGCCGGCGTCTTCACCTGCAGGAGCAGCAGATCGTGCACCAGCACGCCGTCCTCGCGAATGGAGGCGTTGCGGGCGAAGAAGTCCTCAATCGGGATCTCCTTCATCTTGGCGATCACCGCCGTGGCGTCGTCGGTGCCGGCCGCCTTGACGGCCTTGAGGTAATGCAGCGTCGCGGAATACACCGCCGCCTGCGGCTCGGTCGGCACCACGTCGCGGCCGGCCCGAGCCGTGAAGCGGGTCGCGAAGGCGCGGCTCGCCTCGTCACGGTCCCAGTAGAAGTTGGTCGTCAGGGCGAGGCCCTGCGCGGATTCGAGCCCGATGCTGTCGATCTCGGGAATGAAGATGATGGTCGCGACCAGCCGCTTGCCGCTCTGCGTGATGCCGAATTCGTTCGCCTGCTTCACCGCGGTGGCGAAGTCCGTTCCGGCATTGGCGAGCGCGATCACCTCGGCGCCCGACGCCTGGGCCTGGAGGAGATAGGAGGAGAGGTCCGCCGTGCCCTGCGGGACGCGGGCGCCGCCGACCACCGTGCCGCCCATGGCCTTGATGACCGCCGTCGCGCGAGCTTCCATCGCGTGGCCGAACGCGTAATCGGCCGTGATGAAGAACCACTTCTTCCCGCCCTGCTGCACCACCGTGCGGGTGGTGCCGTTGGCGAGGCTGAACGTGTCGAACGTCCAGTGGATGCCCCAGGGCGAGCAGCTCTTGCCGACGAGATCGTCCGCGACGCCGCCGGTGACGAGATCCACTTTCTTGAGCGAGCGCGCCAGGTTCTGGACCGCGAGCGCCACCGCCGAGTTGGTGAGCTCGGTGATCATGTCGACGCCGTCGTTCTCATACCACTTGCGGGCAATGCTGGCGCCGACGTCGGGCTTGGCCTGGTGATCGGCCGAGACCATCTCAACCGGAACCCCGATTGGGCCGGCGTCCTCGATGGCGAGCTGCACGGCCGTCACCGCGCCCGGTCCGCCCATATGGGCGTTGATGCTCGACATGTCGGTCAGGACGCCGATCTTGACCGAGTTGCCGGAGAAGCCCGGGGTCTGGGCAGCCAGCTCCGTCGTGGCCATCCCGAGGGCGGCAGAGACGACGGCGGCGCAACAAAGGATCCGCGGGAGACTCATGGGTCGTTCCTCCTCGTGGGCCCTTGTTGGAGCCGCGTGATGTGCGGCGACCGGGCCCTGGGCGGCTAAATGATCAGAGCTTCCCTCCCTTTGCAATCACTTAATGTATGAATATGCCCGCTCCGTATACGGACCTTGCGGACCCGGGTCGCCGAGAGGGCGGCTCCGTCCGCCGGCCGGCCGGCGGGGCTGCCCGCGCCTGCCTTGACAGCCCGCAGGTCAAGAGGAATATTCAGAAGCACTCAATAGATATACAAACGTAAACGATAACGATCGGGGAGGACCCAATGCCGGATCAGGCGCAGGCCATCGCGCGTCATGTCGATGCGATCGTCGTCGGAGCGGGCTTCGCCGGTCTCTACGCCATCCACCGCCTCAGGCAGGTCGGAATGAGCGTCCAGGCCATCGAAGCGGGCGATGGTGTGGGCGGCACCTGGTACTGGAACCGGTATCCGGGCGCGCGCTGCGATGTCGAGAGCCTGGAATATTCCTTCTCGTTCTCCGAGGATCTGCAGCAGGATTGGGAGTGGCCCGAGCGCTTCTCGGCCCAGCCCGACATCCTGCGCTACGCCAATCACGTGGCGGACCGCTTCGACCTGCGCCGGAGCATCCAGTTCGGGACCCGCGTGACCTCAGCCCGCTTCGACGAGGGCGCAAACCGCTGGACCGTCGAGACCTCTCGGGGCGATCGGTACACGGCGTCCTTCTGCATCATGGCCACGGGCAATCTGTCCCTGCCGCGCGTGCCCGATTTCAAGGGGCTGGATTCCTTCAAGGGCCGGTGGTTCCACAGCGCGCTCTGGCCGCACGAGGGCGTTGATTTCGCCGGCCGCCGGGTGGGCGTGATCGGAACCGGCTCGTCCGGGATCCAGATGATCCCGCTCATCGCCGAACAGGCGTCCGAGCTGACGGTGTTTCAGCGAACCGCCAATTTCAGCGTGCCGGCCGTGAACCGGCCGCTCACCCCGGAGGCTGCGGGCCGGCACAAGGCGAACTACGCCCAGCGTCGTGCCGAAGCCCGGCGGACGCCGTTTGGCATCGCGGGACACGCCCCGCCGACGAAGAGGGCGCAGGAGGACAGCGACGAGGCGCGCATGCGCACCTACGAGGAAAAGTGGGGCACGGGCGGCAACATCAGCTTCCTGTACGCCTACACCGACCTGCTCATCTCGGCCGAGGCCAACGAAACGGCCTCCGAGTTCGTCCGCCGGAAGATCCGCGCGACCGTGCGTGACCCGAAGACGGCCGAACTCCTGTGTCCGGACGATCATCCCATCGGGACCAAGCGGCTGTGCCTGGATAACGGCTATTACGAGACGTTCAACCGGGACAATGTCAGCCTCGTCGACGTGCGGTCCGCCCCCATTGTCGAACTCACGCCGACGGGCCTGCGGACGACGGAGCGGGAGTTCGAGCTGGACGACATCGTCTTCGCGACCGGTTTCGACGCCATGACGGGCGCAATTCTCGACATCAACATCACGACGTCGGCCGGGCACAGCCTGGCCGAGAAATGGCGTGACGGCCCGCGCTCCTATCTGGGGCTGGCCATTGCCGATTTCCCCAACCTGTTTCTCATCACCGGGCCGGGCAGCCCGTCTGTGAAGACCAACATGGTCGCAGCCATCGAGCAGCACGTGGACTGGGTCGTCGACTGCCTCGCCCACTTGCGGCGGGAAGGCATCGACCGCATCGAGGCGGTGGACGAAACGGAACAGCGCTGGGTGGCTCATGTGAACGAGGTCGGCGACAGCACGCTCTATCCGCGCGCCAATTCTTGGTATGTCGGTGCCAACATCCCCGGAAAGCCCCGCGTGTTCATGCCGTATGTGGCAGGTTTGGACAAGTACAGGGACATCTGCGACCGGATCGCGGGCGAGGGTTATCAGACATTCAAGCTCGGAACACCGAAGGGTGCGACAACTGAACGCGAAGGTGCGCGCGTTTCCGGCTGAATACCGGCTTTGCCCAACGGCTGGTCCCGTGATTATGGGCGTGGCTGCAGGAGGATGAGCCATGCCCAGGCGGAAATCGGATGAGTCCTCCCGGTCGGAAAGCGTGCGCGAGTGGCTCGAGCGGCAGATCAGGAACGGCACATACGGGCCGGGCGACCGGCTGGACGAACAGGAGATCTGCGGCCGCTTTGAGATCTCCCGCACGCCCGTGCGGGAGGCGCTACTTCAGCTCGCGACCCTGAACCTCGTCACCTTCCGGCCGCGCCAGGGCGCCGTGGTCACGCGCCTCACGGTGCGTGAGATCGTGGGCATGTGGGAGGTGCTCACGTGCCTCGAAGGGTTCTGCGCCGGCCTCGCCGCCCGCCGCATCACCGAGCACGAGCTGAGCGAGCTGAGGTCGGTCCACAAGAATGCGCGGAGCTTCGTCGAGACCGACGACACGGAAGGCTACGCGAATGCGAACCAGACCTTCCACGAATCGATCTATCGCGCCTGCAAGAACGACTACTTGAGCGGCCAGGTTCGCGACATCCGGAGCCGTCTCCAGGCCTACCGACGCTATCCGTTCAGCCGGACCGGCGGCCTCGAGCGGTCGATGGCCGGCCATGATGCGGTGGTCGCCGCCCTAGAGAAGGGCGACGACGTTGTGGCCTCGGCGGCGATGCACGAGCACGTCGCCTCGGCCATGTCGTTTGTGGATCTGATCGCGGAAATCCC
>NZ_JAQGKF010000159.1 GCF_028290205.1 Enterovirga sp. | reverse complement strand
GCCTGGGCATCCAGCTCGCCTTTTCCATCGGCCGCGTGGCCCTGGGCTACGGCCTCGCGGTGATCGTGGCGATCCCGATCGGCTTTCTCATCGGCATGTCGCCCCTGATGGGCCGGGCGCTCGACCCCTTCATCCAGCTCCTCAAGCCGGTCTCGCCCCTCGCCTGGATGCCGCTCGCCCTCTACACGATCAAGGATTCCGGACTCTCGGCGATCTTCGTGATCTTCATCTGCTCGCTCTGGCCGATGCTGATCAACACCGCCTTCGGGGTCGCCGGAACCCGCAAGGAATGGCTCAACGTCGCCCGGACCCTGGAGGTCGGCCCCTTTCGCCGGGCGATCACCGTGATCCTGCCGGCGGCGGCGCCCACGATCCTGACGGGCATGCGCATCTCCATCGGCATCGCCTGGCTCGTCATCGTGGCGGCCGAGATGCTCGTGGGCGGCACCGGCATCGGCTACTTCGTCTGGAACGAGTGGAACAACCTCTCGATCACCAACGTGATCACCTCGATCCTGGTCATCGGCCTCGTCGGCATGATCCTCGACCAATTGCTCGCACGCGCCCAGCGCCTCGTCACGTTCCCCGAGTGAGCGCGATGGCCACCCTTCTCCCCTTCCGCTCCGGATCGTCGGACCCCACCGGAGGCGCGCCCGTGTCGTCCCAGAGCCTGCCCGCCTCCGACAAGTTCATCTCGATCGAGGGCATCGCCCGGCGCTATCCGGCGCCCGGAGGCGGGCAGACCGCCGTGTTCGAGAACCTGTGGCTGCCCATGCGGCGTGGCGAGTTCGTCTGCATGATCGGCCATTCGGGCTGCGGCAAGACCACGGTGCTCAACATCCTGGCCGGGCTGGAGGCGCCGAGCGAAGGCGTCGTCATCGCCGACGGACAGGCGATCGAAGGCACCAGCCTCGACCGCGCGGTGATCTTTCAGGGCCATGCGCTGCTGCCCTGGCGCACGGTGCTGGGCAACGTCGCCTATGCGGTCTCCTCGCGCTGGCGCAAGGCGCCGAAGGCCGAGGTCGAGGCCCGGGCGCGCAGGGCCATCGCCACGGTGGGGCTCGCCGGCTCCGAGCACAAGCGCCCCTCCGAATTGTCGGGCGGCATGAAGCAGCGGGTGGGCATCGCCCGGGCGCTCGCCATCGAGCCGAAGATCCTGCTGATGGACGAGCCCTTCTCGGCGCTCGACGCGCTGACGCGCGGCACCCTGCAGGACGAGGTCCGCCGCATCTGCGTGGAGACCGGCCAGACCGTCTTCATGATTACCCACGACGTCGACGAGTCGATCTATCTCGCCGACCGCATCGTGCTGATGACCAACGGTCCGCAGGCCAAGGTGGCGGAGATCGTCGAGAACCCGCTGCCCAAGACCCGGGACCGGACGCAGCTGCACCATGCGCCCGGCTATTACGCCCTGCGCAATCATCTGATGGACTTCCTCGTCACCCGCTCGAAGACCCTGCGGGACGCGACGCCCGCCGGCTACGACCAGCGCCACCCGCCCGTGGTCCGGCCCTCGCTCGGCGAGGCGGATGTCGCGGCCATCGCCGCCACCGAGCCGCCGGCCCTGCGGGCCTGACCCGAAGCTCTTTCCCTCTCCAGCAAAGGACCTGTCCCATGAAGCGCGAAGACCTCACCGAGAAGCTCCTCGACATCAAGCGCGAGAAGGGCTGGACCTGGAAGTACATCCAGGACGAGATCGGCGGCATCTCGCCGATCCTGATCACTGCCGCCTGCATGGGCCAGATGAAGCTGCCCAAGGCCCAGGCCGCCAAGGCCGCCGCGCTGTTCGGCCTGTCCCAGGCCGAGGAGCGCATGCTGAACGAGGCGCCCTTCCGCGGCTCCATCGCCCAGATGCCGCCCACCGACCCGCTGATCTACCGCTTCTACGAGTTGGTCATGGTCTACGGCACCACCTGGAAGGAGCTGATCCAGGAAGAGTTCGGCGACGGCATCATGTCGGCCATCGACTTCAACGTCGAATTCTCGCGCGAGGCCAACCCGAAGGGCGACCGGGTCAAAATCGGCATGTCGGGCAAGTTTCTGCCGTTCAAGTATTACGGCAACCAGCAGGGCGTGCCCGAATACGGCTTCAAGGAGGAGTAGGGCCGCCCGGTCCGCCGCCGCCCGGTTGACAGCGCGCCCTCGTCCCGGTCGGGGTCTGACCGATCAGGAGAGCGCGAGCTTGGCGAACAACACCACACCGGCGCGGGTCGCCGACCTCATGTCGACCGATGTCGAATTCATCGCGCCCGACGCGACCGTCGACGCAGCCGCGACCCTGATGGGGGAGATCGAGGTCGGCGCGTTGCCGGTGGGATCGGCCGAGCGCATCGAGGGTGTCGTGACCGACCGCGACATCCTGTACCGGCTCGTCGCCCGCGGGCGCGACCCCGCCCGGGTCACGGTGCGCGAGATCATGTCCCGGCCCGTCGTCTCCTGCCGGCCGACCGACGGGCTGCGCGAGGCCATGGACCTGATGGCCGCGAACCACGTCCGCCGCCTCGCCGTCCTGAGCGAGAGCGGCACGGTGATCGGCTGGCTGACCCTGGCCGACCTGTCGCGGCGCCTGCTGGTCGACGAGCCCACGGTCCAGGCCGCGCTGCACAGCCTGACCGAGGAGCCGGCCTGATCAAAGCCGGTAGCGGCGCTCGGCGCTGCGCAGCGCCGAGTTGGGGAGGGCCAGCCGCTTGGCCACGTAATCCGCAAAGGCGTGGCCGGCATCCCCGACCACGCCGTCGCGGGCTGCCACAAGCGCCAGCACGTAGGCGATCCCGGCGCATTCCGGGCTCGCCATGTCAGCGAGGGCCCGGGCAAGCGGCGGCGGGGCGTCCAGCGCGGCCTCATAGGCGGCCAGCGTGTCCGCATCCGCACCGGAGGCGTCGAGCCACTGCCGGACCCGCTCGGGCGCCCGGGCATCCGTGCCCGCGCAGGCCGCAATGGCCGCGAAGCGGGCGATCGGCTCGCGATCCTCGGCCGGGATGCGGGCGAGGTTGAGGCTTAGCGGCATCAGCGTCTGGTGGCGGTTTTCCAGCCAGCCGTGCAGCAGCTTCTGGGAGATCTCCTCCGTGAGTTGCCGCTCGGAGGGCGTCGGGTCGCGATGGCGCCGCCCGGGCGGCGGCTCGGCTGCGGCGGGCTCGGCCGGTGCGTCGGCGGGGCCCGACCCGGTAACCCGGTGCCGCAGCCGGTTGAGGAGACCGAACATCGCGAAACCCTCTTACGCCAGACCCGCCCGCAGGCCGGGGTCGAAGCGACTTCGGCATCCCGTCTATCCATTGGCCGGCGCGTCGGGTAGCTGCGACGTCTCTGCGCGGGCGGACCCTCGATGACACTGGATCAAGCGCTCGCTTTTGGCCTGCTCGGCGTGACGATCGCCGCGTTCGTTTGGGGACGGCTTCCCTACGACGTGGTGGCGTTGACTGCGCTCGCGGGCGGGATCGCCGTCGGCATCGTGCCGGCCGACAAGGCCTTTTCGGGCTTCTCCGACGATGTGGTGATCATTGTCGGCTGCGCGCTCGTGCTGTCGGCCGCGATCGCGCGCTCCGGCGCCGTCGAGACGCTCATGCGGCCGATCACCCCGCATCTCAGGACCACGAACGTCCAGGTGCCGGTCCTGGTCGGCGGCGTCCTGGTCCTCTCGATGGTGACCAAGAATGTCGGCGCGCTCGCCATCTTCATGCCGATCGCGCTCCAATTGGCGCGGCGGACCGGGACGTCGCCGTCCTCGCTGCTGATGCCGATGGCCTTCGCGTCCCTGATCGGCGGCATCGTCACGCTGGTCGGGACATCGCCCAACGTGATCGTGTCCAAGGTCCGGGCCGATCTGACCGGCCAGCCCTTCGGGATGTTCGACTACACGCCGGTCGGGTTGTCGATCGCCGTGGTCGGCTTCGTGTTCCTGTCGGTGGGCTGGCGGCTGCTGCCACGGGATCGGCGCGGCGCGGCCTCCATGGACGCGGCCTTCACGCTGGAAAGCTACACCACGGAGGCCCGGCTCGGCGACGACAGCCAGCTTGTCGGCCGCACGGTGGCCGAGGCGGAGGCCATGGACGAGGGCGATGTCCAAGTCGCCACCATCGTGCGGGAGCGCTTCCGCCGTTACCCGGCCTCGCCGGAGTTCCGTCTTCAGTCGGGCGACGTCCTGTTGCTGCGCGGCGAATCGAGCGATCTCGAACGGTTCGTGACCCGCACGGGGCTCCACCTTGCCGTGAAGGGGCCGGCCGACGAGGCCGCCATCATGGAGGGCGTGGTCACGGCCGAATCGACTCTCATCGGGCGCACGCCGGCGCAACTCGAGCTCGAGCGCCGTCACGGGCTCGGCGTGCTGGCCGTGAGCCGGCGCGGCCGGCGCATCGAGGGCCGCATCGCGACGACCCGCTTCCGGGCCGGAGACGTGGTGGTCATGCGGGGCGCGCCCGCCTCACTGCCCGAGACCCTCGGCGCCTTGCGCGTGCTGCCGCTCGCCTCGCGGGCCATCGCCCTCGGCCGCAACGACCGGAGCTGGCTGCCGGCCCTGGTGCTCGTCGTGGCCATGGGCCTTGTGGCCGCCCATGTGGTTCCGGTTGCGGTGGCCTTCTTCGGCGCCGTCGTGACCATCCTGCTGCTCCGCACGATGACCCCGCACGAGGCCTATCAGGCGGTGGAATGGCCCGTCCTGGTGTTGCTGGGCGCCCTGATCCCGATCTCAGAAGCGATCACCACGACCGGCGGCGCGGACGTGATCGCGGTGTGGCTGACTCGCCTCGTGCAGGATCTGTCGCCCGGTCTGGCGCTGGCCACGACCCTGATCCTGGCCATGGCCGTGACGCCGTTTCTCAACAATGCCGCAACCGTGCTCGTGATGGGGCCGATTGCCGCGCGCCTCGCGTCCAAACTCGGGCTCAACGCGGACCCGTTCCTGATGGCGGTGGCCTTGGGAGCGGCCTGCGACTTCCTCACGCCCATCGGCCACCAGTGCAACACCCTGGTGATGGGTCCGGGCGGCTACCGGTTCGGCGACTACGCCCGGCTCGGGCTGCCGCTATCCATCCTGGTCGTCGCCCTCGGCGTGCCGCTGATCGCCTTCTTCTGGCCGCTGCGGCCCCTCTGAACCGAGCCCCGCGTCCCGGCCGGAGGGATCGAAGGCGGGGCTCCGGCATTGTCGTCGGTGATACGACCGGAGGCGACCTGCCATGGTCCAGGACTCAACTTTCCAGGACAGCCCGCAGCGAAGGCGTTTCGAACTCACTGTCGGGCACGAGACCGCGTGGGCGGATTATGTGCGCGAGCCGGGTCTCCTCGTGATCCGCCACGTCTACGCCCCGCCGCCGCTGCGGGGCACCGGCGCGTCCGACCGCCTCATGAGCCAGGTCGCCGCCACCGCTCGGCAGGAGGGCCGGCGCATCGTCCCGCTCTGCGGCTATGCGGGCTCCTGGCTTCGGGCCCACTCGGCGCACCGCGACCTCGTGGCCGGGTGAGGGGGCATAACCGGGCTGCAACCGGCGCCGCCCTGCAGCGGTTGACGGGCGGCGCACGGCGAGGAGGTCCACCATGAGCAGCAAAGAGAGCGGGGCCCCGGCCCCGGAGGATGGGGCCACGGCGCGGGACGGACGGGCCGACAGCCCGAAACGTCAGGGCGACAAGCTCGCGGGCTCGGCCGGCGCAGCCCTCCCGGCCGATGCCTCGACGGAGGCCCGCCCGGGCGACAGCCCGAAGCGGCATGGCGACGAGCTCGCTCACGCGGTCGGAGAGGCCGCCAAACGCTGAGCCGATGCGGCGGGCCGAGACGGGCGGCACCGAACCGGAGCCGAGCCGCATCGACGGCCGCTCCGGCAGGAGGTAATTCGCCGGCATGCGCACGGCCGACAGCGACATCATCATCGTTCCGGGTCTCGGTGGCTCCGGTCCCGGTCACTGGCAGACCCGCTGGGAGGCGAAGCTATCCACCGCCCGCCGGGTGGAGCAGGCCGATTGGGACCGCCCTGAGCGGGAGGACTGGGTCGAGCAGATCGTCCAGGCCGTGCGGGCAAGCCGCCGGCCAGCGCTGCTGGTCGCCCACAGCCTCGGCGTGGTGGCCGTGGCGCATGCGGCGCCGGCCTTTCCGGCGCATCTCGTGCGCGGGGCCATGCTGGTCGCCATGCCGGACGTGGAGCGGCCCGATATGCCGGCGCATCTGCACGGATTCTCGCCGATCCCGCGCGAGCCTCTGCCGTTTCCGTCGCTGCTCGTGGCAAGCCGCAACGACCCCTACGCCGCCTATGAGCGCGCGGAGGATTTCGCCTTCGCCTGGGGTTCGGCGCTGGTCGATGCCGGGGAGGCCGGCCATCTCAACACCGAAAGCGGGTTCGGGCCCTGGCCGGAAGGGCTGCTGCGCCTGGCCGGGTTCATGAAGGGGCTCTGACCGGCGCCGCCGGCCGCCAAAACGAAAGAGGCCGCCCGAAGGCGGCCCCGAAGCGTCACGGAAGGCTGAGGCTCAGCGCGAGTAGAACTCGATGACGAGGTTCGGTTCCATCTGAACCGGGTAGGGCACCTCGCTGAGCGAGGGCACGCGGGTCAGGCGGGCCGTCATCTTCTGGTGGTCGACCTCGACGTAATCCGGCACGTCGCGCTCGGCGAGCTGGACTGCCACCAGGACGATCTCGAGCTGCTTGGACGAATCCTTCACCTCGACCACGTCGCCGGCCTTGACCAGGAAGCTCGGGATGTTGACCCGGCGGCCGTTGACCCGGACGTGGCCGTGGTTAACGAACTGGCGGGCCGCGAACGGGGTGGGCACGAACTTGGCCCGATACACGACCGCGTCGAGGCGGCGCTCCAGCAGGCCGATCAGGTTCTCGCTCGAGTCGCCCTTCATCCGGATCGCCTCGCCGTAATAGCGGCGGAACTGCTTCTCGGTGATGGAGGCGTAGTAGCCCTTCAGCTTCTGCTTGGCCCGCAGCTGCGTGCCGAAGTCGGACATCTTGCCCTTGCGGCGCTGTCCGTGCTGGCCGGGGCCGTATTCACGACGGTTCACGGGGCTCTTCGGGCGGCCCCAGATGTTCTGGCCCATGCGGCGGTCGAGCTTGTACTTTGATGCGGCGCGCTTTGTCATCGCGGTTCCTCTGGTCTGGTCATGGACCGGCCGGAGGAATACGGCAGCCGCCCGCGCGGCCTTGAGGCAGCGCGTCGTCCGATCCGCGGTTCCTCCCGCCGATAGTGCCGGAAAATCCGGCGGCGGAGGAACGCGCCCTCCTCTGCCCTTGCGGGCCGACAGGCTTCTCACCTCGAAAGGGAAAAACCACGGGTGCGTCAATGCAACCAGCGCCCTTGAAGAGCGCCGGTCGTGCAGGGTGGATAGGGGGTCGAGCCGGAAAAGTCAACGCGCGGCGCAGGGATGCGCCTGACTGACCGGCGTGGGCGAAAACCCCATTGCCGTCTTTTCCTGGGTCGGCGCGTCGCTACGCTCCTCGCAATGACGGCGCTGAAGGATCGGAGCCCCCTCACCCCAAAGCTTGACACCCCCCGCCGGACCTGTAACCCCGTCTTCAACACATACGCCTGCTTCAGAGACGCGATGACCCCGCTTTCCTTGGAACGTTCGACCTGGCCTCAAAACTTCACCTTCGCCGGGTTCCGCACCGACGATGCGGCGGGCGAGGCATATCTTATATACCGGTATGAGAACGGGCCGGAATTCACCGAGACCATCGTCTTCAACGCCCCCCTGCCCCTCCCCGGCTCGGCACTGCGCCCCGGTTTCGAGGCTGCGCTGGAGGCTTTGGCGCTGGTTGCCGGTGTCAGCTACTACAAGGCATTCCTGCCGAAGCACATTTCATTCGAGGGCCTGTCGCCAGACGCCGACCAGCGGCTGTTCTTCGAGAACCTGTATATCGACGGCCTCGGCGAATTCGGCGTGCGCAATCAGGTCGAGATCGCAAGCCATGTCGACTTCCACGTCTCCGAGGCGCGGCCCGGCACCCTCGTTCCCGCACATACGCCCCTGCGCCGGCGCTCGGCTGTTCTGATCGGCGGCGGCAAGGATTCGCTCGTCAGCACGGAAGCTCTGAAGTCCCAGGGCGACGACATAGTCCTCTTCGCGGTCAATCCGAAGCGGCCCATTCTCGAATGCGCCGCCGCCTCCGGCCTGCCTTTCATTCGCGTCGAGCGCCATCTCGACCCGCAGCTGTTTGCGCTCAATGAAGCCGGCGCGCTGAATGGCCATGTGCCGATCACCGCCATCGTCAGCTTCATCGCCATCGCGAGCGCCTTCGTGCATGGCTTCGATGCCGTGATCCTGTCGAACGAGCGCTCCGCCAACCAGGGCAACCTCGTGCGCGACGGGCGCGACATCAACCATCAGTTCAGCAAGACGGCCGGCGTGGAGCGCGATCTCGCGGCCTATGTGGCGCGTCATATTCACCCGCAACTCGCCTATTTCTCGCTGCTGCGCCCGCTCTCGGAAGCCCATATCGCGCAGTTGATGGCGCGCACGGACACATATGATGGTGCCTTCACGAGCTGCAATCGCGCCTTCCAGCTGCGCCCGAAGGAAGAGCCGAAGCGCTGGTGCCGCGATTGCCCGAAGTGCCGCTTCACCTTCCTGATGCTCGCCACCGCCATGCCGCGCCCGCGACTTGAGTCGATCTTCGGCGCCGACAT
>NZ_JAQGKF010000152.1 GCF_028290205.1 Enterovirga sp. | reverse complement strand
CTCTCTGCCTTCGGCAGGATGCGGCGGCCCACCGACACCACCGTGTCGGCGGCCAGGATCCAGCTCGCCCCATCGTCGGTCAGGGTGGCGCGGGCGGCTTCAGCCTTGCCACGGGCGAGCCGACGCGCGTGGTCGCGCGGCAACTCGGCCCGCGCCACGGTCTCGTCGATGTCGGAGGGGGCCACCGCGTCGGGCGCGAGGCCGATCTGTCGCAGGAGGTCGAGCCGGCGGGGCGATGCGGAAGCGAGGACCAGGCGAGGACGCGTCACGTGATGGGGGCCGCGAATGCTGGGGTGAGCCGGAACCCGGCCGGACTCTGGCGATTTGTCGGGATGGCGCACGGGCGTCGGGAACCCGCGGGAACTGAGATGATGACGCCTTCGCTGCTCGCGCGCCTGTCAGAGGTCGCGTCCGCCCTCTGGCCACGGCTGTTTCCGGCCCCGACCCCCGCGTTGGTGCCCGTCCGCGTCAGACCCCAGACCGGCCGGCGGTGAAGGAGGCCCGAGAGCCCGCTCATGAGCGGCCGGCCGCCGGGTCCGGCGGCTCGGCGGGCGGCAGGTCGGACGAGCCGAGCGCATGCGACCGCCGGAGCTGCCGGTAGCGGCTCACGCTGATCGGCACCGCGGCAAGGTACACGACCGAGATTGCGGCCAGGGACGCGAACGGGAAGGCGACGACGATCCCGAACAGCGCCACGGTCAGCACGAACAGGGGCAGCACCCAGTCGCGCGGCACGCGCTTGCCCCAGGTCTTGCCTGAAAAGGTCGGCACCGTGGAGACCATCATCAGCGCGATGCCCAGCACATAGGCGAGCGCCACCGGCGCGGCCGCCTGCACCGGCACGCCCAGGAAATGCAGATAGACCGGCAGCAGCACGGTCACGGCCCCGGCCGGCGCCGGCATGCCGACAAAGAAATCCTTCTTCCACTCGGGCGTGTCGGGATCGTCGAGGGCAGCGTTGAAGCGGGCCAGCCGCAAGGCGGCCGCGATGGCCAGGATCATGGCCACCACCCAGCCGAGCGCGTGAACTTCGTGCAGCACGAAATTGTGCAGGACGAGCGCCGGGGCCACCCCGAAATTGAGGAAGTCGGACAACGAATCGAGTTCGGCTCCGAAGCGGGACGTGCCTTTCAGAAAGCGCGCCACCCGTCCGTCCACCCCGTCGAGGACGGCTGCCACCAGGATGGCGAACACCGCGGGTTCGAGCTTGCCCTCATAGGCGAGCCGGATCGCCGTGAGGCCGAGACACAGGGCCAGCAGGGTGATCAGGTTCGGGGCGATCACCCGGAACGGCACCGGCTTGAAGCGCCGACGCCGGTGCTCCAGCGGATCCGGCGCATACGGCTGGAAGAGATCACTCATGGGCCGAGGACCCTAGGGAGAGCGAGCCGGACCCACAAGCCGGTCATCCCGTGACGAACTGCCGGGGCGCGCCGCTCGGCTCGAGATCGGCCAGCACCGTTTCGCCCGCGATGGCTTTTTGGCCGACGCCGACCAGAACCTGCGCGCTTGTCGGCAGGTACACGTCCACGCGGGAGCCGAACCGGATCAGGCCGAAGCGCTGGCCGGTCGCCAGGGTGTCCCCGGCCGCGACCCAGCCGACGATGCGGCGCGCCACGAGGCCCGCGATCTGCACCACGCCGATCTGGTGACCGCCGCTCTCGATCACCAATGCATTGCGCTCGTTGTCCTCGCTCGCCTTGTCGAGTTCGGCGTTCAGAAACAGGCCCGGCGTGTACACGATGCGGGCGAGACGGCCCGCCACGGGCGAGCGGTTCACGTGGCAGTCGAACACGTTCATGAACACCGACACGCGCAGCCGTGGCTCGGGCGACAGGCCCGTCTCCGGCGGGGGCGTCACGACGGTGATCAGGCTGACCCGGCCGTCCGCGGGCGACACCACGAGGCCGTCCCGCACGGGCGTGGTGCGGGCCGGGTCGCGGAAGAAGTAGCAGACCCAGAGCGCGACCACGACGAACGCCCAGAAGAGCGGCGTCCACACAAAGGACAGGCCGACCGCGATCGCGACCGCGATCGCGATGAACGGGTAGCCTTCGGGCCGGATCGGCACGAAGAGGCGCCGCACGGATTCGTAGATATCGGTCATTGCCCTGATCTGTCCTGTTGAAGCCCGTGCTGCCTGCCAGAGCCCTCGTCCGCCTATCCTACGGCGACACCCTCACCCGCAACGACGGCGGCTCGGCCGCCTGCGTCCGTTCCAGCGTCTCGCGGGCCTCGTCGGCCCGGCGCTGGCGATCCCACATGGCCGCATACACGCCGCCGCGCGCCAGGAGCTCGTCGTGACCTCCCCGCTCGACGATGATTCCGGCATCGAGAACGAGGATCTCGTCCGCCGACACCACCGTCGAGAGCCGGTGCGCGATGACGATCGAGGTCCGGCCCTCGGCGACGCGGTCCAGGGCGTCCTGGATCTCCCGCTCCGTGAAACTGTCGAGCGCCGAGGTGGCCTCGTCGAGGATCAGGATCGGGGGGGCCTTGAGAATGGTGCGGGCGATCGCGACGCGCTGCTTCTCGCCGCCCGAGAGCTTCAGGCCGCGCTCCCCGACCGGCGTATCGTAGCCCTCGGAGAGCAGGCCGATGAAGCGGTCGATCTGAGCCAGCCGGGCCGCCTCGGCCACCTCCTCGTCGGTGGCGTCGGCACGTCCGTAGCGGATGTTGTAGCCGATGGTGTCGTTGAACAGCACGGTGTCCTGCGGCACCATGCCGAGGGCCGCCCTGAGGCTGTCCTGCCTCACTTCGGCGATGTCCTGCCCGTCGATCAGAATGCGGCCGCCGGTCGGTTCGTAAAACCGGAACAGCAGCCGTGAGATCGTGGACTTGCCCGCGCCCGACGGCCCCACGATCGCGACCGTGCGGCCGGCCGGCACTGTGAAGCTGATTCCCTTGAGGATCTCGCGGTCGGCGCCGTAGCCGAAGCGCACATCCTCGAAGCGGACCTCGCCCTCCGCAACCACGAGCGGCGCCGCGCCCGGCCGGTCCGCGATCTCGGGCTCCCGGCCCAGGATGCGGAACATGTCGTCGATGTCGATCAGCGCCTGTTTGATCTCGCGGTAGATCATGCCCATGAAGTTCAGCGGGATGTAGAGCTGGATCAGCATGGCGTTGACGAGCACGAAGCCGCCGACCGTGGTCCGGCCCGCCGCCACGTCATAGGCGGCCATCACCATCAGCACGGTCATGCCGGCCGAGAAGATGATGGCCTGGCCGGCGTTCAGCACCGCGAGCGAGGTGTAAGTCTGCGTGGAGGCCCGCTCGAAGCGGGCCACCGACCGGTCGTAGCGCTCGGCCTCGCGGCGCTCGGCGCCGAAATACTTCACGGTCTCGTAATTGAGCAGCGAATCCACGGCCCGGACATTCGCGTCCGTGTCCGAGTCGTTCATCTGCTTGCGGATGCCGATCCGCCACTCGGTCGCCCGGTAGGTATAGGCGAGGTAGACCGCCACCATGACGATCACCACGGCGGAATAGAGCCAGCCGAACTGCCAGGCCAGGATGCCCACCACCAGCACGAATTCGACGATGGTCGGGATCAACTGCAGGATGAAAAGCCGCGACAGCTCCTCGATGCCGTTCCGGCCGCGTTCCAGCACCCGGGTGAGCCCGCCCGTCTTGCGCTCCAGGTGAAAGCGCAGCGACAGCGAGTGCATGTGTTCGAAGGTGCGCTGCGCCAGCCGTCGCACGGCATGCATGGCCACTTTGGCGAAGAGGCCGTCGCGGACCTGGGTGATCAGCGCCTGCAGAGCCCGGGCCACCCCATAGGCGACCGTGAGCAGGACCGGGGCGCCCCAGAGCAGCGCAGATTCCGCGGCGGCCGGCTGCACGCGGCCGCCCGCCACGGCCACAAGGGCGTCGGTGGCCCATTTGAAGGTGAAGGGCGTCACCATCGTGACCGCCTTCGCGGCGAAGAGCAGCACGAAGGCGAGCAGCACCCGCATTTGCAGGTCGCGGCGGCGATGCGGCCACAGGAAGGGCCAGAGCCTCAGCAACGTGCCGACGAGGCCGGGCCCCGTCGAGGAAGACGCGACGGGTGACGGTGGGGCGAGCATGATCCTGTCCGGGTGCTGCCGCCGATATAGGGCTTCGGCCGCCCGGATGCACGGCCGAAGGCCGCGCCGCCCGATTCCTAGCGCGCGGCGGCGCCCTCCCCGGCCGGCGCCGGCAGCACGAACACCTGGCCAGGGTAGATGAGGTTCGGGTCGCGGATGCGCTGCGCGTTGGCGCCGTAGATCACCGTGTAGCGCACCCCGTCGCCATAGGTACGGCGCGAAATCTCCCACAGGCTGTCGCCCCGGGCCACCACGGCTGTGTTCACCTGCGGGATCACCACCGTCTTGGGCCGACCGGCGGCCGGGTCCGGCCGAACGTCCGGGGCGGACGCGATGACGCCGGACGGAGCAGCGGAAGCGCTCGGTGCAGCCGTGCTCGGGGCGGCCGTCGTCGGGGTGGACGCGACCGGGGTGGACACGACCGGGGCCGGGAGGGGCGCGGCAGGGGACGAGCTCGAGGCTCCGGGGGGCGGCGCGGCAGGCGGCGCGGCGGCCGGACGGGGCGGCGGCACAGCTTCCGGTTCCGCGCTCGCGACCGCAAAGGCCGGCGCCGTGAAGGGGACCTCGACGCGGGACCGCACGCCGCCCGAGGCCGGATCCACCTCGTCCAGCCGCACCAGATAGCTGCCGGGCCGAATGCCGCGTTCGATGGAGAACGCGACGCGCCCGTCAGCCTCCGCTGCGGCCGCTGCGATGAACGTGTCGCTCAGATACAGCCGTACGGTCGCGCCCGGGGTCGCGGTGGCGGACACCAGCAACCGCCCGGCCCCCTCCGATTCGACGCTGGCGATGCGGACCGGACTTCTGGCCGGTGACGGTGCCGCCGGCGCGGCTGGGGCGGCCGAGGCCGGAACCGCCGCGGGCGCGGGCGGCGCGGCCCCTGTCGGGCCCGGAGAACTCGGCTGCGGGGCCGCGCGGGGCGATTCCGAGGTCCGAGCTGGCGCCGGGGCGGCTGCCACGGCCGGCGTGTCGTCCGGGCGAGACAGGATTTCGACCGGCCGGCCCGGGGCGGTGACGGTGACCAAGGGCGGCTCGCGACGGCTCTCGGCGATCACCACCGTGACGCTCTGTGCGGAGCGGCGGCGGGTGCCATCGGGCGCCGTCGCGTCCAGCACGATCTCGTGCGGGCCTGGCGGAAGCGGCGGAGGCACCAGGGCGAACTGGCCGGCCGCGTCCGCCGAGGTGCTGGCATGGACCTTCCCATCCACCACGAGGTCGACCCGCGCGCCCGGCGCGGCCCGCCCGGCCACGACGCTGTCGCCGGAGGGCTCGACCCGGACCACGTCAAAGCTCGGCATCCCGGGGGTCGCCGCCCCGCTCCGTCCGGGACCGGCCGGCGGTGCCGGCGAAACTGGCGCCCCGGGCGCCGGCGGCGGAGCTTGGGTGCCGACCGGACCCGCCGGGGCGGCCGGCTGTTCACCCTCTCGCGCCGCGGGTTGGGCCGGAGCCGGCGCGACCGACGGCGCCGCGCCCACCGGCGGGGTCAAAGGAGCCGGGGCGG
>NZ_JAQGKF010000148.1 GCF_028290205.1 Enterovirga sp. | reverse complement strand
CGAGGCCGCCGCCGGCCGCTCCCCGGGGCCGACGGGGCGGCCGGTGGCCAAGACCCGCTCGACGATATCGGCCGCCCGGGAGACGCCCCCGGCCGCGGCGATCTCGGCCGCGAGCCCCGCGGCAGCGACGCGGTGGGAAGGGCCGCGGCCGACCGCATCCACCTCGCGGGCGAGACGCCGGACGCCGAGAAAGCGGCGCGACAGCTTGCGGCCGGCGCCGTTCCATTCCAGCCGGGCCGCGATGGCGCCCTGCTCGAACGCGATCGGCAGCGCCAGCACCGGCACGCCTGCGGCGAGGGCGTCCATCACCGTGTTGAGCCCGCCATTCAGGATGGCCAGATCGGCTTCGGCCAGGACCGCCCCTTGCGGCACGAAGGCGTGGACCGTGGGCGAGCCGGGCAGCCGCGCGGCGTCGCCGGCGCTCATTCGTCCGCCATGGGCGATCACCAGCCGGAACCCGGCCCGCTCGCCGGCGGCCGCGATGCGCCGGAACAGCGAAACGCGGCCTCCCTGGAGCGTGCCGAGCGACGCATAGGCGAGCGGCCGGCCGTCCGGCGGGGGCAGCTCGGCCTCGGCGCGGCGGTCGGGAGCGGCCGGATCACGGATCGGCCCGACGTGGTGGAAGACCTCCGGCAGCTCCCGCCGGGGAAAGTCGAAGCCGGCGACGGTCTGGCTGATCTGGGCGAGCCCCGACAGGCAATCCGCGACATGCCGCCGGGGCCCCAGCTTCCAGCGCTCGGCATAGGCGGCGATGACGCGGCCGTGCGGCCGCATCAGGAGGTCGCTCACGCGGTAGCCGCCGAGGTTGCGCTCCCGCCCCCAGCGGCCCGGATCGTAGCGCCAGCCGGTGAAGGGCGGCGGCACGTCCGGCTCGCGGTTCAGCGGCAGGGCGTTGGCGACGGTGACGGCCGGCAGGCCGAGATGCTGGGCGACCAGCACGCCCGCGGCCTCCGTCCCATCGCAGACCACCATGTCGGCGCCGACAGCCCGCAAGGCGCCGGGCAGCTCGCGACACAGCATGTCGGTGGCGGCCGCCACGTCGCGGATGATGCCCGGGAGCCCGAAGAACCCCTCGATCCGGGCCATCCGGCGCGTCACGGCGGCGAGATGCCCGGCCGGATGCGACACGTGACCGACTGCCCGAAAGCCGATGGCCTCGTCGGTGATCAGCCGTTGAGCATCCGGCATGTGCAGAAACGTCGCCCGGTGCCCGCGACGCAGGATCTCGCGCGCCAGCGCCTGCATCGGGTCCATGTGCCCGCGGAACGGCGGCGCGATGAAGGCGAGGTGAGCCAAGCGAAATCCGGCGTTGAACCGGGACGCTAGAGGGGCGCGACGCCGCTGGCCAGACCCCCGCGGTCACGGCTGCGCGAGCCCGGGAGCTCGGCGGCGGCTCGCCAGGGAACGGGTCCGCCTCGCCGGGGTTGTGCGCCAGTCGAGAAGCGCCGAGGAGGGGATGGTGATCTGGACCTCACGCGCGCTTGCCGCAACTTTGGCTGCCACTGCGGCAGCGGCCGCCCGCGGGCCTCGCCCGTGAGTGCGTTCCGCCGCCGTCGCAACATCGGGCGCCAGCTCCTGGTCAAGCCGCGCAGCAAGGTGGACCTGACGGCGCACGACCCGGCCGACACCAGCCTCGTCGGCGACAAGGAGAGCGCCAAGGCGCAGCTCAAGGAGGATTCCGAGGCCATCGATGCGCTCCAGGACAAGCTCTTTGCCGAGCGCCGGCGGGCGCTCCTGATCATCCTTCAGGGCACCGACACCAGCGGCAAGGACGGCACCGTCAGGGGCGTGTTCAGGACCATGGGCCCGCTCGGCGTGGCCGTGACGGCCTTTGCAGCGCCGAGTTCGGAAGACCTCGCGCACGATTTTCTGTGGCGAGTGCACAAGGCCTGCCCGCAGCGCGGCACCATCGGCATCTTCAACCGCTCGCATTACGAGGACGTCTTGGTCGGCCGCGTCCGCAGCCTCGCGCCGCCCGAGGTGATCGAGCGGCGCTACGACCAGATCAACGCCTTCGAAGACCTGATCTCGTCCTCGACCCGGATCGTGAAGTTTATGCTCCACATCTCCAAGGAGGAGCAGCGGAGGCGATTGCAGGCCCGGCTCGACGACCCCGACAAGCGCTGGAAGTTCAGCCCCGGCGACCTGGAGGACCGCGAGCACTGGGACGCCTATCAGCACGCCTACGAGATGGTGCTGGCCCGCTGCTCGACCCGTGCCGCGCCCTGGTACGTGATCCCGGCCGACAAGAAGTGGGCCCGCAACGCCGCCGTCGCCGCCATTGTGCGCGCCACGCTGGAGGACATGGACCCTCGCTACCCGGCGGTGGATTGGGACCCGGCCGCATTCGAGGTGAGGTGAGCCCATGGCGGACGAGAGCGCCCTGCCCCGCATCGCGCATCGCGAAACGGTCTATGACGGCTGGGGGCGCATGCTGAAGCTCCAGATCAGGCTGCGCGACGGCTCGACCCTGACTCGCGAGGTCGAGGATCACGGCCAGGCGACCGGGGTGCTGGCCTACGACCCCGAGCGCCGCGTCGCCCTCCTCGTCCGCCAGCTCCGGGCGGCGGTGCTCATGACAACCGGCGAGCCCGAGGTGCTGGAGGCGATCGCCGGCCTTCTCGACGAGGACGATCCCGAAGCCGGCGCCCGGCGCGAGGCGGACGAGGAGGCGGGCCTGCGGCTCGGCCCGCTGGAGCGCGTGGTGTGTGCCCATTCCATGCCGGGCATCTCGAGCGAGCGCATCCACCTGTTCCTGGCGAGCTACACGGCCGCGGACCGCACCGGCCAGGGCGGCGGCGTCGAGACGGAAGGCGAGAACATCACCGTCTCCGAAATCCCGCTGGCCGAGCTCGCCCGCATGGCGGACGAGGGCCGAGTGCCGGACATGAAGACCATGCTGCTCGTGCAAACGCTGAGGCTGCGCCGCCCGGACCTGTTCGCGCCCAGGGCGTGACTTTTCGGCCGCACTCGGCCGCTCAGAACCAAGACACAACGGCTCACGCCTCGATTGAGCCCCATTTCGCCCGGACCAAGGCGGTCCGTTCATGGGGCTTCAATGATTTTACGCGCTGCGCTTGCCGTCTCCGCCCTCACGCTGCTCGCCTGTCCGGCATCCGCCCTCGAACGGCGGGCTGCACCTGCCGTCCTGGGCCAGGCCGGATCCCCGGCGGTCACCGAGGACGTTGCACCGGAAGCGGCGGCGCGCTCGCGACGGCTCCGGCCGGTCCGCACCGCCGTGCTGCCGCCCCCGAGGCCGGCCGAGCTCGGAGGCCATCCGGCCGTGGCCGCTGCGCCGGCTGCCCCCGGCGCCGCTGAGACCGTCGAGGTCACCGCGCCGCCGCCCCAGCCCACCAACATCTTCGCCGCGCTGTTCGGCGCCGGCAGCTCCGTTCCCGCCTCCATCACCAGGGAAGAGGCGGCCGCGATGTCGTCCGGCCGGCCGCATCTCGACGCCTTGATTCGGCAGCATGCAAGGCTCAACGGCGTGCCGGAGTCACTGGTTCACCGCATCGTCATCCGGGAAAGCCGCTACAATCCGCGCGCGATTGGCCGGGGGGGCGCCATGGGCCTGATGCAGATCAAGACCGCGACGGCACGCGGCATGGGCTACCAGGGCGGGCCGGACGGCCTGCTCGATGCCGAGACCAACATCACCTATGCGGTGAAGTACCTGGCCGGCGCCTACAGGGTCGCGGACGGCAACCACGACCGGGCGGTGTCGAACTACGCGCGAGGCTATTATTACGAGGCGCGTCGGCGCGGCATCACCCAGCAGGCCGCGTTCACGACCGAGGCTCCCGTCGTCGAGAGCCGCCGCCGCACCCGCCGGGCCTCAACCCGCACGCCAGCGGCGGTGCAGCCGGCCGCGGCGGTGCAGCCGGCCGTTGCCGCGCCCGCACCGGCCGC
>NZ_JAQGKF010000147.1 GCF_028290205.1 Enterovirga sp. | reverse complement strand
GCGGGCGGCAGCGGCGTGCGCGTGGTCACGCTGCCGCCCGGAGCCGCCGCCGTGGCAACAGGTCTCGGATGCGGTCGGGCCGGATCCGCCAGCGCCCCGCCGGGGGCAAGCAGCAGCGCCGCGAGCGCGAGCGAGGCCATCCTGTCCATCATCGTGTCTGACCCGCCAGCTGGTCGCCCTGCCTAGGATTCTGGCGCATCCGCGATCGGATCGAACCGCGACACGTCGAAGCCCAGCAGGTTGAAACTCTGCTGCATATGGGGCGGCAACGGGGCGGTGACATCCACCGGCCGCCCCGTCCGGGGATGCGGCACGACGATTCGGCGGGCCAGGAGGTGCAGGCGGTTCTGGATGCCGCCCGGCAGCTCCCAATTTTCGATGTCGAAATATTTTGGGTCGCCGACGATCGGGTGGCCGATATGGGCGGCATGCGCCCTGAGCTGGTGGGTGCGGCCGGTCACCGGTTTCAGCGACAGCCAGGTCAGCTTGCGGCCCGCCTGATCCACCACGGCGTAGTAGGTCAGCGCGTGGCTCGCCCCCTCGTCGCCGTGGTGGGCGACGGCCATGCGGGTCTCGGTCTCGTCTCCCTCCTCGCGGGCGAGATACGTGGAGACGCGGCCCTGCTTGACCCGGGGCACGCCCGCCACCACGGCCCAGTAGATCTTGCGGGTGGAGCGCGACCGGAAGGATTTGGCCAGCGCAGCGGCCGCGAAGCGGGTCTTCGCGATCACGAGGCAGCCGGCCGTGTCCTTGTCGAGCCGATGCACCAGCCGGGGCTTCTGCCCCTGCCGGTCTCGCAACGATTCGAGCAGCCCGTCGACATGCCGGCGCAGGCCCGGTCCGCCCTGGACGGCCAAGCCGAACGGCTTGTTCAGGACCATCATGTCCTCGTCCTCGAACAGAACAAGGGAGCGGAGGAAGGCCGCATCCTCTTCCAGTTCGGAGGGCGGCCCGGCCACCGCCGGCTTCGCCTCGAGCCGCAGCGGCGGCACCCGGATGCCCCAGCCGGCTTCGAGCCGGTCGCTCGGCTTGGCCCGGTGGCCGCTGACCCGGACCTCGCCCTTGCGGACGATGCGCTGGATGTGGGTCAGGGCCAGCGCCGGAAACCGGGCCGACAGAAAGCGGTCCAGCCTCATGCCGGCCTCGTCCGGCTCGACCGAGACGATCTGGACCGCCATGGCGGCCTGGGCCTGCTCGGGCGACATCTCGGGCCGGGCGGCCTTCGGCGTCTCGACGGGAGGCGGCGGCGGCGCGGGACGGGGCGCCGCAGGCCGCAGCACCGGGGGCCGGGATGCTCCTGCAGGGCGGGTCCGGCGCGACGCCGGTCCGGCCTTGCGGGCCGCATTGCGCGCCGCCTTCGGCCTGCCCCCCGGGACCGGGGGGCGGCCGCTTCGTCCAGGCCCGCCGCCACGCCTCATGCCCAAGTCCTCATCACAAAAAGTCCGAGCGCCAGGGCGCCGACAGAGAGAGCGACCGAACCGCCGACATAGGCAGCCGCCGCGGCGGCCTCGCCGCGCTGCCAAAGCAGCCACGAATCGAGGGAGAAGGCCGAGAAGGTCGTGAACCCGCCCAGAAGGCCCGTGGTCAGAAACAGCCGCAGGGATTGGCCGGCGCCGCCGTTCGCCCGCTGCGCCAGCCAGCCCACGATCAGCCCCATCAGCAGCGATCCGGCCACGTTCACGACCAGGGTGCCCCACGGAAATGCGAGGCCGCAGAGGCGTGCGCAGCCGAGGTTGACCCCGTGGCGCAACGCGCCGCCGAGGCCAGCGCCGAGGAAGACCAGGACCGTCGCCTGCATGCGCCCCTGTAGCAAAGGTCGACGCGCGGCAAAACACGGCTATGCTGCGGCCCAGACAAACGGGTTCGACATGGCCGACAGCGACGTCCAGGACCGCCCCCGCGCCCACCACGACATGGGCGGGGTGCCTCGATTCCTCTGCGAGGAGATCGACATCGAGCCGCACGAACTGACACCGTTCGACCGCCAGGTCGATGCCCTGCGCCAGGTTCTGGCCGCCAAGGGGCTGATGACGGTGGACGAACTCCGCCGCGGGATCGAGGAGATCCCCGAGGAGGAGTACCTGCGCCTCAGCTATTACCAGAAGTGGATCCGCTCCATAACCGCCACGCTGATCCGCCGCGGGGTCATCGACGAGGCCGATCTCCGGGCCCGGCTGGATGGGGCGGCGTCGTGAATCTCGGTCCCGGAACCGCCGTGCGGATCAAGGATGCCTGGCCGGAGGCGGACGGCCCCGTCCATGTCCGCACGCCGCATTACGTCCGCGGCCGCTCCGGCACGGTCGTGCGCCATCTCGGTGATTTCCCGGATCCCGGCGACATCGCCTTTGAGCGCAAGCCGGCCATGCGCAGCCTCTACCACGTTGCGTTCCGACTGCCGGACCTGTTCCCCGACGCGACCGGCGACGAGCTTCTGGTGGAGATCTACGACCACTGGATCGAGGCGGCAGGGAGGGCCCAGGCATGAACGTTCGCGAAGCCGAGAGCGGCCGCCTGCTGGCGGCGCTCACCTCGCTCCTGTCGGAGCGGGGCCTGATCAGCGACGACGAACTCGCCGCCCGCATGGCCATCACCGAATCGGCCTCGCCGAAACAGGGCGCCCGCATCGTCGCCCGCGCCTGGACCGATCCGGGCTTCCGCGAGCGCCTGCTGGCCGACGGCACCGCAGCCGTCGAGGAGGCGGGCGTGTTCATGCGCGGCCTGCCGCCGCTCGGGGTGCTCGAGAACACGTCGGAGGTCCACAACGTCGTGGTCTGCACCCTGTGCAGTTGCTACCCGCGGGCCGTGCTCGGCTACCCGCCGTTCTGGTTCAAGTCGCCCGGCTATCGGGCCCGCACGGTTCGCGACCCGCGCGGCGTCCTGGCGGAATGGGGCACCGCCATCCCGGAAGATGTCCGCATCCGGGTGGTCGATTCGACGGCCGATTACCGCTGGATGGTGCTGCCCATGCGGCCGGCCGGAACCGAAGGCTGGTCCGCCGAGGCGCTGGCCGACCTCGTGCGCGACAGCGACATGATTGGCGTGACGCAGCCCAAGGCCAGCCTCTAGGGCTTCCGCGGGCCGCGCCGGGCCGGCGCCGCCCGTCAGCTTTGCGTTTTTTTGGCCAGGGCCGCCGCGAGCCGGCGCGGCGTCCCGTAGGCGCCCATCTGCGTGGCCAGCGAGGCCGCGTCGCGACCGTCGGCATCCTGACGGGCGGGATCGGCGCCCCGGGCCAGCAGAACATCCACCGCGTCCGTCCGGTCGAACATGGCCGCCACCATGAGCGCGGTGCGGCCGTCCGGCCCGTGCCCGTCCACCTCGGCGCCGCGGTCCAAGAGGTGCTGCAGCACGGGGAGCGCGCCCTTGAAGGCGGCGGCGCCGAGGGCGTTCTGGCCGCGATCGTTGACGCGGTCGGGATCGGCGCCCCGCTCCAGCAGCAGCCTGACCGTCTCCAGGTGGCCGTGATAGGCCGCCAAAATCAGCAGCGTGTCGCCCTTGCTGTTGGTGAGATTGGCCGGCAGGCCCTGGGCGAGCAACTCGCCGAGTTCCCCCGAGCGTCCGCCGCGGGCGAGATCGAAGCACCGCCCGGCAAAGGCGATCGTGTCCGCGTCGAGCCCGCCGGCATCGCGTTCAGCCGTCATCGGCACCTCGTGCCGGAGAGTTAACCCGATCTCAAGCGTCCGCGCACTTTCCTGGCATCCGTATCGGCGGAGGTCGGGGCCGGTGGCTCCGAGACTATCGCTCCCGTGTTGCGTATCGGAGTTCCGCCTTGGCGAGTTCGCTGAAGGCCGCGCCGGCGACGGCTGTCCTCGTGACGGCCCTGTCGCTCGGCGCATGCGGCCACAATCCCTGGGGCCAGTCCGCCGCGCTCTCCGAGCGCGAGTGCATGGCGCGGGCGATGTATTTCGAATCCAACCGTTCGAGCCCCGACGGCATGCTGGCCGTCGGCACGGTGGTGATGAACCGCGTGCAATCGCCCCGCTATCCCAAATCAGTCTGCCAGGTGGTCGGCCAGCGCAGCCAGTTCGCCGACGGTGTGCTGTCCAAGCCGGTCAGCGGCCGTTCCTGGACGCTGGCTCTGAATGCGGCAGACCGGGTGCTCGCCGGCGAGCGCCACGACGAGGTCGGCGGCGCCATGTTCTTCCACACGGCGGGTCACACCTTCCCCTACCGCAACATGGCCTATGTCGCCTCCGCCGGCGGCAACGTGTTCTACGAAAAGCGCCCGCCCGGCACGTTCGATCCCGTCCACCCCTCGACGCTGGTGGCGCGGGCGGACCCGCCCTCGATCTCCCGAACCGCCGTGGCCCGGGCCGCGCCCCGGACGCAGGTCGCGGAAGCGGAGCGGCCGGTGCGACGGCCGGCCCCGGTCCGGGTGGCGGCGGCCGCCGAGGACGACGACGAGGACGAACGGCCCGCCCCGCGCCACCGCACCAGCCCCGACCGCAGCCCGACGGCGTCGCGGGAGCCGATCCAGCTCGCTTCGGCGAACGCCCCCCGGCGCGCCAAGCACCAGCCCTCGATCGAGGAGCTCATCGACGCCGATCTCGGCCAGGCGGGCCCCATTCCGGGACGGCGGTAGGGCCCGGGCCGGGGCGGGCCGCCAAGCCTATTCGCCGCGCTCCTCGCGCAGCCGGCGCCAGCGCTGCAGTCGCTCGCCGATGCGGGCCTCCAGCCCGCGTCCAGTCGGCTCGTAAAAACGCTGCCGGCCGAGCTTCTCCGGCCAATAATCCTGCCCGGAAAAGGCGTCGGGCTCGTCGTGGTCGTAGCGGTAGGTCGCGCCATAGCCGATGCTCTTCATGAGCTTGGTAGGGGCGTTCAGGATGGTGCGGGGCGGCATCAGGGAGCCGTGCTCCTTGGCGGCCGCCATGGCGGCCTTGAAGGCCGTGTAGACGGCGTTCGATTTCGGCGCGGTCGCCAGGTAGACCGTCGCCTGGGCCAGGGCGAGTTCGCCCTCCGGCGAGCCGAGGAAGTCGTAGGCGTCCTTGGCCGCATTGGCGACGGCCAGCGCCTCCGGATCGGCCATGCCGATGTCCTCCACGGCCGCCCGCACCAGCCGGCGGGCGATGAAGAGCCGGTCCTCGCCGCCATCCAGCATGCGGGCCAGGTAGTACAGGGCGGCATCCGGATCCGAGCCCCGGATCGTCTTGTGAAGCGCCGAGATCAGGTTGTAATGCCCCTCCTGCGCCTTGTCGTAGATCGGCGCCCGGCGCTGCACGATCTCGCCCAGCGCCTCCTGCCCGAACACCTCGCCCGGTTTAGCTGAGCGCCAGACCTCTTCGGCGAGGGTCAGGGCGGCGCGGCCGTCGCCATCCGCCATGCGGGCGAGCGAGAGGCGGGCCTCCCCGTCGAGCGGCAAGGGCCGGCCCTCCGCCTCCTCGGCCCGGGCCAGGAGCTGCGCGATGGCGTCCCCGTCCAGCCCTCGAAACACCATCACGCGAGCCCGCGACAGAAGCGCCGCATTCAGCTCAAACGAGGGATTCTCGGTCGTGGCGCCGATCAGCGTCACGGTGCCGTCCTCCATCACGGGCAGGAAGGCGTCGAGCTGGGCGCGATTGAACCGGTGGATCTCGTCCACGAACAGCAGGGTGCCCTGCCCCGAGGCGCGACGCCCCCGTGCAGCCTCGAAGATCTTCTTCAGATCGGCGACGCCGGAGAAGATGGCCGAGATCTGCTCGAAATGAAGCTTGGTCTCGCCGGCCAAGAGCCGGGCCACCGTGGTCTTGCCGGTGCCGGGCGGACCCCAGAAGACGAGGGAGCCCATCGACCCCGCCTCGATCAGGCGGGTCAGGGCCCCGTGCGGGCCGACGAGGTGGTCCTGGCCAACCACCTCGGCCAGCACCCGCGGCCGCAGCCGGTCGGCCAGCGGCCGCGGCACGTCCTCATCGAGCCGCGCCGCGGCGAACAGGTCCGGCATGCTTGGTCCTCGACTGCGACCCGGGGTCGTGCGACCGGATCCTTACGCCGTTTCCCGACCCGGCGCGCGGCGCCGCGCGCCGCGCGGCTCAGCCGCCGAACACGCTGGTCAGCACCTGGCCGCCGCGGTTGATGGTGACCTGCCACACATTGGCGCCGGCCCGGATTGTGCGCTCCAGTTCGCGCGTCGAGACCATGCGCTCGTTGTTGATGGCCAGCACCACGTCGCCCTTCTGCAGGCCAACCCGCTCGGCCGCGGTGCCCTCCTCGACCTCGGCCACAACGACGCCCTCGGAAACGTCGAGCCGCATCTCGTCGGCGACGGCGGGGGAGATGTTGGCGAAGGTGCCGCCAGTGAACGGCGTGCGGCCGCGCGGCGAGACGGGGTCGCGCGCCGGGATTTCGGGCGGGCCCTGCAGCTTCACGGTCAGGGTGTGACGGGTGCCGCCCCGGTTGACGCCGACGGGGGCCTCGCCGTCGATCCCCTTGAGGGCGAAGCGCCAACCGAAGGCATCCGGATCGTCGACGGCCTTGCCGTCGACGTCGAGGATCACGTCGCCACGCTTCAGCCCCGCCGCCTCCGCCGGGCTGCGCTCCCGCACGGCCACCACGAGGGCGCCGGTCGGCGGGTCGAGCCCGAGCCCCTCGGCGATGTCGGGGCTGACCCGCTGCAGCGAAGCGCCGAGCCAGGGCCGCTGCATGGTCTTCGACCCGGCCTTGGCCGAGGCCACCACGGCCCGCACCATGTTGGCCGGGATCGCGAAGCCGATGCCGACGCTGCCGCCGGATTGCGAAAAGATGGCCGAGTTGATCCCGACCAGCCGGCCCCGCATGTCGACCAGGGCACCGCCGGAATTGCCCGGGTTGATGGCCGCGTCCGTCTGGATGAAGTAGCCGTAATCGGTGACCCCGACATTGGTGCGGGCGAGGCCGGACACGATGCCCTGGGTCACCGTCTGGCCGACGCCGAACGGGTTGCCGATGGCGAGGACGAGGTCGCCGACCTCGAGGGCGTCGGCATCGCCGATGTCGATGGCCCGGTAGCTCCCCTTCCCCTTCAGCTTGAGCACGGCGAGATCGGCGCGCGGATCGCGCAGGATGATCTCGGCTTCCACCTCGCGACGGTCGGACAACGCCACCTTCACCTCCGTCATGTTCTCGATGACGTGGTGGTTGGTCACAACCAGGCCCGACGGGTCGACGATGACGCCCGATCCGAGCGAGCGCTGCGTCCGATCGGGCGCCATGTTGGGAGCCTGCTCGCCGAAGAAGCGGCGGAAGAACTCGTCCATCACCGCCATGCGGCGGTTCTTCTCCACCCGCGCCCCGTACACGTTGACCACGGAGCCGGCGGCACCGCGCACCACGGGCGCGAAGGAGAGCTGGATTTCAGCCGCGCCCTGCGGCACCGCGCGGGGCGCCTCGGCGGCCCGGTTCTGGGCCTGCGTGAGGCCGGGCCAGGCGGTCAGCGTCAGGGCAGCGACGGCGAGGGTGACGATTCGCATGGGCAGGATCCGGTCGGCGCGCGGGGCCGGGTTATGGGCCGGGACGGGCGCGCCGAAAAGGGTCGGTGCCGCCGGCCCAGGTCAGGCGGCCCGCGCCGTGGCGGGGCGGGCCAGCATGGCGTCGTAGAGCGCGACCAGACGGCCGGCATGGGTGGCCGGATCGAGCGGTGCCTCCCAGTAGCGGCGGGCCGCCTCCCGGCCCATCTCGCGGGCGACGCGGGGGTCCCTCAGCGCCGCGAAGGCTGACGCGACCGCCTCCACGTCCGGCTCGACCACGAACCCCGTCCGGCCGTGCCGCACCTTCTCGGCCGCACCGGAGCGGGCCGAGGCGATCACGGGGATGCCGGCCGCCAGCGATTCGTACACGGTGAGCGGGCCCGTCTCGTACCACCGGGACGGGGCCACGACGGCCCGCACGGCGCCGCCGCGAAGCAAGGCATCGACCTCCGCGCGGGACCGCCACCCCATCAGGGTGCTGTCGGGATCGAGCCGGCGAATCTCGGCCTCGGCAGGCCCTTCGCCGACGAACAGCGCCGGCATGCCGGCCGCCCGGCCCGCGGCCGCGACGAGGTCGGCCCCCTTCTCCCGCGTGAGTCGGCCCAGATAGGCGATGCGGCTGTCGGACGCGATCTGAGCCGGCGGCCCGCGCTCGGCCGCGACGGGGTTGTCGATGCGGTGCTGGGTGAGGCCGGCCGGCAGGAAGGGCGCCACCGTGTCCCGTCCCCGGTCGGAGACGTGGATCACGTCGAAGCGCGCGCCCCGAAGGCAAGCCCGGGTCGCCGCCGTCCTGACCACCCGCACGGCCTTGTGCCGACCTGAGCGCGGATCGCAGGGGGCCAGGAGGCAGGAGGCGGAGAGCGGCACCAGCCCGCACGGTTCGCCCCGGTCGAAGCGGTAATAGACCCCGTTCGGACAGGCCGCGAAATAGTCGTGCAGGGTTAGAACCAGCGGGTGCGGCGAGCGCGACAGCACCGGCAGCACCGCGGGGGACAGGGATCGCGTCCACTGGTGCAGGTGCAGCACGGCCGGCCCAGGCGGCAGATTCGCCAGGGCCGCCGCGAGACGGCGCGCCGCGAGACGGTTCCAGATGCCGGCGGCCGCGGCCCGAGCTGCGGGGAGCGACCAGACATCGGCGAGGTCGAGCGACACCACCTCGACGCCGGCCTCCCTGAGGCGCGGATCGGCCCGGCTGGCCACGCCCTGGATGTAGGTGACCGGCAGCCCGAGACGGCGGAGCGCGACGGCGGATTCGATCGCCACCATCTGGGCCCCGCCGGACGGCTGCGCGAAATCAGCCAGGATGACGACCCGCATCAGCGACGAGACCTCTGCCGCCGCCAAGCTCGGGCAGATTCCGGAAGACGAACTCTGTCCGGTTCCAAGGTCGCGCGGTCGTGAAAGCTGTACCGGCTGTCCTTTATGCAGCCGTTAAGCCGAAGGCCCGAGGCTCCCGCTGTTTCGGGGAAAGCTCCATGCCGCTGGTTCAGATCGTCTATCACAGCCGCAATCGGCTGGCCCCGGCCAGCGGCCGCCCCCAGCTCGACATGCTTCGGGCGATCCTGGCGAGTTCGCGCCGCAACAACGCCGAGACCGGTCTGACCGGGTTCCTGCTGTTCGACCGGACCTGGTTCTTTCAGGTGGTCGAGGGGGAACGCCGCGCTGTTCTGGCGACCTACGAGCGGATCGGGAAGGACCCGCGCCACGCGGACGTGACCCTGTTGGCGCTGCGCGACATCCCGGCCCGGACCTTTCCGAGCTGGTCCATGGGCGCCGCGATGCTCAATCTCGACCAGCGCGAGATCTACCTGCGCCACGGCATCTCGGGCGCGCTCGACCCGACCCAGGTGACAGCATCGACGGTGGTGGCCCTGGCCGTGGATCTGCAGGGCCAGGAGATCGAGCAGCAGCGCTCGCTCCAGCGGCTCGCCGGCTGATCCGGTCCGGAGGCGGCCGGACATGCAAAGGGCGGCCGAAGCCGCCCTGGGTCGTCAATCAGGTCCGAGCGCGCGGCTCAGGCCTCGGCCTCTGCCGCTTCGGTGCTCTGGGACGGACCGGAATCCTTGCCCTTCGCGTCCACGTCGCGGTCCACGAACTCGATCACGGCCATCGGGGCGTTGTCGCCCTGGCGGAAGCCCGCCTTGAGCACGCGGCAATACCCGCCGGGCCGCGCCTTGTAGCGGGGGCCGAGCACGTCGAAGAGCTTCTTGACCATGGCTGCGTCGCGCAGCTCCGACATGGCGTTGCGGCGGGCGTGAAGGTCGCCGCGCTTGCCGAGCGTGATCAGCTTCTCGACCACGGGACGCAGGTCCTTGGCCTTGGGCAGGGTGGTGATGATCTGCTCGTGCTTGATCAGCGCGGCCGACATGTTGGCGAACATCGCCTTGCGGTGCTCGGGCGTGCGGTTGAAACGCCGGCCCCGGAATCCGTGACGCATAGGTGGCTCTCCTGGTTATCGCGGCCGCCGTGCCAAGGTACGGCCGTGCTCTTCTGGGTCTTGAGACGTCATGGCCGGACTGCGCCGGCCCCAGATCAGATCACGAGGCGCCCGAAGGCGCCGTCGCTCAGTAATGTTCCTCGAAGCGCTTCGCGAGATCTTCGATGTTCTCCGGCGGCCAGCCCGGCACTTCCATGCCGAGGTGCAGGCCCATCCCGGCGAGCACTTCCTTGATCTCGTTCAGCGACTTGCGGCCGAAGTTCGGGGTCCGCAGCATCTCGCCCTCGGACTTCTGGATAAGGTCGCCGATGTAGACGATGTTGTCGTTCTTCAGGCAGTTCGCCGAACGGACCGACAGCTCGAGCTCGTCCACCTTCTTGAGCAGCGCCGGGTTGAAGGGCAGCTGCGGTGCGAGGGTCTGTGCCTCTTCGCGGCGGGGCTCCTCGAAGTTCACGAACACCGAGAGCTGGTCCTGGATGATCCGGGCGGCATAGGCCACCGCGTCCTCCGGCGTGACCGCGCCGTTGGTCTCCACCGTCATGGTGAGCTTGTCGTAGTCGAGAATCTGACCCTCGCGGGTGTTCTCGACCCGGTAGGACACCTTGCGGACCGGCGAGAACAGGCTGTCGACCGGAATCAGCCCGATCGGCGCGTCCTCGGGCCGATTGCGCTCGGACGGGACATAGCCCTTGCCCGACATCACGGTGAACTCCATCCGGATCTCCGCGCCCTCGTCCAGCGTGCAGAGCACGAGTTCGGGGTTGAGGACCTGAATGTCGCCGGTGGTGTTGATGTCGCCAGCCGTGACCGCGCCCGGACCCGTCTTGCGCAGCGTCAGGCGCTTGGCCGTGTCGCCCTGCATGCGGATCGAGATCGTCTTCACGTTCAGCACGATGTCGGTGACGTCCTCCCGGACGCCCGGGATCGACGAGAACTCGTGCAGCACGCCATCGATATGGACGGAGGTGACCGCGGCGCCCTGGAGCGACGACAGCAGCACGCGGCGCAGGGCGTTGCCGAGCGTCGTGCCGAAGCCCCGCTCGAGCGGCTCGGCCACCATCGTGGCGACGCGCTTCGGATCCTCGCTCTGAGCAACCTCGAGCTTGCTGGGCTTGATCAGCTCTTTCCAGTTTTTCTGTATCACGGGCCTACCTCTCGGACGGCGATCGCGGAGCGGCGGCCTTGGCCGCGCCCCGCTGGGTCGCGTGGACAATCATGCGCCGGGCCAAGCGGTGGCCGGGCACGGCGTCGACTCAGACGCGGCGACGCTTCCGCGGCCGGCACCCGTTATGCGGGATCGGCGTCACGTCACGGATCGAGGTCACGGTGAAGCCGGTGGCCTGGAGGGCCCGCAGGGCCGATTCGCGACCGGAGCCGGGGCCCGACACCTCGACCTCGAGCGTCCGCATGCCGTGTTCCGAGGCCTTGCGGGCCGCGTCCTCGGCCGCCACCTGGGCGGCGTAGGGAGTGGACTTGCGGGAGCCCTTGAAGCCCATCGAGCCGGCCGACGACCAGGAAATGGTGTTCCCCTGCGCATCCGTGATGGTGATCATCGTGTTGTTGAACGAGGCGTGCACATGCGCGACGCCCGACACGATGTTCTTGCGCTCGCGACGGCGGACGCGGACAGTTTCCTTGGCCATTTTCGATCCTTCGGGCGCGCCCGTGGTGCCAGGCGCTCGGGATGTGGAGGTGATCAGCCGGCTGAGCCGGCCCGTTGAACCCTCCCGCGCCTCGCCGGGTCGTCCCGGCTACCCCGATGGTCGGGGTTCGGCGCTGGAGAGCGCTCCTCGGGCCAGGCCCGAGGCTGACCTGCCGCGGCTGGGCCGCGGCAGATTACTTCTTCTTGCCGGCGATCGGCTTCGACTTGCCCTTGCGGGTGCGGGCGTTGGTGTGCGTGCGCTGGCCGCGGACCGGCAGGTTGCGACGGTGCCGGAGGCCCCGGTAGCAACCGAGATCCATGAGCCGCTTGATGTTCATCGACACCTCGCGCCGCAGGTCGCCTTCGACCTGGTAGTCGCGGTCGATCGTCTCACGGATCTGCAGCACTTCCGCGTCCGTGAGCTGATTGACGCGACGCTCGGCCGGGATCGAAACCTTTTCGACGATTTCCCCAGCCTTCTTGGCCCCGATGCCATGAATATACTGAAGCGCGATAACGACACGCTTGTTGGTCGGGATGTTGACGCCTGCAATACGGGCCACGTCCACCTCTCCTCGGCCGGAGTGCCCAGCCTGTGATCTCTATTCGGTTCGACCGAGGCGGATATCTCAGCACAGACATCGCGTCGACGCTCCCCCCGGGAGCGACGCGCGGCCGCATGAGACAGCTCGGTTGACGGGCCGCATGTAGGGATTTGCGAGAGCCAAGTCAACGACGTGTACTGGCGAGCACAGGCCATCGGAGCATCCCGCCCTCCCCGCCGGTTCGCGCGCCCTGGCCGGCCATTGCGGCCACAGCGGCCGCTCAGCTTGAAGCCCCGGGCGTGGCCCGGCATGGTCACGCCGAGGAGTGCTTGTTTTCGATGTGGTTGATCCGACTCTATGTCCGCGTGCTCGGCCAGCTCGGCTCCGACCTGAAGCTCGGGGCGGTGCTGGCGCTGGCCAATATCGGCCTCGCGATCGCGGCCTTTGCCGAACCGATTCTGTTCGGCCGCATCATTGACCGGCTGACCGGCGGCGGGGCGGGCCCGGCCGGACCGGTGACCTTCACGTCGCTTCTCCCCCTGCTGGCCGCCTGGGTCGGATTCGGCCTGTTCACCATCGGGGCGGGCGTTCTTGTCGCGCTTCATGCCGACCGGCTCTCGCACCGGCGCCGACTCGTCACCATGGCGACCTATTTCGAGCACGTGCTCGAACTGCCCCTCGCCTTTCACACCTCGACTCATTCCGGCCGGGTGCTGAAGGTCATGCTGGAGGGGTCGAACGGGATGGCCTGGCTCTGGCTCGGCTTCTTCCGCGACCATTTCTCGGCCCTCGTCTCCCTGGGCGTGCTCTTGCCGCTGACGCTGCTCCTGAACTGGCGACTCGGCCTCCTCCTGGTGGTCCTGGTGCTGGTCTTCACGGTCCTGACCGCGCTGGTCCTGCGCAAGACGGAGACGCTGCAGGGACGGGTGGAGACCTACCACTCGCGCCTGGCCGAACAGGCCTCGGACGCGCTCGGCAACGTGCCGGTCATCCAGTCATTCACCCGGGTGAAGCAGGAGACGGGCGAGCTCCGAAGCACCATCAGCCAGCTCCTGGCCGCCCAGACGCCGGTCCTGTCGTGGTGGGCGCTCGCCTCCATCGCGACGCGGGCCTCCGCCACCCTGACGGTGACCTCCATCTTCCTTCTCGGGACGTGGCTGAACCTCAACGGCAAGGCGACGATCGGCGACGTCGTCATGTTCATGTCCATCGCCACCATGCTGATCGGGCGGCTGGAGCAGGTGGTCGGCTTCGTGAACCAGCTTTTCATGCAGGGTCCCAAGATCCGGGAGTTCTACGAGATCCTCGACACCTCGCCCACGGTGCATGACCGGCCGGGCGCCCAGAACATCGACCGCTTCGCCGGCGCGGTGGAATTCCAGAACGTGTCCTTCTCCTACGATGGCAAGCGCACGGCGATCGCCGACGTGTCCTTCTCTGCCGAGGCCGGCCAGACGGTGGCGCTCGTCGGGGCCACCGGGTCCGGCAAGTCGACCACCCTGGGCCTGCTGCACCGCGCCTTCGACCCGCAATCGGGCGCGATCCGGATCGACGGCATCGATATCCGCGACGTCTGCCTGGCCTCGCTCCGCCGCAACATCGGGGTCGTGTTCCAGGAGCCCATGCTGTTCGCCCGCTCCATCCGGGAGAACCTCCAGGTCGGCCGCCCGGACGCCACGGAAGCCGAGATGCGCGAGGCGCTCGACCGGGCCCAGGCCTCCGAGTTCATCCTGCGCCAGGCGGAGGGGCTCGATTCGGTGATCGGCGAGCGCGGCCGTTCGCTGTCCGGCGGCGAGCGCCAGCGGCTGTCCATCGCCCGGGCGCTCCTCAAGAACCCGCCCATCCTGATCCTGGACGAGGCGACCAGCGCCCTCGACGCCGCGACCGAGCGCAAGCTCCAGGTCGCCCTCGAGGAGGTCATGAAGGGGCGCACCACCTTCGTCATCGCGCACCGGCTCGCAACCATCCGCAACGCCGACCGCATCCTCGTCTTCGAGGCGAGCCGAATCGTGGAAAGCGGCACCTTCGAGGAGCTGGTGGCCAAGAACGGCCGCTTCGCAGAACTCGCCCGGGCTCAGTTCATGGTCGGCGCGGGGGGCGAACCGCCCTTGGCCGAGCCGGCCGGCCCGGCGCTTCCGGCCGCAAGCTTGGCCTGACGGCGCAGCGCACGGCGCAGCTCAGGCTACGGCCGCGGCCGGTCCGTGGGCGCGGCCGGGCCCACAGGGCTATGGGGGGCCACGCGGAGCGCGGTGAGGCGGTTGCGCACGCGTCGCAGGACCTCGAACCGGTAGCCGTGGAAGGTGAAGAGCTGCCCGGCCTCCGGAATCGCCTGGGCCTCGTGAATCACGAGGCCCGCCACGGTGGTCGCCTCCTCGTCCGGCAGAGACCAGTCCATGAGCCGGTTCAGGTCGCGGATTGGCACCGAGCCGTCGACCAGAATCGAGCCGTCCGGCTGCGGCCGCACGCCCCGGGTCGCCACATCGTGCTCGTCCGAGATGTCGCCGACGATCTCCTCGAGGATGTCCTCGAGCGTGAGCAGGCCCATCAGGACCCCGTACTCGTCCACCACCAGCGCGACATGCTGTCGGCGCAGGAGGAAGGCGCTGAGCTGGTCGCGCAGGCTGGTGGTGTCGGGCACGAACCAGGGCGCGCTCGCGACGCTCAGCACGTCCACGGGCACGCGGCCCGCGTCGCTGGCCCGGAGGAGATCGCGCGAATGAAGCACGCCGACGATGTTGTCGGGCGTGCCGCGCCAGACCGGCAGCCGCGTGTGGGAGGAGGCCAGCACATCGCGGACGATCTCGTCCGATGGGAGGTCGGCCTCGATGGTCCGCATCTTGGTGCGGTGGACCATGACGTCCGACACCGTGAGCTCACGCAGGTCGAGCAGCCCGCCCAGCATGTCCCGCTCGGACTTCACCACCTCGCCCTGCTGATGCAGCAGATCGACCTGCTCGCGGATCTCCTCCGTGGCGGAGAGGATGCCGGCATAGGCATCCGGTCTGACACCGACGCGGCGTAGCGCCGCCTCCGTCCAGCCCGCCCGATCACCGAGCCGGGCCAGCGCCTCGAACAGGATCATGCAGGCCGAGGCGACCGCGACCGCGTAGAGCGAGCCGGCCGGACCTGCCCAGTCGATGAGCGAGCCGGTCAGCCACACGGTGCCGAGCACATTGAGGACGATGTTGCCGACCAGCATGGCGCCGAGCACGCGGGCCCGGATCGGCAGTTCCTCGCGGACATAGGTGCCGGACAGGCCGGCAGCGGCGGCCCGCAGCATGCTGCCCTTGCGGGAGGCGCGGGCGAGGCAGATTCGCAATGCGGACAAGAGTGCAGCGAGAGCCAGAAGCGCCAGGGCGAGAGCCACCTCTGGCCAGGGCGCGTCCAGCCAGTCGCTCACGGGGCGGAGCCTCGCGCAGCCTCCGCGGCCAGGAACGCCAGAACGTCGGCGCCGGGGACGCCCTCGGCCACGAAGCTGCGGCCGATGCCGCGCGCCAGGATAAAGGTGAGCCGGCCGGCCTTGACCTTCTTGTCCTGCGCCATGGCGTCGAGCAGCGCCTCGGGCGACCCGAAGCCGCCCGGAACGTCGGAGAGCCCTGTCGGGAGCCCGAGGGAGGCGAGATGGCGGGCCACGCGGTCCGCCTCGGCCGCGTCGCACAGCCCGCGCGCGGCCGAGAACCGGAAGGCCAGGACGAGGCCGATCGCCACCGCCTCGCCGTGGACCAGCCGGGCGCCGTCGTAGCGGACGATGCGCTCGAGGGCATGGCCAAATGTGTGGCCGAGATTGAGCAGCGCGCGACGGCCCTCCTCGCGTTCGTCCTCCACCACCACGGCGGCCTTGGCCCGGCAGCTCACGGCGACTGCATGGTCCCGCTCGGGGCCGCCCGCCAGCACGGCCCGGCCGTTCGCCTCGCACCAGCCGAAGAAGCCGGGGTCGTCGATGAGCCCGTATTTGACGATCTCGGCATAGCCCGCCCGCAGCTCGCGCGCCGGCAGCGTGTCCAGCAGGGAGGTGTCGGCAATCACGAGCGAGGGCTGGTGGAAGGCGCCGACCAGGTTCTTGCCGGCCGCCGTGTTGATGCCGGTCTTGCCGCCCACGGACGAATCGACCTGCGCCAGCAGCGAGGTCGGGATCTGCACCAGCCGCACGCCGCGCCGCAGAATGGCGGCCGCGAAGCCGGCGAGGTCGCCCACGACGCCGCCGCCCAGCGCGACCACGAGGTCCCCGCGCTCGATGCGGCCTTCCAGCAGCCTGTCGGTGACTCGGGCCAGCTCGCTGAAGCTCTTGGACCCCTCCCCCGGCGGCACGCTGCAGGGCACGACCCGCAGCCCGGCCGCCTCGAGGCGCCGCGTCACGGCCACGCCGTGCAGCGCCGCCACGTGCGTGTCGGTCACGAGCGCGGCCGCCCGGGCCCCGAGCGCCGCGAGCCGGGCCTCGCCCGCCCGGAGCGCATCGCGGCCAATCAGGATGTCGTAGGCGCGCTCGCCGAGACCGACATGAACCACCTCCGGGGCGGGGGACGCCGTTGCGGCGGACATGCTCAAACCTCGGCTGACATAAACGTTGAAAGGGCGGCGAGAACGTCCTGGACGACCCTGTCCTGGGTGGAATCGCGCGACAGCACGGTCACGTCCGCCTGGGCGTAGACCGGGTCGCGTTCGGCCATGAGCCGCCGCATGGTCGCGTCCGGATCGGCGGTCTGCAGAAGAGGCCGGTGCGAGCGCTTCCGGACACGGCGCATCAGGGTCTCGTGATCGGCCTTGAGCCAGACCGAGATGGCGCTCTCCCTGATCCGGGCCCGGGTCTCTGGGTCCATATAGGCGCCCCCGCCGGTCGCGAGCACGATGGGCGGGCCCTCGAGCAGCCGGGAGATGACCCGGCGCTCGCCGTCCCGGAAGGCCGGCTCTCCGTAGATCGTGAAGATGTCGGCAATCGGCATCCCGGCCGCGGTCTCGATCTCGGTGTCGGCGTCGTAGAACGGCAGCCCGGTGCGCAGGGCGAGCCTGCGGCCGATCGTGCTCTTGCCCGCTCCCATCAGCCCGACCAGCACCACCGAGCGCCCGCCGAGCCGCTCGACAAGCCCGGTGCCCGACGCGCCGAGCACACCGGCGGCGGTGGCAGCGAGCGGCTCGGAGGCCTCGGGTGGCAGGACTTTGTCCATGCGCTTGCATGTATCATGCGGGCCGGCGCAGGCCACCTTTCGTGAGACCGCATTGACCCCGATCCCGAGCAACGGCCGCCTGGCCAGCCTGTTTCTGGACATGCTGGCGGCGGAGCGCGGCGCCGCCAAGAACACGCTCGACGCCTATGGCCGAGACCTCGCCGACTACCTGGAGGCGATCGAGGGTCCGGTGGCCGCCGTGGAGCCGGCTGCGATCCGGGCCTACCTGGCCGGGTTGTCGGCCCGCGGGCTGGCGCCGTCCTCGGCCGCCCGCCGCCTCTCGGCCGTGCGGCAGTTCCACAAGTTCCTCTACGCCGAAGGGCACGCCTCCGGCGATCCGACCGCCTCGACGGCCGGGCCGAAACGCGGCCGCGGCCTGCCCAAGATCCTGTCGGTGGAGGAGGTCGACCGGCTTCTCGCCACGGCCCGGGAGGGGGCGGACAATCCCGATGCAAGCCCGGGCTCCAGGGCCCAGGCGGTGCGGCTTCTGTGCCTCGTCGAGCTCCTCTACGCGACCGGGCTGCGGGTCTCGGAGCTGATCAGCCTGCCGCGGGCCGCGGCGCGGGCCCGCGAGCGCTTCATCATCGTGCGGGGCAAGGGCCGCAAGGAGCGCCTCGTTCCCCTGACGGAGGCGGCCCGCGAGGTGGCGCGGCGCTGGCTCGACCTCTCCGGCGCAAGGCCCGGGCCCTGGCTATTCCCGGCCGAGTCGGAGAGCGGCCACCTCACGCGACAGGCGTTCGCCCGCGATCTGAAGGCCCTGGCCGGGGCGTCGGGTCTGCGGGCCGAGAAGGTGAGCCCGCACGTGCTGCGCCACGCCTTTGCCAGCCACCTGCTTCAGAACGGGGCGGACCTCCGGATCGTGCAAGAACTGCTCGGCCATGCCGACATCGCCACCACCCAGATCTACACGCACGTGCTGGACGAACGCCTGAAGGGGATGGTGCGCGACCTTCACCCGATGTCCACGGGCGGCTGACGATCGCCTCGCATTTGAGCAATCGACCGAACGCAAGTGTAAAACAATTCCGCTAGGCGGAGGTGCCAGACCGGGGTTCTGCCGCCGGATGGAGGCGACCCGATGTCCGTCCGCACACTGCCCCGCTCCGTGTTCCAGCGCTTTCTTCGGTCCCGTGCCGGCAATGTCGGGATCATCTTTGGCTTGGCGCTGACGCCCATCCTGGTGGCGGCCGGAGCCGCCATCGACTATTCCGGCGCCGCCGGTTTGCAGACGGTCCTGCAGGCCGCCACCGACTCGACAACGCTGAGCCTGTGCAAGGCCCCCGCGACCCTCACCGTCGCCGAACTGCGCACGCTGGCCGAGTCGAACCTCGCCAAGCAGGTCACGAGCCGGGCGGTCTCGGTGACCGACCTTCAGGTCATCAACTCGCCGCGCAACGTCAGGCTCCAGACCGCCTCCACCTATCCGACGGCCTTCATGAAGATCGTGAGCCACGACACCGTCGTGGTGGCAGCCGACGCGACCTGTTCAGCGAGCGAGCAGTTTTTCGAGATCGCCCTCGTGCTCGACACGACCGGCTCCATGGCCAGGGCCGGCGGCAACGGCCAGACCAAGATGGATGCCGCCAAGACGGCCGCCAAGGATTTCGTGGACTTCATGTACACGGCCGGGGCTCTTCCGGGCCATGTCCGCATGTCCCTGGTGCCCTTCGCGGCCTCGGTCGCGATCCCGGCGGCCCAGCGCAGCGCGGCCTGGCTCGACACCACGGCGGCGAGCCCGCTTCACTGGCAGTACATCACGGGCCGCAGCGGACAGGGTTTCACGAGCCGCCTGTCGCTGTTCGAAAAGCTGAAGACCGTCGATCCGGCTTGGGACTGGCGCGGCTGCGTCGAGTCCCCGGTCTATCCCTACAACGTGACGGATGAAGCCGTTTCGACGAGCCACCCTGCCGGACTGATCCTGCCGCTCTTCGCGCCCGACGAAGTCAGCAACACCAAGAGCTGCTCGAGCGGCAGCTCGCAAACCTGCCAGGACACGACCAACACGAACTCGTACCTGGACGACGGCACGTCCAGCAGCGGCACCTGCCAGAACGACGCCGCCGCCTCGACCCGCATGACCCAGGCCTGCAAGTACAAGACGCCGACCAACGCCAGGACCAGCGCCTACGGCCCGAACTGGTCCTGCACCTCCCGGCCCCTGTCCCAGCTCGGCACGGCCCAGGCGACGCTGAAGACGGAAATCACGGCCCTCCAACCCGAAGGCCAGACCAACGTCCATGAGGGCTTCATGTGGGGCTGGCGCACGATCTCTCCCACCAGCGTCTTCAGCTCCCAGGCCGGCCCCCCGGCCGCCTACGACGCCACGAATTACAGCAAGGTGATCGTGCTGATGACCGACGGCACGAACACCTGGAGCGGCGATTCGCGCGTGCTCGGAAAGTCCCAGTACTCGGCCTACGGCTACTTCCAGAACGCCGATGGCACGGATGCGGCGGCCGCGAATTCGCGCTTCAAGACCGGCCGCACCAACCTCACGACCAGCGCCGACGGCCGCGCCGCCATCGACGAACTCCTGCTCGATGCCTGCACCAACGCCAAGGCCAAGAAGGTCATCGTTTACACGGTCGGGTTCAGCACGAGCACCGACCCGATCGACGCTCAGGGCCTGTCGCTGCTGCAGAACTGCGCCTCGGGCAGCGATTACAGCTTCGTGGCCAACGACTCGACCGCCCTCGTGGCCGCCTTCAAGAAGATCGCCCAGGGCATCGGGTCCATGCGGCTGACCCGCTGAGAAGGCCTTAGCCTCGGCGCAGCAGGAAGATCCCCTGCTGGCCGAACAGGTTCCAGACCCACCAGGGCAGGTTCACCCGGACGGGATCGCCACTCGCGCCCAGCGCGTGCGCCTGCTCGATCTGCACGCCGAGTTCGCGGCAGAGCCGGACGAAGTCCCGGATCGTGCAGAAGTGAATGTTGGGGGTGTCGTACCAGGGCTGGGGCAGGTTCTCCGTCACCGGCATGCGGCCGCGGACCCCGATCTCGTAGCGCACGCGCCAGTGGCCGAAATTCGGGAACGACACGATCGCCCGGCGGCCGATGCGCAGCATGTGTTCCAGCACCACCCGCGGCTGCCGCGTCGCCTGCAGGGTCTGGGACAGGATCACGTAGTCGAAGCTGTCGTCCGGGTAATCGACGAGGTCGGTGTCGGCGTCGCCCTGGATCACGGCGAGCCCGCGGGCGAGGGAGTGGCTGACGCCCTCGCGGGACAGCTCGATGCCGCGGCCGTCGACGGAGCGCCGCTGCCGCAGCAGCGCGAGCAGGAGCCCGTCGCCGCAGCCGACGTCGAGCACCCGCGAGCCGGGCTCCACCATCCGGGCCACCAGGAGGTGGTCCTTGCGGGGGTGACCCTCACCGACCTGCCGGCCCTGGGCTGACGCGGCGACGGCGGCGGAGTTCACGGGCGGGGGGCCGAGGGTCCCGCCGCTCACGCGATGCCCCTGGCCGAAGCGGCGGCGTCCAGGAAGCCGCGCGCCGCCGCGAACATCTCAGGCTCCTCGAGCAGGAAGGCGTCGTGGCCCTTGTCGGATTCGATCTCCACGAAGCCGACCTGGGCGCCGCCCGCGTTCAGCGCATGCACGATGGCGCGCGAGTCGCGGGTCGGAAAGAGCCAGTCTGACGTGAAGGAGATCACGCAGAACCGCGTCGGCGACCCCCTGAACGCATTGGCCAGCGTTCCACCGTAATCTGCTGAAAGGTCGAAATAATCCATCGCCCGCGTCACGTAGAGATACGAGTTCGGGTCGAAGCGTTCCACGAAGGAGATGCCCTGGTAGCGCAGGTAGCTCTCGATCTGGAAGTCCGCGTCGAAGGTGAAGGTCGGGGCGTCCCGGTCCTGCAGCGTGCGGCCGAACTTCCGGTGCAGCGCGCCCTCGGACAGATAGGTGATGTGCGCGCCCATGCGGGCGACCGCGAGGCCCTTCCGCGGCCGCACGCCCTCGTCCAGATAGCGCCCGCGGCGCCAATCGGGATCGGCCATCACGGCCTGCCGGCCGACCTCGTGGAAGGCGATGTTCTGGGCCGAGTGCCGTGCGCCCGTGGCGATCGGCATGGCGGCGAAGACCCGGTCCGGGTAGCTCGCGGCCCATTGCAGGACCTGCATCCCGCCCATGGAGCCGCCCACCACGCAGAACAGGCTGGGGATGCCGAGCCGGTCGATGAGCATCTTCTGGGCCCGCACCATGTCCCGGATGGTCACGACCGGGAAGTCGAGCGCCCAGGGGCGGCCCGAATCGGGGTTGCCCGAGGCTGGCCCGGTGGTTCCCATGCAGCCGCCGACGACGTTGGCGCAGATCACGAAGAATCGCTCGGTATCGATCGGCCGCCCGGGCCCGACCAGCGTTTCCCACCAGCCCGGCTTGCCCGTGACCGGGTGGATGTTGGCGACGTGCTGGTCGCCCGTGAGGGCGTGGCACACCAGCACCGCGTTGGACCGGTCCGGATTCAGCTCGCCATAGGTCTGGTAGGCGATCTGCCAGGGGCCGAGCGCGATGCCGGCATCCAGAACCAGCGCTTCGGACGCGGCGAAGCGCTGGACGGGGCTGGTCGGCTCATCCGCCTCGGACCGGTGCGTCGGCGCCGGTCCCCTGAAGCTGTGCTCGTTCATGGTGCCGGTTCATGTCGTGATCGCCGCCGGCAAGTCAACGAATCGGCTCGGCCCGCCGACTTGGCAGCACCGCCACCGGGACCTAAAGGGCCTGACCTCCCGGGCCACAGCGCCCCCGCGGCAAGGCAGCAGAATGGACGCAAGCGGCTCCGGAGCATCGGCCCTCGCAGCCCTCCGTCGCGAGATCGACCGCATCGACGAGGGCATGCACCGGCTCCTCATGGAGCGGGGCGAGATCATCGACAGGCTGATTGCGACCAAGGGCACGGCCGCCTCGGGCTCAGCCTTCCGACCCGAGCGCGAGGCCGCCATGATGCGGGTTCTGGCGGCCCGACACGGCGGCCTTCTCCCCTTCGACGCACCTGAGGCGATCTGGCGCGTCATCATTTCCACGTTCACGCACGTGCAGGCCCCCTTCGCGGTCCACGCCGACCTCGCCGCCGGAGACGGCGCGATGCGGGACAGCGCCCGATTCCATTTCGGCTTCACCGTTCCGCTGCACACGCATGGGAGCGCCGCCGAGGTTGTGGCCGCCGTGGCGGCGTCGCGCGGTGATCTCGGCCTCGTCGCCCCGGGCCAGGCCCCAGGGGCATGGTGGCGGGCCCTGCGGCCGGCGGACGCCCCCAAGGTGATCGCCCGGCTGCCCTTCACCGAGCGGCCCGGCCACCCGGCCCCGACGCAGCTCCTGGTGCTGTCACGCGTGATCTCCGGCGAGGGGCTCGGCGCCGTGCGTCTGTTCGCGGCCGAAGGCGGCGCGGGAAGCGCCGATGGCCCGGGCCGGCTCCCGGGCGTCGCCGTTCTGGCCGCGGCCGAGGGCAGCTGCCTGGTCGCCGCCCCGGCGGAGCTGGATCCGGCCGAACTCGCCGGCGGGCTCTCGGTCTCCGACCTCGTCCCGGTCGGTAGCCACCCCGAGCCGGTGCCCCTCCGGGCCCGTCAGCCGGCCTGAGCCGCCGCCCGGCGCGCCAGCCGCCACATCGTGCCGAGGCAGACCAGCGCCACGGCGAGCGCCAGGCCCGTAAGCGCCGCCGCCCCGAACCGCTCGAGGATCACCGCGAAGCCAAGCGGGGCGGCCGCGAAGGCGATGTTCTGCGGCACGTTGAGCCGACCCAGCATGGCCGCGTAGGCAGCCGCCCCGAACAGCCGCAGCGGGGCCACCGCTCGGACAATCGAGATCAGGCCCGCCGAAAGGCCGTAGCCGATCGAGAACACCAGCGCCCCGAGCGGCGAGGCGCCCCAGAGCAGCAGCACTCCGAGAGCCACCGGCATCAGGAGCGCGGCGCCGACGCCGACCTCCAGAATGCCGATTCGACTGCCGCCCAGCATCTCGAAGGCGCGCGCCAGCACCTGCCCCGGTCCGACCAGCGCGCCGATGGCGACGGCCGCCGTCTCGGCATGGCCATAGGCCTGCAGCAAGCCCACCATGTGCAGCGGCAGCCCCCAGGTCAGCATGCCGCTGAGCGAGAAGGCGACCGCGGCAAGAGCGAAGGCGCCGGGGATCGGGGCCGGGGCCCCCGGCCCGGGCTCGCCATCGGGCCGGGGCGCGAGGGGCGCAGCCTCCGTCAGAACCCGGCCGGCCGGAAGGCACAGGAGGTGGAGCGGCGCGCAGACGAAAAGATGCACGGCGGCCAGGATCAGCAGCGTGACCCGCCAGCCGAAGGCCGCATCAAGGGAGATCAGCACGGGCCAGGCGATGGTCGAGGACAGTCCTGTGAGTAGCAGCAGGAGCGCGATGGCGCGGCGCGCGGAGGCGGGCGAGATCTGAACCAGCGCCGTGGAAGCGCTCTGGTTCAGCGCCAGCGGCATCACGGCCCCGAACACGACCCAGGCGGCCGCGAACAGGATCGGCCCCTCGGCCGCGGCCAGGAGCGCAAGACCGAGCGCGGCCAGAACGGAGCCGGTCACCATCCAGCGACGGGCGCCGTCCCGGTCGAGCGCGCGCCCGACCGCCGGGGCGATGGCGGCCGCCACCACCAGCATCAGCGTGATGCCGCCGAAGATGAGTTCCCCCGGAAGGCCGATGCCGCGGGCGAGGCGGCCGGACAGCACGGCCGGGATGTGGAAGGTGGTGCCCCAGCCGACGATCTGGGTGACGGTGAGACCGCCGACCGCCAGGGAAAGACTGCGCCGGGACAAGGGCGCCGGCGCCCGGGCGATCGACACAGGAAGCTTTCCCCCTGCCCTGACGCGGCCGGAATGGCGCGCCGCCGCATGCGTAACCCGGACTGTCCAGGGAGGCGAGCCCGCCGGGTCTTCGACTTTGCGCGTGCGATCCCGGTCCCGGTAGGTTAGAGCGGCGCCCTCCTGCCGCAGAAGATCGCGATGCCCTCCTCACTCGCCGCCGCGACACCCGCCGGGCCGGTTCCCCGCCCCGGCATTCTCGACATCGCCGCCTACGTGCCGGGCCGCGACCATGTCGAGGGCGTCGCCAAGGTCTACAAGCTGTCGTCCAACGAGACGCCGCTCGGACCGAGCCCCAAGGCGGTGGAAGCCTTTCGCGGCACGGCCGAGAGCCTGGCGATCTATCCGGACGGCGGCGCCACCGCCCTGCGCCAGGCGATCGGCCGGAAATACGGGATCGATCCGGCCCGCATCATCTGCGGCACGGGCTCGGACGAGCTTCTGGCGCTCATCACCAACACCTTCATCGGCCCCGGCGACGAGGGGCTCTACAGCCGCCACGGCTTTCTAGTCTACAAGATCAACATCATGGGTGCGGGCGGCGTGCCCGTGGAGGCCGAGGAGACCGATCTCACGGCCGATGTGGATGCCTACCTGTCGCGGGTCACCGAGAAGACCCGGATCGTCTACCTGGCGAACCCCAACAACCCGACCGGCACCTACCTGCCGTTCGACGAGGTGAAGCGCCTGCATGCCGGGCTGCCCCCGCATGTGCTGCTGGTGCTGGATGCGGCCTACGCGGAATATGTCCGCAGCAACGACTATGCGTCCGGACTCGAGCTCGCGCTCACCGCTCCGAACGTCGTGATGACGCGGACCTTCTCGAAGATCCACGGCCTCGCCGCTCTCCGGCTCGGCTGGATGGTCGGACCGGAGCGGGTCGTAGACGCGCTGAACCGCATTCGCGGCCCGTTCAACGTCAACGCCCCGGCCATCGCGGCCGGCGCCGCCGCCATCGCGGACGAGGCCCACCTCGCGGCCTCCCTCGCCCACAACGACACCTGGCTGCCCAAGCTCGCCGCCGGCATCGCGGCGGTCGGGCTGCGGGTCACGCCGAGCGTCGGCAACTTCCTCCTGATCCATTTTCCGCGGGAGCCCGGCCGCACCGCCGCGGACGCCGATTCCTTCCTGTCGGCGCGCGGGCTCGTGCTCCGGGCCGTGCGGGCCTATGGCCTGCCGGACGCGCTGCGGATGACGGTCGGCACGGCGGAGGCGAACACGCTCGTCCTCGAGGCGCTGGCAGAGTTCATGGGCCGGAGCCCGGTCAACTCGTGAGCGCGGGCGCGCTCGGTCCCCCTCTGGCCGAGCCGGTCGTCGGACGGCTCGCCATCGTCGGCATCGGCCTGATCGGCTCCTCCATCGCCCGGGCGGCGCGCGAACGGGGCGTGGCCGGCCGCATCGTCTGCATTGACCGCGATCCCGCCGTGGTGGAGCGGGCCCGGGCGCTGGGACTCGGCGACGAGCAGACGCTCGATGTCGCGCAGGGCGTCGCCGAGGCCGATCTCGTCATCCTGTGCGTCCCTGTGGGCGCCTGCGACGCCGTCGGGGCGCAGATCGGGCCGTGCCTGAAGCCGGGCGCCATCCTGTCCGACACCGGCTCGGTGAAGGCGTCGGTGATCGCGCAGCTCAAGCCCCATCTGCGGCCGGACGTGCACCTGGTCCCGGCCCATCCCGTGGCCGGCACCGAATATTCCGGGCCGGATGCCGGCTTCGCGACCCTGTTCCAGCGACGCTGGTGCATCCTGACCCCGCCCGAGGGGACGGACGAGGCCGCGATCGGCCGCGTCGAGGCGGTCTGGACCGCCATGGGCGCCGAGGTCGAGCGCATGAGCGCCGAGCACCACGACCTGGTGCTGGCGATCACGAGCCACGTGCCGCACCTGATCGCCTACAACATCGTGGGCACCGCGGCCGATCTCGAGACGGTGACGCAGTCGGAGGTGATCAAGTTCTCGGCCGGCGGCTTCCGGGACTTCACTCGCATCGCGGCCTCCGACCCGACCATGTGGCGCGACGTCTTTCTCCACAACCGCCCGGCCGTGTTGGAGATGCTGGGCCGGCTGAACGAGGACATCGCGGTCCTGGCCAAGGCGATCAGGTGGGGGGATGGCGACGCCCTGTTCGACCTCTTCACCCGCACCCGCGCCATTCGGCGCGGCATCATCTCGCAAGGGCAGGAAACGCCGGAGCCCGATTTCGGCCGGCGTCGCTGAGCGGCTGGCCCGCGCCTCGGCCGCTCAGGCCAGGCAGCGGCCGGCGCTTCCGTTTAACCTCTCGTCAGGAGGCCGGAGGCAGGGTGCCGGAATGACGCACCCATTGCCGGCCACGGGGCCGACCCCCTTCGCGCACATTCCGCGCTTCCTGATCCGCCATCGCGCTTCGCTCGGGGATCTCGGGGCCGGCGCCCTCGCCACGGCTGCCGTGGCCTTTGTCTGTCTGGAGGTCGACGTCTTCGTCGAAGGCGCCGGGAGCGCCGCCGCGAAGGTGATCAGCACGGACGAACTGCCCATTATAGGGGCCGCTCTGGTGGCCGGCCTGCTGGGATTCATGTGGAAGCGCCTGCGCGAGTTGAAGCGAGAGGTGCGCCTGCGCAGGGCCGCCGAGGAGCAGGTCCGCGATCTCGCTTTCCGGGACACGCTCACGGGCCTGCCGAACCGGCGCCGTTTCAACGACGCGCTGAAGGCCGCCATTGCGGCGCCACCGCGGCTCGGCGGCGCGCACGCGCTGCTGACGCTCGATCTGAACGGGTTCAAGGCCGTCAACGACCTTTATGGCCACGCAGAGGGAGACCACCTGCTGATCGCGGTGGCGCGCCGCCTGCGAAGCGCCGTCCGGGAGGACGACCTGGTGGCGCGGCTCGGCGGCGACGAGTTCGCCATCATCGCCCAGCATCTGGCCGGTCCCGAGGCGGCGACCGGCGCCGCCCTCAGGGTGATCGAATGCCTGCGCGAACCCTTCGCCCTGGGCTCGATCCGGCACGAGATCAGCACCGGCATCGGCATCTGCCTGCTGCCCTATGCGGACGCGACCCCCGAGGAAACGCTCCGGCGCAGCGACATCGCGCTCTACCGGGCCAAGGCCGAGCGCCGCTCGGCCCTGCGCTTTTTCGACGTCGAAATGGACCGGCACGTCCAAGAGCGCGCCTATCTCGAGGCTGAATTGCGGCTCGCGCTCCAACGCGGCGACATCCGGCCGATGTTCCAGCCCCTGGTCGATCTCAAGACCGAGCAGGTGATCGGCTTCGAGGCGCTGGCGCGGTGGACCCATTCCGAGCTCGGCGAGGTGCCGCCGGACCGCTTCATCCCCATCGCGGAGGATACGGGCCAGATCGATGCGCTGTCGGACGCCGTGCTGGAACAGGCCTGCCGGGCGGCCGTGGATTGGCCGGCCTCGACCACGCTCGCGTTCAACATCTCTCCGGCGCAGCTCAAGGATTCCGGCCTCGGCCTGCGCATCCTGGCCATGTTGGGCCGCATCGGCCTGCCGCCGCATCGGCTGGAGATCGAGATCACGGAAAGCGCCCTCGTGCGCGATCTCGAGGCGGCCCAGGAGATCCTCGGCGGCCTGAGGGAGGCCGGGATCCGCATCGCGCTCGACGATTTCGGCACCGGCTATTCCAGCCTCTACCACCTGCGCAACTTCAAGCTCGACAAGATCAAGATCGACCGCAGCTTCGTGGCCAACATGCGGTCCGAGCGCGAAAGCGCCGAGATCGTCAGCGCCCTGGTCGGGTTGGGACGCGGGCTGGGCCTGACCATCACGGCAGAGGGAATCGAGGGCGAGGACGAGCACGCCCAACTGCTCGCCCAGGGCTGCCAGGAGGGACAGGGCTACCTGTTCAGCAAGGCGGTCTCGGCCGAGGCGGCCCGCGCCCTGTTCGAGAACCACGTGCCGCGCCTGCGGGCCTGAGACAGCGAGGTTCCTTGACGGCCGCATGCGGCGGTGCGAGGCTGAGCCGATGCGCAACGTCGTCCGTCCCGACCTTCTGTGGTGGCGCCCCGTCTAAGGGGGCCTGCCGGACGTCACCGTTTGGCTGCCCCGATCCGGAGGCGGCCCTGACCTTTGCGCATCTCTCGGCCGACTTCCTGATCCCGGGCACCGCCTGAGGAGAGAGCATGTCGAGTTCGACCCATAGCTACATGACGGCCGGCGGCATCGGCGTCGCGGTCACGCGCACCGCCCTGCCCTACGGCCATGCCTGCGACGGGCTGATCGGGCAGCTCGACGGGAGCCGGGGGCTGCTGTTCTCGTCCGGCATGGAGGCGCCCGGCCGCTACACGCGCTGGGACATGGGCTTTGTCGATCCGCCCCTGAGCGTGACCGCCCGCGAGCGGCGCTTCTCCGTGGAGGCCCTGAACGCGCGCGGCCGCGTGCTGCTGCCGGCCGTGCGGGCCGCGCTCGAGGCCGCGCCGGAGATCACGCTCGACGCGGACCAGAACAGCGTCTCGGGCAGCATCGCGGCGCCCTCCGGGCAGGTCCGCGAGGAGGACCGCAGCCGCCGCCCCTCCATCCTGACCCTGCTGCGCCGGCTGCGTGACCTGTTCGGCAGCCGCGAGGACGACCACCTCGGCCTGTATGGCGCCTTTGCCTACGATCTCGCCTTCCAGTTCGAGGAGATCGAGCGCCACATTCCCCGTCCGGCCGATGCGCGCGACCTCGTGCTCTACCTGCCGGACGAGCTGATTCTGGTCGATCACGCCCGCCGGGTGGCCGAGCGGCGGTCCTACGATTTCGAGGTCGCGGGCGTCGGCACGGCCGGGCTGCCCCGGACCACGCCGGAGGCGCCCTACAATCCTGCGCAGAGCGGCGACGTGGCGACCGGCAGCGACCACGCCCCGGGCCAGTATGTCGAGACGGTGCTGCGGGCCAAGGAGGCTTTTGCTCGGGGCGACCTGTTCGAGGTGGTGCCCGGCCAAACCTTCCGGGCGCCCTGCCCGGACCAGCCGTCCGAGGTGTTCCGCCGGCTGACGGCCGCCAATCCGGCCCCCTACGGGGGGCTGCTCAACCTGGGTGAAGGCGAGTTCCTGGTGGCGGCCTCGCCCGAGATGTACGTGCGGGTCCGGGGCTCGCGGGTCGAGACCTGCCCGATTTCGGGCACCATCGCGCGGGGTCGCGACGCCTTCGAGGATGCGGAGCAGATCCGCACCCTCCTCAGTTCGGCCAAGGACGAGGCCGAACTCACGATGTGCACGGACGTGGACCGCAACGACAAGGCCCGGATCTGCGAGCCGGGCTCGGTCAAGGTTTTGGCCCGGCGGCAAATCGAGACCTATTCCCGCCTGTTCCACACGGTGGACCACGTCGAGGGCCTGCTCCGCCCCGAGATGGACGCGCTCGACGCCTTCCTGTCGCATGCCTGGGCGGTCACCGTGACGGGCGCGCCGAAGCTCTGGGCCATGGACTTCATCGAGCGCCACGAGCGCTCCGCGCGGCGCTGGTATGCGGGCGCCATCGGCCGCATCACCTTCGACGGCAATCTCGACACCGGCATCACCATCCGGACCGCGCGCCTCAAGGACGGGGTGGCCGAGGTTCGGGCCGGCGCGACGCTGCTCTACGACAGCGACCCCGAGGCCGAGGACGCGGAATGCGCGCTCAAGGCCTCGGCCATGCTGGCCAGCATCGGGGGCCGGACGGCCCGCCCTGGCCACGCCCCCGCCGACGACATCCACGCGGCGGCCGCGGGGCGTCGCGTCCTGCTCGTCGATTTCGAGGATTCCTTCGTTCACAACCTGGCCGACTACCTGCGCCAGACGGGGGCGGAGGTGTCCACCTTCCGGCACGGCGCCGCCCTGGCGGAGCTGGACAGGTCAGCACCCGATCTCGTGGTGCTGTCGCCAGGTCCCGGCCGCCCGGCCGAGTTCGGCATGGGCGAGATCATCGCGGCTGCGCTCGCGCGCCGACTGCCCGTCTTCGGCGTCTGCCTCGGGCTGCAGGGGCTCGTCGAGCATTTCGGGGGCACGCTCGACCAACTCGCCGTCCCCGTGCACGGCAAGCCCTCGGAGATCCAGGTCGGGCCGAGCCGGCTGTTCGACGGCACGCCCGAGCGGCTGGTGGTGGGGCGTTACCACTCGCTGCATGCGCGCGGCGGGGCGCTGCCGCCGGAGCTGCGCGTCGTCGCCCAAACGGAGGACGGGGTCGTGATGGCGGTGGAGCATGCCGAGCTGCCGGTGGCCGCCGTGCAATTCCACCCGGAATCGATCCTCAGCGCGCGCGGCGATGCCGGTCAGGAGCTGCTCGCCCGCGTGGTCGGCCGCCTGCTGGCGGCTGCCGCGAGCCTCAATACAGAGGTGGCAGCCGGATCCCCGGGATCGCCAGCGGCCCCACAAACACGCGCCCCCCGTCCAGCCGCAGCGGCGGCAGGGGCCTGAGGCCGGGCGCGGCCCCCTTCGGGGCTACCGCCGGTTCCGGAGTCCCGAGCAGGGCCCCGATCAGCGCGCCGCCGATCCCGGATCCGTCGGCGAGCCGCCCCAAGAGACCGCCGAGACCGAGCGCGGCGATCTGCAGACGGCCCTCGACACGGTGCTCGGCGTCGATGCCGAAGGTCCCCGTGGCCTCGGCCCGGCGTGGGCCCTTGACCATGCCGAAGCTGCGCAGCTCGACCCGCCCGCCGACCACGCGCCAGCGCTCGAGTTCGTTCCAGAGCGGGCGAGCCGGCAGGTCGTCGGTTTCCGTCACCTCCAGGCCGACCTGCAGATCGGCCGGCTCCTCGCCGCCCACAAGCGCGTCGAGGCCCGGGATCACGGCGCCGTCGCTGCGCATCACGAGGTCGAACGTGGCCGGCGCTGCCGGGTCGGGCCGCAGATGGGCCTCGAAACGCCGGGAGGCGAGGTCGAGGGTCGCGGCCCCGAAATTCTGCATCGCGGCTTTGGGCATCTCGGCCACGAGCGAGATCCGGTCGAAGCCGCGCTCGCGCAGAATCACGCTCGCCTGGAGCTGCCGCCAATCGCCCTCGACCTTGGTCGGGCCGGCCTGGATGCGGAGCGGACCCGAGGCTTCGGCGATGATGTGGCGTGGCTGGTAGATCTGGCTCACCACCAGGAGCCGCCCGATCGAGGCATGCACGTCCGGCCGATCGACCGTGAAATCGGAGCAGGCGATCTCGATCCGGAACGGGTAGCCCCCGATGTGCCGGTCGGCACAGCTCCAGCGCCGGCCCGCGCTCGCCTCCGCGGCAATCCACTCGTCGAGCCCGGAGGCGGCGCGCTCGCGGATCAGCAGCCAGGCGACGCTCCAGCCGACAGCCAGCAGGGCCAGCAGCAGAAAGGGGCCATACAGCCCGATGCGGCGTGGGCGGCGGCGGGGCGGCAGATCGGTGCCGGGTTCGTCTTGAGTTGGCATGCGCTTACTGGTAGCCCCCCCGCCCCGGCATGACGAGAGGCGGCGAGATCGCAATGGCGGCCGAACGCGGCGATCTTTGGGTGTTCGGCTACGGTTCCCTCATGTGGCGGCCCGGCTTCGACTACGCGGAGCGGCACGCCGCGCGGCTGCACGGCTACCACCGGTCGCTCTGCATCTTCTCGCATGTGCACCGCGGCACGCCCGATACGCCGGGCTTGGTGCTCGGTCTCGACCGCGGCGGCCAGTGCCGCGGCATCGCCTTCCGGTGCGAGCCGGAGCTCGCCGAAGCCACGCTCGCCTATTTGCGCGAGCGCGAGCAGGCCACGGCCGTCTACCTCGAACGGCAAGTGCGAATCCGCCTCGACGACGGCCGCGACGTGATGGCCGTGACCTACGTGGCAGACCGATCCCACGTGCAATATGCCGGGCGGCTCCCGGTCGAGGATCTGGTGCGGCTCGTCCGACAGGGGGTCGGCATCTCGGGCGCGAACCCGGACTACGTCAAATCGACGCACGGCAAGCTGATCGAGCTCGGGGTCAGCGACCCGATCCTGGCCCGCATCGCCGGACGACTCTCGGAAGGCGAAGGTTCGGCCGCCTTCACCTGACCGCCGTCAGGGCGACATCCGCGACCGCTCGGCGAGATCGCGGGCCACCGCGCGCCGCTCACCCTCGTCCTCCGCCAGCAGGTGAACGTGCATCTCCGTGGCGCCCCGGATGCGCATCCGGGCGAGCCAGCGCAATCGCGAGCGGCGGCTCGTCGCCGCGCCTGGCGTTGCGACATCCACCACCGTGGCGTTCCCGTCCCCGGAGCGTTGAACGGCGATCAGGACCGCATCCGTCGCGTCCTCCACCACGGCCGGGTCGATCGCATGGACCCCGACCACGTAGCGCCGGCCGGACAGCCCGCGCCACGAGGTGAGTGCCTCCCCGCCCCGCAGACCCGCCGTGGCCCGCAGCCGCTCCTCGCGGATCCCCGCCCGCGGCAGCCTCTCGACTCTTGGATCGCGCATGGAGGTCGCCCACGACCAGGACCGTCTGTTCGCCATTTGTTCTATATGTGATCGACTCCCTCCGGAGTCAATCGAGCGAGGCGGGCCGTGGCAGGGCGGGACGCGCGCACGCGCCCGCGGCGGCGAGTTCCGCCTCCGCCTCCGAAAGCAGCCGTGCGGACGCGGTCTCGATCGCCTCCTCCAGCCGGCGCGAGAACACGTCGCGATCGAGGCCCGGCGGGATCGGGTCGAGGAATTCGATCACCACGGTGCCGGGCCGGCGCAGCCAGTGGCGGCGCGGCCAGAACACACCGGAATTCAGCGCCACCGGCAGGCAGGGCTTGTCGAGGCTCGTGTAGAGATGGCGGATGCCCGACCGGTAGGCCGGCTCGGCGCCGGGCGGGCGGCGCGTCCCCTCCGGGAAGATGATGATCTGACGGCCTGCGGCCGCCTCGGCCGCAGCCCTGCGGTTCATCCGGGCCAGCGCGTAGGGCCCGCCGCGATGCACGGGAATCATCCGGGCCTTGACGGTGAGCCAGCCCCAGATCGGGATCCACTGCAGCTCGCGCTTGAGGATGACGGCCGGGTCCTCGACGCAGCCGATCAGCACGAACGTCTCGAGAAAGGACTGGTGCTTCGAGGCTATCAGCAGCCCGCCGCGCGGGATCCGCTCCGCCCCCCTGATCTCCACCCGGGTCCCAACAAGGACCTTCAACAGCCACACATTCGAGCGGCCCCAGGCCTGCGCGACCCGCGTGATTGCCATGCGGGGCATCACGAAGGTGGCCGTGGCAAAGATCAGCCAGACAACGGTGTTCAGGTAAAAGGCAGCGTTAAAGAGGTGCGACTTGGCCGCGATCCTCAGGTCTCGAGCGAGTGCGGCGGCCAGCGCGTCCTCCCCTGATCGCGGCCGGGCGGGCCGAGGACGCTGGAGCGAGAGGCGCGGCCGTGCGGGGCCCACCAACCCGCGAGCCGCGTCCGCACGGAAACCGCGACGAATTTCACGTATTCCGACACGAGCACCCGCGCCCGCGTGGCGGAGGGCCAGAACCCGTCCTGAGTTCGGCCGCTCGCCACCACCGCATAGGGGATCTTGCGGATCTCGGGAAGCGCCTCGTCCAGCTCGGCGAGGGCGCGCGGCAGGTGGTAGTTCGACGTGACCACGATCAGGGAGACGAAGCTGCGGCTTCTCACCCACCGGGCGATCTCGGCGGCGTTGCCGACCGTGTTCCGGGCCCGGTAACCCAGATCGACGCAGCATTCGACGAGATCGCGCTGCCCGGGAGTCAGACGGGCGATCGCGTCGCGGCTGGTCTTCTCGTTCACGCCCGTGATCAGAAGCCGGCCCGCATAGCCCTTGGCCAGGAGGTCGACCGCGTCCTCGATGCGCTGCGCACCTCCCGTCAGCACCACGATTGCATCGGCCCGGTTGGGCTCCCGCTCGGCCTGTTCCAGGGACAGGAGGAAGCCTGCGAAACCGGCCAGGAAGGCCGCACCGACGAGCGCCAGCGGCAGCAGGACGACCATCACGACGCGACTGCGCCAGCGCGGACCCTGCCAAACCTCGCGCGAGCCGGCGCCCTGGGCGGACGCCCCCTCTTTACTCGGGAACGGCATCATGAGGGCAGATTGCACACCGAATCGGTCATCCCTGAGGCCGAAGGGCGAGTCTCAAGACGTCGCCTTGAGAAACCGTTTCACCGCCGCCGCTGCCACCTGCCCGGCGACCACGCCCTGCAGGAGCATCACCGCCGCGATGGCACCGTAGCCGCGCCAGCCGAGGGAAACGGCGCCGAACAGCCCTTGGATCCCATCATTGTCCGGGCCGAACCGGGCGGGGAGCGAACCGAGCGCCAGCATCAGGAGTCCGGCGGCGGTGGCTCCGGCCACCGCCCCCCCGAGCCCCAACCTCGCGAAGCGCCGGGCGAAGAGGCGGGCAACGAAGCGGTCTTCCGCCCCGGCCAGATGCAGCACCTCGACCACCTCCCGGTGGCCCGCGAGGACCCCGCGGGTCGCAAAGGCCGTCGCTCCCGCACTGGCCAGGAGAACCAGCCCGACGATGGCCGCCGCGAGAGCTCCTCCGGCCACGGCCACGCGCGACAGCCGCTCCATCCAGGCCTGGTGAGTGTCCAGCGTCGCCGGCGGCACGGCGGCCCGCAGCCGCTCGGCGAGGCCCGGGAGATCGGGCCGGCGGCCTGGATCGAGAGCCAGCGCAACCAGGCGCGGAACCGGAAGGTCGGACAGGTCGGCGCCCGTGCCGAGCCAGGGCTCGAGCAGGCGCGCGGCCTCGGCGGCCGGAACCTTGCGGACGGACAGGATCCCGGGCGTCGCCCGCGCGATCGCTGCACCGCGCTCGGTGTCGGCCTCGAGGTCCCGGCCCGGCGCGGGCCGGACCTGGATGGTCGCCTCTCGCCCCAGCGCTTGCTGCCAGGACGCGGCCGTGGTGAGGCCGATCTCGGCCGCCCCCGCCACAAGCGCCGCCAGGAACGTCAGGATGGCAATCACGGCGGCGAGCGACCGCTCCGCGCCGCCTTCGGACGGGACGAGCCGCCCGGGATGACCGAAGGCCTGGATCGGCGCGCGCGCCCGGGGCTCGTCTTGGGGGTGGTGGGGGCGCGTCATGGATCCACGTAGACCCGGCCGTCGGCCAGGATGAGGCGGCTCGCTTCGACCTGGTCCATCAGGGCCACATCATGGGTGGCGATGACCACGGAGGTGCCGAAGCGGTTGAGCTCGACGAACAGGTGCAGCAGGCGCCGCGCCATGGCGGGATCGACATTGCCGGTCGGCTCGTCGGCCAGGATCAACTGCGGCTTCGCGATCAGCGCCCTGGCGATGGCCGCGCGCTGCTTCTCCCCGCCCGACAGGGTCGGCGGCAGCGTGCCGGCCTCCCGGTCGAGCCCGACCCATTGCAGCAATTCCAACACCTCGCCCCGAAAGGTCGCCTCCTCGTAGCCCTGGACGACGAGCGGCAGGGCGACGTTCTGGTACAGCGTCAGGTGGTCCAGCAGGCGGAAATCCTGGAACACGACCCCCATCCGGCGGCGGGTCGCGGTGAGGGCCGGTCCTGCCAGCCGGCCGGCATCGGCGCCGAACAGGCGCATGAGGCCGCGGGTCGGCCGCACCGCGAGCAGCATCAGCCGGATCAGCGTCGTCTTGCCGGCCCCCGAGGGCCCGGACAGGAAGTGGAAGGAGCCGGGCTGCAGTGTGAAGCGGAGGTCCTGCAGGATTTCGGGACCGCGGCCGTAGCGAAAGCCGACCCCGTCGAACTCGACGGAGGGCGGCTGGTCCTCGAAGGGGTTCACGGCGGGTTAACCAAGCCAGCCGACAAGGGGTTTTGGGCCAAAAGGGGCAGCTCCAGCGATCCCGTCATGATCATCACCTGCCCGTCCTGCGCCAGCACCTACGAGATCGCCGCGGACCGAATCGGGTCGGGCGGCCGCAAGGTACGATGCGCGGCCTGTCGGGAAAGCTGGTTCACCCTGCCGCGCCCGCAAGACGGGGCCGACCAGAGCCCCGGGGCGGAGGATGACCGCTTCGGCGCCGAGGCGGCCGCCCCGAGCCCGCCGACCGCGTTCGCCGGCGACCGCGTGCTGGTGATCGAGCCGGAACCGCACGCCATCGTGCCCCGGGCGCTCGCGGCCCGGGCCAAGCCGGTTCGCCGCAAGAAGCCCGGGAGCGGACGGGGCAAACCCGGGCAGGCGCGGATCGGCCGCAGCGTCGGCATGGCCGCGGCCATGCTGCTGGTGCTCCTTCTTCCGCCCGCGCTGCTGCTCAGGGGCCCTATCGTGGCAGCTCTGCCGGGAACCGCGACCCTGTTTTCGGCGCTGGGCCTGCCGGTCAACCTCGTCGGGCTGGATCTGGCCGCCACGACGTCGACCTTGGACAGCGAGAACGGAGCGCCGGTGCTGATCGTGGGTGGCGAGATCGTCAATCCGACTGGCCGGACGCTGGCCGTGCCGCCGCTCGAGATGGTAATCGAGGGTGAGGCGGGGGACATGCTGTACGCTTGGTCCGTCCAGCCGCCACAGGGGGAACTCGCTCCCAAGATGCGGGCTACGTTCCGGGCGCGCCTCGCCTCCCCACCCCCCGCGGGCCGCCAGGTGGTGGTCCGTTTCCGGCATCCCGGACGCGGCAAGGTTGCGCTGCGCTGACGTTGTGCCAGTCTTCTCCGATGAAGCCATCTCACCAGATCCGCACCCTTTTTGACGAGAACCAGATCGCCCGGCGCAACCAGGAGATGGCTCAGGCCATCGTCGCGGCGAGTTCGCCCGACCTCCTCGTGGTGGCAGTGCTGAAGGGCAGCTTCATGTTCGCCGCGGACCTGATTCGAGCCTTGCACCGGGTCGACGCGGCGCCGCAAGTCGAGTTCATCCACCTGTCGAGCTACGGCACCGGCACCGTGTCGAGCGGGCAGGTCACGGTGCTGCGCGATATCGAGAGCGAGGTCGTCGGCCGCGACGTCCTCCTGGTGGACGACATCCTCGAATCGGGTCGGACCCTCTCCTTTGCCAAGGACCTCCTGATGGCGCGCGGCGCTCGGCGCGTGCTCGTGGCGGTGCTGCTGGAGAAAAAGTCGCGGCGCGCCGTCCAGATCGAGGCCGATTTCGTCGGCTTTACGTGCCCGGACATGTTCGTGGTGGGGTACGGGATGGACGTCGCGCACAGCTTCAGGCAGTTGCCCTTCGTGGGCGTGGTCGCGCATGGAGCGGCCGAGCCGGACCTGTTCGACGACCGGACCCGCTGACGTGGCCAAGATCCTGCTGGTTGACGACGAAGAGGCGGTCCGCACCTTCCTGAGGCGCGGGCTCGAGCTCGATGGGCACGTCATCACGGTCGCCGTGGACGGTTCGGACGCCATGGACCGTCTGAACGAAACCGGGGGCGCCTTCGACCTCGTCCTGACCGACATCCGGATGCCGGTGATGGACGGCATCGCGCTGGCGCTCGCGGCCAAGCGCGACTACCCGGAACTGACCGTGATGCTGATGACCGGCTATGCCGACCAGCGCGAGCGGGCGCGAAACCTCGATACCATCGTGGCGGACGTGCTGACGAAGCCGTTCTCGCTGGCCGAGCTTCGGGCGGGGGTCGCGGCGGTGCTGGAGCGGCGGGCGGCTAGTTGAGGCGCAGCACGCCGAAATTGAGGTAGACCGCGAAACCGACCCAGGCCGAATACGGCACCAGCAGCAGCGCGGCCGTTCGGTCGAGCCGCCAGAACAGGTGCACGGTCACCAGGATTGCGGCCAGCAGGCACAGAATGGTGACGGCGCCGGCCGCCGGGCTGCGCAGGCCGAAAAAGGCCCACGACCATGCCCCATTGAGCGCGAGCTGGACAAAGAACCAGACGGTGGCCGGCCGCTGGCCCACGGGGGGCTGGGCCAGCGAGACGATCCGCCACACGGCATAAGCCATCACGACGAACAGAACCGTCCAGACCACGGGGAAGACCCCGTTCGGCGGCGTCAGCCACGGTTTGGCGAGGCCCGCATACCAATCCCCGATCCGGGGCCGGGTCGCCAGCGACGAGGACAGGGCGACAGCCGCGACCGGAATCGTCGAGGCGAGCACCTGCGGCAGCGTGACGATCCGGGCCGGCCGCTCGTGTTTCTCTGTTCCGGCCACGTCCCGCCCGCCCTGTTCCGCCGGGATGATGCCCGATCTCCCGTTCGACCACCACGTTTCGCCGGCAAAGGCGCTCTGCTAGATCCGAGCCCGGCCGCCGGGCGCGGCCTCGCCTGAAAGGTCGCCGCGCATGAGCGAGTCCCCGCCCTGGTCCCCGGCGAGCCTCGCCGCCCAGGCCCTCGGTTTCACCGACCCGGCCACGCGGGCCGTGGTGCGGCCGCTCCACCTCGCGACCACGTTCATTCGCGACCCCGACAACACCTATCCGGCCGGCTACATCTACGGGCGGCCGGACAACGCCACCGTGCGGGACACCGAGGCACTGCTGGCCACCCTCGAAGAGGCACCGGCGGGCGCCCTCCTGTTCGGCTCCGGCATGGCCGCCGCGACGGCCTGTTTCCTTGCTCTCGATCGCGGCGACCACGTGGTCGCCTCGGCCGTCATGTACTGGGCTCTGCGCCGGTGGCTGCAGACCGAGGGACGGCGCTTCGGGCTCGAGGTCGATTTCGTGGAAACGGACGACCCGGCCAAGTTGCGGGCCGCGGTGGTGCCCGGACGGACCAAGCTGGTCTGGGTGGAGACGCCCTCGAACCCGCTCTGGACAGTGACGGACATCGCCGAGGCGGCCCGCATCGCGCATGCGGCCGGAGCCCGGCTCGCCGTCGACTCGACCTGCGCCTCGCCGGTTCACACGCGCCCCCTGACGCTTGGCGCCGACATCGTCATGCACTCGGCAACCAAGATCCTGAACGGCCATTCGGACGTGATCGCCGGTGTGTTGGCCGGCCGGGAGGCCGATGGCTATTGGGAGAGGCTCGCCGCCATCCGGTCAGGCAACGGGTCGATCCTGGGCCCCTTCGAGGCCTACCTGCTGCAGCGCGGTCTGAAGACGCTGTTTGTGCGCCAGACGGCCCAGGCGGCGGGCGCGGCCGAACTGGCCCACGCCCTGAGCCGGCATCCCGATGTTGCCCGCGTGCTCTATCCGGGCCTGACTCAGCACCCTGGCCACGATGTCGCGGCGCGGCAGATGGAGAACGGCTTCGGCTACATGCTGTCCGTGCAGGTGCGCGGCGGCGAGGCGGCCGCCATCGCGACGGCCGCCCGCGTGCGCTTGTGGAAGCGCGCGACCTCGCTCGGCAGCACCGAGAGCCTGATCGAGCATCGGGCCTCGGTCGAGGGGCCGGGGAGCCCCTGCCCGCCGGATCTGCTCCGGCTGTCGACCGGGGTCGAGACCCCGGCCGATCTGCTGCATGACCTGGACGTGGCGCTCAGGGCCGCTCACGCCTGAGCGGCGCGCTCAGTAGCGCGGGCCGCCCGTCGTCTGGCCCTGCTGCTGCTGGTAGACGGGACGCTCCGGATTGCGGGCGTTGCCGGCCTGCGACGGCGCCCTCGCCCGACGCGAGACCCGGCCGCGATAGGCCGAGCGGCGATGCATGGCGCGGCGACGGTAATGCGACTGGCGCATGTAGCGCACCGACTCGACCCCGCTGTCCGGCGTCGCGATGGCGGCCGCGGCGGCCGGTGCCGCGTTGGCCGCGGTGCTGGCGGGCAGGGTCACCCCGAACATCAGGCCGGCTGCAACGGCCGATAGAAAAAGCTGTCTCATCAGGCGCTCTCCAAAAGCCCTCACGGGCCCAGTGCCCGCTAATCGGGGAGAGGCGCGTTGGTTCCTTCACGCTTTCAGGAGACCCGAGGACGAAGACCTGTTCGAAACAGCCACATCAGCGCGCCGCCGGCCACCAACCCCCAAAACGCTGCCCCGATGCCGAAGAAACTGGTCCCGGATGCTGCCGTCACAAAGGCCACGGCGGCCGGCATCCGGTCCTCCTCGCGGGACAAGGCGGTCTGCAACGCCGCCGCGAAACTGCCGAGAAGCGCCAGCCCGGCCACCGACTCGATCAGCAAGGGCGGCGAGGCGACCACGAAGGCGGCCGCAAGGCTCGCCAGAAGCCCCAGCACGACATAGGTCGCGCCCGCCGCGACACCGGCGAGGTAGCGCTTGGCCGGATCCGGATGGGCCTCCGGACCCGCGCAGAGAGCGGCCGTGATGGCCGCCAGATTGAGCGTGTGGCCGCCGAACAGCCCGGCGAGCCCGCTCGCCAACCCGGTCGCGACGAAGATCGGACCGACGGCCGGCCGGTAGCCGTTGGCCCGCAGCACGGCGAGGCCCGGTACGTTTTGGGACGCCATGGTGACGATGAAGAGCGGGACGGCGATGCCGATCGCTGCGTCCAGGCTGAAAGCCGGCATCACGAAGACGGGGCGCGGCATGAGGTCGGCGAGCGCGGCCGGCGGCAGCGGCGTCGCCACGGCGACCAGAACGGCCGTCAGCAGCACGGCGAGCGGCACGGCGTAAGGCCGGGCGAAGCGGAGCGCCAGGGCCCAGACGAGGATCACCGGGATCGCCAGCCAGGGCAGCGCGGCGGCGGCCCGCACCGGGGCCGTGCAGATGCCGAACAGGATGCCGGCCAGCATGGCGCTGGCGAGCGGCAGCGGGATGGAGGCGACAGCCCGGCCGAAGGGCGTCCAGAGCCCGGCCGCGACCAGCAGCACCGCGACCAGGAGAAAGGCACCCACCGCGACGGGAAAGCCTCCCTCCGGCATGCCGGTGGAGATCAGCAGCGCGGCGCCGGGCGTCGACCAGGCGATGGAGATCGGCATGCGGGTGCGCAGGCTGAGCCCGATGGCCAGGCAGCCCTTGACCAGCAGGACGGCCAGCAGCCCCGAGGCCGCCTGCTCCTGCGTGGCTCCGACCATCTGCAGGCCCTTGAGCACGAGCGCGAAGGTCGAGGCGTAGCCGACGATCCCGACCAGGAGGCCGGCGGACAGAGGCTGGATCATGCCCGCCGGGCATACGCGACGGCGGCGACCGGGTCATCCCTCGAAGCCGCCTCCCGGTGCCGGCATGGTCCGCCGGTGCCGCGGCCGGTATGCTGCGGTGCCGCTTCGGACGGCATCAGGCCGGTTCAAGGGGACGCGCGGGGCGGAATGCGGGTATTCGAACGCATTGTCGTGATGCCGAGCCAGGGCTTGCGCAACGGGGTGGCGGACCCGACCCGACGGCTCCGGCGGGGCCTGTTCAAGGGGGGGCCGATCTGGCCCTGGTTCCACCTCCAGATCACGCCGCGGACGTGTCGGGGCCCCCTTCCAATCCCGGCGGATCTGAAACCCGATCCCCCAGACGGCCGCGTGCAGGAGCTGCCGGCCGGGATCTGGTGCGGTCCCGTGTCTCCGCATTTCGGGCACATGGTGGCCGATTTCGGCATGCGGATCGCGGCGGCGGCCGGCCGCGCCGGCCCTGACCTGCCCCTGGTCTTCAGCTTCTGGCCCGGGGACGAGCCTCCGCCGGGCTTTTTCCCGCAACTTCTTGCGCATTTCCGGGTCCCGCCGGCGCATGTGGTGCTGGTCCGCCAGCCCACGCTGGTTCAGCGCCTCCAGGTGGAACCACAGGCCGAGCGCCTGTTCGGCGGAGGGCCGAGTCGCCGGCATCTCGACCTGATGGACGCCGTCACGGCCGCGCATGGCCCTCCGGGACCGGCGCTCGACACGTTGTTCGTGTCGCGGTCGGGCTTGCCGGACGGCCGGCTCGCCGGGGAGGCCTATCTGGACCGGGTCCTCGCAGCCGCCGGGGCGACCGTGCTTCATCCCGAAGCCACCGAGCTGTCCGTCCAGCTCGGCCTGTACCGCCGGGCGCGGCGGCTCATCTTCTCCGAAGGCTCGGCCCTGCACGCACTGCAGCTCCTGGGCCGGCTCGACGCGGACGTCCTGGTGATCCTGCGGCGGGCCCGGCGCCGCACGGCGGCGAGTGCGCTGAGGCCGCGGGTCAAAAGCCTCGCGTACTTGAATGTCGGCTGCGGCTCGATCTTCGGGCTCGACGGGCGAGGCCGACAGCAGACCGACCGCGCCCTGATCCTGTTCGACGAGAACAGACTGGCGAGCCGGCTTGCCGAGTGGCTGGGGCGGCCAGCCGCCCTGCCCTGGGACGCGGGCAGCTACAGGTCCGAGCGGGACGAGGATATCCGGCGCTGGATGGCCTATATGCGCCTGCTCGACCTCCATCCGGACGCGGGCGCGACCATCCAGGCCTGCCTGCGCCGGAACGGGCTCGGCCTGCCGGCCTCCGAAGGGTGACCGGCGGCTAGCGCTCGGTCCGGGTCGCGACGCGCCGGCGCGGGGCGCTGTCCTCCCGTGCAGTCGGTGAGCCCGGGCTCGCCGGCTCCTCCCGTCGGGCGAGCCCCCGCTCGATCACCCGCACCATGTCCCGCATGATGCCGTCGAGCGCGTAATCCTTGGGCGTGTAGACCGCGCTCACGCCCATGTTCTTCAGCACGTTCTCGTCCTCGGCCGAGATGATGCCGCCAACCACGACGGGAATGTGGTCCAGCTGCTCGAGCCTGAGCCGGGCCATGACCTCGCGGACCAGCGGCACGTGCGAGCCGGACAGAACGGAGAGCCCGATCAGGTGCGTGGCGGTTTCGCGGGCCCGGGCGACGATCTCGGCCGGCGTCTGCCGGATGCCCTCATAGGTGACCTCCATGCCGACATCGCGGGCCCGGAGCGCGATCTGCTCGGCGCCGTTGGAATGGCCGTCGAGGCCCGGCTTGCCGACCAGGGCGCGCGGCGCCGCGCCGATCTTGGCCGCGAGTTCGGCCACGACGAGGCGGATGTCCTCTCCGACCGGCCCGCTGCGGGTCTCGACCGAGACGCCGGTGGGCGCCCGGTACTGGCCGAAGATCTGGCGCAGCGTCTCGCCCCACTCCCCCGTGGTGACGCCGGCCTTGGCCGCGGCCAGGGAGGGCGGCACGATGTTGCGGCCTTCGCGGGCGGCGGAGGCCAGTTCGGAAATGGCGGCCTCGACCGCGCGGGCGTCGCGGGCCGAGCGCCAGGCCCTGATGCGGGCCACCGCCTCCATGCCGACGGTTTCCGGCACCGACAGGAAGCTGCCCTCGCCGGAGACCAGCGGCGAGGGCTCGCCCTCCTGGAAGCGGTTCACGCCGACCACCACCTGCTCGCCCGATTCCACGCGGGCGATGCGGCGGGCATTCGATTCCACGAGGGCCCGCTTCAGGGATCCGCTTTCCACGGCCGCGATGGCCCCGCCCTCGGCGTCGATGCGGGCGAGTTCGGCCCTGGCGGCCTCCTTCAGGGCCTCGACCTTGGCTTCCATGACGCGGGAGCCGTCGAACAGGTCGTCATGCTCCAGGAGGTCGGTCTCGTAGGCCAGCACCTGCTGCATGCGGAGCGACCATTGCTGGTCCCAGGGCCGCGGCAGGCCCAGTGCCTCGTTCCAGGCCGGGAGTTGCACGGCCCGGGCCCGCGCCTTCTTGGACAGGGTCACGGCCAGCATCTCGATCAGGATGCGGTGGACGTTGTTCTCGGGCTGCTGCTCCGTGAGCCCGAGCGAATTCACCTGCACGCCGTAGCGGAACATCCGCTTCTTCGCGTCCGTGATGCCGTAGCGGTCGCGGCAGAGCTCGTCCCAGAGCTCGGCAAAGGCTCGCATCTTGGCGATCTCGGTGACGAAGCGCAGCCCGGCATTGACGAAGAAGGAGATGCGCGAGACCGCATCCGCAAAGCCGCTCTCGTCGACCTCGCCGGACTCCCGCACCGTATCCAGCACCGCGCAGGCGGTGGCGAGCGCGAAGGCGAGCTCCTGCACCGGCGTCGCCCCGGCCTCCTGCAGGTGGTAGCTGCAGATGTTGATCGGGTTCCACTTCGGGATCTGGGTGACCGTGTACGCCACCATGTCCGTGATCAGCCGCAGAGACGGCCCAGGC
>NZ_JAQGKF010000140.1 GCF_028290205.1 Enterovirga sp. | reverse complement strand
CTCCGGCGCTGCCTCCCGCGAACGCTCTCTGCCACGACGCGGGGCCGGGCGGTCGGACTTCGGGCCGCCACGGCTGCGCTCGGGGCGGCCGTCGCGGGTCCCGCGGGGCCGACGCTCGCCGGCGGCGGCCTCGTCGGCCCTCGGGCCTTCCCAGGTCACGGACTCGCCCATCAGGCTCTCGATCGCCGCGAGCGAGCGCTCGTCGCCCGGCGCGACCAGCGTAAAGGCGTGGCCGGATCGGCCGGCGCGGCCCGTGCGGCCGATCCGGTGCACGTAGTCTTCCGCGTGATGCGGCACGTCGTAGTTGAACACGTGGCTGACGGCCGGGATGTCGAGACCCCGGGCAGCGACGTCGCTGGCGACCAGGAGCGGCACGTCGCCGGACCGGAAGCTGTCGAGCGCAGCCATCCGGGCGCGCTGGTCAAGGTCGCCATGCAGGGCTGCGGCCGTGAAGCCATGCCGCTGCAGCGACTTGTGCAGCAGCGCGACCTCACGTTTGCGGTTGCAGAAGATGATCGCGTTCTTGAAGTCCGGCGCCGTCCGGATCAGTTCGCGCAGCCGTTCCCGCTTCTCGTGGCCTTCCGGCCCGGTGGCGAACAGCCGCTGCGTGATCGTGGCCGCGGCGGAGGCCGGCCGCGCAACCTCGACGCGGGCGGGGTTGTGAAGGAAGTTGTCCGCGAGGTGCTGGATCTCCGGCGGCATGGTTGCGGAGAAGAACAGCGTCTGGCGGGTGAAGGGGACGAGCTTCACGATCCGCTCGATATCCGGAATGAAGCCCATGTCGAGCATCCGGTCGGCCTCGTCGATGACGAGGAGCTCGACGCCGGTGAGAAGCAGCTTGCCGCGTTCCTGGTGGTCCAGAAGGCGGCCGGGCGTGGCGATCAGCACGTCCACGCCGCGGGTGATTTTGACGTCCTGGTCGCCGAACGACACGCCGCCGATGAGGAGGGCCACCGAGAGCTTGTGGTGGATGCCGTAGCGCTCAAAATTCTCCACCACCTGGGCGGCGAGTTCGCGCGTGGGCTCCAGGATCAGGGTGCGCGGCATTCGGGCCCGGGCCCGGCCGGTTTCGAGCAGCGTCAGCATCGGCAGCACAAAGGCCGCGGTCTTGCCCGTGCCCGTCTGAGCAATGCCCAGCACGTCGCGCCGGGCGAGCACATGCGGAATGGCCTCCGCCTGAATGGGGGTGGGGACGGTATACCCCGCGGCCTCAGCCGCTTGGAGGACCTTCTCGCTCAGTCCGAGATCAGCAAACAACATTCGGGGGAACGACCATGCCGGGTCGCCTCGCGCGACCCCAATGTGTGGCTTGACGCTCGGGGCGAGGCATCGGCGCGCGCAAACTGCGCTAGCTAACCGAACGGCTCCGGCATCCGGAACATAAGTCTTTGCCGGCCAATGTCAATCGAAAGTCGGTCTGCGGAGTCGCAGGTGTCACTCCGGCTGGGGCAGCCCGGCCGCCGCCAGGGCGGTCCGCTGCCGCGCGGCGAGCGCCTCGAGTTCGAAATGCTCGATCTCTGCCTGGAACATGCGGTGAAAGTTCAGCTCCGCATTCAGGTGGAGAAACACGGCGCCGAGGCCGATCGCGGCCCGGTCCATGAAGACGAATTCGCGTGGCACGGTGACGGGGCCTTTTTCGCGCAGCGCCTGATGCACCGAGAATGCCTCGCGGCGCCCGTACTCGCCGGGTTTCACCCCGTCCGCGATGGTCCGGGTGCGGTCCTCGAGAAGCGGTCCGTAGATGAAGCGGGCCCAGATGTTCAGCGTGTCGATCAGCTCGGAGGAGAGGCGGCGGAAGCCCCAGGTCTCATAGGCGTGAACAACGCGGGCGCGATCACCGTGCAGGAGGCCGTAATAGAGGTCCACCACACCGCCCAGGAAGCGGGGTGGAAAGATCCGGACGCAGCCGTAATCGAGAAGGTTGATGCCCGCCGGCTGGCCGCTCCCGTCCGAAAACACGCTGTAATTGCCCAAATGGGGATCTCCGTGGATCACCCCGACCTGCGCCACGGGGTGCCACCACGCCTTGAACATCGCGACCGCGAGCCGGTTGCGGACCTCGATGGGCGCTTCCCTGAAGTTCAGGATGCCCTCGCCGTCCAGCCACTCGAGCGTCAGCAGCCGGCCGGTCGAGAGGTCGGTCCGCACGGCCGGCACCCGCACCTCCGGCACCTCCGCCAGCACGCGGCCATAGAGGGCCGCATTGCGGGCCTCGTTGATGTAGTCGAGCTCCTCGCGCAGCCGGTCGCCGATCTCCTTGGCGATCTCGCGGGTGTCGATGACGGACCTGATCCGGCGCTGCACGGCAAACACGAGATCGAGCTGCTGCAGGTCGGCCTCCACGGCCGATTGCATGTCCGGATACTGCAGCTTGCAGGCGAGGGCGGAGCCGTCCGGAGCGGTGGCCCGATGAACCTGGCCGAGAGAGGCGGCGGCGGCCGGCTTCAGATCGAAGGATTGGAAGCGCGAGCGCCAGTCCGGGCCGAGCTCGCTCATCATGCGCCTGGTCACGAAGGCCGCGCCCATCGGCGGCGCGGCGCTCTGCAGCTTCTGCAGCTCGACCGCATATTCCGGCGGCACGAGGTCCGGCACCGTCGCCAGGAGCTGCGCCACCTTCATGATCGGGCCTTTGAGCCCGCCGAGGGCGCCGGCGATCGCGGCCGCATTGGACGCCTCCGTGCCGCGCCCGAAGACCTTCTGGCCGGCCAGGCGGGCCGCCACACCTCCGACATTGGCGCCCACCCGCGCGTAGCGGGCGGCGCGTGCGGACCAGCGATTTGCTTCGGTGTCGGTATCGGGCATGGCTTCCGAGGCGGCTGGCGTGGTGTCCTCAGATGGGGCGCGGGGCGCCGGGCCGAAAGGGCGGGCCTGCGGCTCTCACCCGATCGTCATCCGGCGACGTTCGCCTCGGCCGAGGGCGGCGCAGCGCTCGTTCGGCTCCAGGCGAGGGCGCCCTCGGCGGCGGCCCGTCCTGTGGCGAAACAGGCCTGGAGCAGATAGCCGCCCGTCGGCGCCTCCCAGTCCAGCATCTCGCCCGCCGCAAACAGGCCCGGCCGGGCCCGCAGCATGAGGTGGGAATCGAGATCGGCGAACCGGATGCCCCCGGCGGTCGAAATGGCGCGCTCCAGGGGCGCGATTCCGCTCGGCCGGATCGGAACTGCTTTGATCAGGCGGGCGAGGTCGTCGGCATCGGCCGGCAACGCCGGGCCAGCGACCTCTCGCAGAAGGGAGATCGCAACCGGCGCGAGACGGCCCGCCTTGCGCAGAAAGGTCGAGGTGGATTGGTGCGCCCGCGGCGCCCGCAAGGCCGCCGCGAGGTCGGCCTCGCTTCGGTCCGGCTTGAGGTCGATCCACAGGATCGCTGCCGCGCCGCTGCCGAGCGCGTCCCGGACCTGGCCGGAGAGGGCGTAGACCGAGCCGCCTTCGAGGCCGGCCCGGGTGACCACGGCGTCGCCATGGGAGCGCTGCCCCTCGAAGGTCAGCGTGACACGCTTCAGCGGCTCGCCCGCGAAGCGTTCGGCGAAATGCGGGGTCCAGGGGACCAGGACGGCACTGTTGGCCGGAGTGAGCGGGGAGGGCAGGGCGCCGAGGCCGGCCACGATGTCGGTCCAGGAGCCGTCCGAACCGAGGCGGGGCCAGCTCGCTCCCCCGAGCGCCAGGATGGTGGCGGCGGCCGGCGGGACGGCCGCCTCGCCGTCGGGCGTGGCGAAGGCCAGGGCGCCGTCGGGTCCGATGCCGGTCCAGCGATGCCGCAGCGCGAAGCGCACGCCCTGCCCCTCGAGCCGCCGCAGCCAGGCCCGCAGCAGGGGCGAGGTCTTCCAGCTCTTCGGGAACACGCGTCCGCTCGATCCCAGCACGGTCTCCTCGCCGAGGTCCGCCGCCCACTGGCGCAACGCCTCAGGCGGAAAGCGCGCGATAAGGGGAGCAAGCCGGTCAGCAGCCGGCCCGTAGCGGGCGACGAAGCGGGCCGTTCCCTCCGAATGGGTCAGGTTGAGCCCACCGCGGCCGGCGAGCAGGAACTTGCGGGCGACCGATGGCATGCGGTCGTAGACGGTCACGCGGGCGCCGGAGGCGGCCAGCGTCTCGGCCGCCATCAGCCCGGCGGGTCCGGCGCCGATGACGGCGAAGCTCTCGAGAGGTTCGGCGGTGGACGAGTTCATGCCGCCTCATGCAAGCTCGGGCGGCGTCCGGCAACGCCTGGCCGGACACGGAGTGCGCCCGCATGCGACCCATCCGCCCGATCTGCATCACCTGCGGCACCCAATACGAGGCTGCGCAGGCGAGCGTCTGCCCCGTCTGCGAAGACGAGCGCCAGTGGGTGCGCTGGGAGGGGCAGGCCTGGACCGACCTCGCCGCGCTCGCGGCCAGCCACACCATGCGGATCGCGGACGATCACGGCGTGCTCGGATTGGACGTCGTCCCGGCTTTCGCCATCGGGCAGCGCGCCCTGCTGGTGGAGACCCCGGCCGGCAATCTGCTGTGGGACTGCGTCGCGCTTCTGAACGCGGAGGCGATCGCAGCCATCCGGGACCGGGGTGGCCTCGCCGGGATCGCGATCTCGCATCCGCATTACTACACAACGATGCTGGACTGGAGCGCGGCCTTCGGCGGCGTGCCGATCCACCTGCACGCCGACGACGCAGCCTGGATCCAACGGAGCGGACCGGCCATCCAGCTCTGGCAGGGCGAGACGACCTCACCGCTGCCGGGCCTGACCCTGATCCGCTGCGGCGGCCATTTCGAGGGCGCGACGGTGCTGCACCGGGCCGCCGGGGCGGGCGACCTGTTTGTGGGCGACGTGCTGCAGGTCGGCCAGGACCGCCGCTCGCTGAGCTTCATGCGGAGCTACCCGAATTTCATCCCGGTCAACGCCGGCGCGGTTCGCCGCATCGCGGCCTCGCTGGCGCCCTTCCGCTACGGGCGCGTGCACGGCGCCTTCCGGGGTCGCTCGATCGCCGAGGACGGCGAGGCGGTGGTGGCCCGGTCCGTCGAGCGCTATCTCGCGGCCATCTCCTGACCGGCGGCCGACAGGCGGCGACGCGGCTCGGGCCGAAGCCCGCTTACGGCTCCTCCATCCCCTCGAGTTCGGTGATCAGGTCCTCGATCATGGACAGGCCGATCTGCCAAAATCCCGGATCCTTGGCGTCGAGCCCGAAGGGGGCGAGGAGTTCGCCGTAGGGCTTGGTGCCACCGGCCGCGAGCAGCGCGAAGTAGCGCTCGACGAAGCCGGATTCGGCGCGCTGGTAGACCCCGTACAGCGAGTTCACCAGGCAATCGCCAAAGGCATAGGCGTAGACGTAGAACGGCGAGTGGATGAAGTGAGGGATGTAGGTCCAGAAGACCTCGTAGCCCTGGCCCAGCCGAATGGCCGGCCCGAGGCTTTCCGCCTGGACGGACATCCAGAGATCGCAGATCTGGTCGGGCGTGAGCTCGCCCTTGCGGCGCTCCAGATGCACCTTACGCTCGAAGGCGTAGAACGCGACCTGGCGCACCACCGTGTTGATCATGTCCTCGACCTTGGCCGCCAGCATGGCGCGGCGCTGGGTCGGGTTGGTGGTCCCGGCGAGCAGGCGCCGGAAGGTCAGCATCTCGCCGAAGACGCTCGCGGTTTCGGCGAGCGTCAGCGGCGTCGGAGCCATCAGCGCGCCGTTCGGGGCGGCGAGCACCTGGTGCACGCCGTGGCCGAGCTCGTGCGCGAGCGTCATCACGTCCCGTGGCTTGCCCTGGTAATTGAGCAGCACATAGGGGTGGGCCGAGGGCACGGTCGGATGCGCGAAGGCGCCCGGCGCCTTGCCGGGCCGCACGGGCGCGTCGATCCAGTTGCCGTCGAAGAACCGGCGCGCGATCGCGGCCATCTCGGGCGAGAAGTCGGAATAGGCCGACAAGACGGTGTCGCGCGCCTCGCCCCAGCCGATGGTGCGCTGGTCCACCCTCGGCAGCGGGGCGTTGCGGTCCCAGTAATCCAGGCTGTCGCGCCCGAACCAGCGTGCCTTGAGCTTGTAATAGCGATGCGACAGGCGCGGATAGGCGTCCTGCACGGCCTCGACCAGCGCCTCCACGGTCTCCCGCTCGACCCGATTCGCGAGGTGGCGGGAATCGCCCACATCCTCGAAGCCGCGCCAGCGGTCGGAAATCTCCTTGTCCTTGGCCAGCGTGTTGGTGGTCAGCGCGAACACGCGCAGATTGGCCCGGAACACCGTCGAGAGGGCTTCCGCCGCCTCCCGCCGCATGGCGCCATCGGCATCCTGCAGCTTGTTGAGGGTGGGCTCCAGCGCCAACTCCTCTCCCCGCACCCGGAAGCGCAGGGAGGCGAGGGTCTCGTCGAACAGCCTGTTCCAGGCGCCCCGCCCGGTGACGGACTTCTCGTGAAACAACTGCTCGATCCGGTCCTCGAGCTGGTAGGGCCGGTCGCGCCGCACGTCCTCGATCCAGGGCCGGAACCGCGCCAGCGGCGGCTGCGCCATGGCCGTTTCCAGCACGGCGTCGTCGATCCGGTTGAGCTCCAGCGTGAAGAACAGGAGGTCGCTGGAGGCCGCGGTCAGCCGCTCCTGCGTGTCGCCGTAGAACTTGGCCCGGTTCGGATCGGTCGTGTCGCCCGAATAGACGAGCCCCGCATAGGACATGAGGCGGCCGAGCCGGTCCTCGATCGCCTCGTAACGCTCGACCACGGGGCCGAGTTCGGCACCACCTGCCCGGGCGAGGTCGTCCAGCCGACCCCGGAAGGCTTCGGCGAAGGAGCGGCACTCGGCTTCCGCGCCGGCGAGGTCCTCGAGAAACTCGGCGCTGTCCATCCCGGGATAGAGGTCATGCAGATTCCACTCCGGAAGGCTGCCCATCTCGGCGGGAGCGGCGGTTCCTTGCGCCAGCGCCGCGTGTGCAAGGGAAGGGCCGTGATCAGGAGGGACCGGTGACATCGGGTGAAGCGTCCTCGCGTCTGCCGATGTCATATCGGCCGGCTGGTCGTCCCGATCAACGTCGATCGGCGGCTCGGGGTGCCAAGGTTAAGGCTGGATTTACCCTTCTGGCCGAGCATGCACCCTCCCGAGATCGAACCGAGGCCATGTCGCAGACCGTCCTGATCGTCGATGACGACCCCGTTCAGCGCCGGCTGCTCGACGCCATGATCCGCCGCCTCGGCTACGGTGTGCTGCTGGCCGAAGACGGCGCGGCAGGCCTCGCCGTGATGCGATCAGGCGAGCCGCTCGCGCTGGTCGTGCTGGATCTCGTGATGCCCGGTCTCGATGGCTTCGGCGTCTTGGCCGCCATGCGGGAGGCCAAGATCGAGATCCCGGCCATCGTTCAGACCTCGCATGGCACGATCGAAACGGTCGTCAACGCGATGCGCGCCGGGGCAGTCGATTTCGTGGTCAAGCCCGTCGGGGCCGAGCGCCTTCAGGTCTCGATCAAGAATGCGCTCCGGCTGGGCTCGCTGCAGGAGGAGGTGCGGCGCCTGCGGCGCCGGGCCGGCGGAACGCTCGGCTTTCGCGACCTCGCGAGCCGCAGCCCGGACATGGTGCGCCTTCTGCGTCTGGCCGAACGGGCGGCCAAATCCTCCATCCCGGTGCTGATCGAGGGCGAATCCGGTGTCGGCAAGGAGGTCCTGGCACGGGCCATCCAGGGCTCCGGGGACCGGCGCAGCAAGCCCTTCATCATTGTGAATTGCGGAGCCATCCCCGAGAACCTCGTGGAATCGACCCTGTTCGGCCACGAGAAGGGGGCCTTCACGGGCGCCACTGAGAAACATTCCGGCAAGTTCGTCGAGGCCTCCGGCGGCACCCTGTTCCTCGACGAGATCGGCGAGCTGCCGCCCTCCGCCCAGGTGAAGCTTCTCCGCGCCATCCAGGAAGGCGAGGTGGACCCGGTGGGAGCCAAGCGCTCGGTCCGGGTCGACATCCGGCTGATCTCGGCCACCAACCGCAGCCTGCTGGACATGGTGAAGGAGGGCAGCTTTCGGGAGGATCTGTACTACCGGCTCAACGTGTTCCCGATGACGCTGCCGCCCCTGCGCGCGCGCCGGGAAGACATTCCGGACCTCGCGCTGTCCTTCCTGGCCCGATTCTCGTCCGAGGAAGGCAAGCGCATCCGGGGCATCGCGGCCGAGGCCATGGCGCTCCTGTCGCGCTACGACTGGCCCGGCAATGTGCGGCAGCTCGAAAACGCCATGTTCCGGGCCGTCGTCCTCTGCGACGGCGACGAGCTGACCCTGGCCGAATTCCCTCAGATCGCCCAGCAGGTGCAGGGGTTCGAGGTCCGCATTCCGCCGGCCCCCGCGGCCTCGGCCGAGTACGCCGCGTCCTCGCCGCCCGTCCGCGAGATCGTCAGGGTGGAGGTGCGCGATCCGCACGCCACCTCGCTGGTGGCCGAATCGGGCGAGGTCAAGCGCCTTGAGGACGTCGAGGCGGAGATCATCCGCTTCGCGCTTACCCACTATCGGGGCCACATGTCCGAGGTGTCGCGGCGGCTCGGGATCGGCCGCTCGACCCTGTACCGGAAGCTCAAGGACCTCGGCCTGGACGGCGCCGAGGAGGACAGCGCCACCGAACAGGCGGCCTGACGGCTCCGGCCCGGCCGCGACGGCCCGGCGGTCAGACCAGGCTGGTCAGACCACGCCGCCCTCGCGCAAAGCTGCGATCTCGTGCTCGGCGAAGCCGGCCTCGCGCAGAATCTCGTCCGTATGCTCGCCGATGGCTGGCGGATGGCGGTCGATCCGCGATGGCGTGCGGGACAGGGTCATCGGCTGCCGCAGCAGGGTCAGCTTGCCGGCATGCGGGGACTCGATCTCGACGGCAGGGTCGAGATGCTGGACCTGCGGGTCGGCGAAGACCTCGTCGATTCGGTAGATGTGGCCGCAGGGCACGCCGGCCCGGTTCAGCCGCTCGATCCAGGTTTCGCTGGTCTCCCCGAGCAGGATGCGGCCGATCTCGGCGTTGAGCGCGTCGCGGTTGGCCGAGCGCAGCTTCCCGGTCGCGTAGGACGGATGCCCGATCAGGTCCTCGGCCCCGACCGCCCGGGCGAAGCGCTCCCAGATGGCCTGGCCGGCGGTTGCGATGTTGATGTGGCCGTCCTGCGTCTCGTAGACGCCCGTCGGGATGGAGGTCGGGTGGTTGTTGCCGGCCTGGACCGGGACCTCGCCCTCCGTCAGCCAGCGCGCGGCCTGGAAGTCCAGCATGAAGATCTGCGACTGGAGCAGCGACGACTGCACCCACTGGCCCTGGCCCGAACGCTCCCGTTCGATCAGAGCCAGGAGAATGCCCTGGGCGCAGAAGATGCCGGCGCAGAGATCCGCGACCGGAATGCCGGCCCGCACAGGCCCCTGCCCGGGCAGGCCGGTGATGGACATTAGCCCGCCCATGCCCTGGGCGATCTGGTCGAAGCCCGGCCGATCCCGGTAGGGGCCGGTCTGGCCGAAGCCTGAGATGGAGGCCAGGATCAGCCGGGGATTGAGGGCCCGCAGGCTCTCGTAATCGAGGCCGAGGCGATCCTTCACGTCGGGCCGGTAGTTCTCGACCACGACATCGGCGGTGGCGGCCAGACGCCGGAACGTCTCGCGACCGCGCGGCTCCTTGAGGTTCAGGGTCATGCCGCGCTTGTTGCGCTGCAGGTTCTGGAAATCCGAGCCGAGGCGCGGCCCGCTGTAATCCCCGGCCTCCCGCCCCTCCGGCATCTCGATCTTGATGACGTCGGCGCCCCAATCGGCGAGCTGCCGCACGGCGGTCGGGCCCGCCCGGACGCGGCTGAGGTCGAGAACGCGAATCCCGCTGAGCGGGCCATGGGAGGCGGTCATGCTGATGTTCTAGCGTCCTCGGGCCGTGAGCTAAAGCGGCGCCGTCTCGGGCGGCTGAAGGGCGGCCACATCGGGCGGGGCCAGCAGCTCGCGCGAGTGCTCGGTCCGGATGCAGCGCGCCTCGTGGCGCGGCGCGACCGTGACG
>NZ_JAQGKF010000138.1 GCF_028290205.1 Enterovirga sp. | reverse complement strand
CTTGGCCGGGGTGGCGGCGGGCTTCGCCCCGGGCTTCTCGGCGCCGGCCGGCTTGGTGGCCGCTGCCGTGCCGCCCTCGACGATGTTGCCGAGCACCGCGCCGGGCCCGACCGTCTCGCCGTCCTTGGCCAGGATGTCGCCCAGGGTTCCGGAGGCCGGCGCGTTCACCTCGAGGGTGACCTTGTCCGTCTCGAGCTCGACCAGCGGCTCGTCGGCCTTCACGGCCTCGCCTGGCTTTTTGAACCAGCGGCCGATCGTGGCTTCGCTCACGGATTCGCCGAGGGTCGGCACGAGAATGTCGGTGGCCATGATGCAGCGCCGCGCGGGCGTCCCTTGTCTCAGGAGGCGTTCGTCCGATGCGGACGAACGGTGGTCGGATGCAGCACAGCGTGTAGCATCGCCGAGCATGCGCCGCGAAGGCCCAATCCGGCTTTGACGGCGCGATCCGCGCCGCTCAGGGCGCGGATCGGGTCGCGTCGAGCCCGTTCGGCCCGGCCGGCCGCGTCACGGGCGGCCGCGCCGGGTCACGCGGCGGGCGAGACCGCCTCCTCGAGGAACGCCTTGAGCTGCGCCTGGTGCTTGGACATGAGACCGGTGGCGGTGGCCGCGGAGGCCGGCCGGCCGGCATAGCGCGGGCGCTTCACCTTGGACTTGGCGTGCTCCAACACCCATTCGAGATAGGGTTCGGCGAAGCTCCAGGAGCCCATGTTCTTCGGCTCTTCCTGGCACCACACGACGTCGGCGTTCGGGAAGCGCGACAGCTCGGCGGTGAGGGACTTCAGCGGGAACGGATAGAGTTGCTCCACCCGCATCAGGTAGATGTCGTTGATGCCCCGCCGCTCCAGCTCGTCGAAGATGTCGTAATACACCTTGCCGGAGCACAGGATGACGCGCCGGATGCGCTCGTCGGCCACGAGGTTCTTGCCGTCGTCCCAGAGAACCCGGTGGAAGCTGGAGCCCTCGGCCAACTCGTCGTGCCGCGACACGCACCGCTTGTGGCGCAGCAGCGACTTCGGCGTCATCAGAATCAGCGGCTTCCGGAACTCGCGCTTGAGCTGACGGCGCAGCACGTGGAAGTAGTTCGCCGGCGTCGAGCAGTAGCAGACCTGCATGTTGTCTTCGGCGCACATCTGCAGGAAGCGCTCCAGGCGCGCGGAGGAATGCTCCGGCCCCTGCCCCTCGTAGCCGTGCGGCAGGAGGCAGGTCAGCGCCGACATGCGGAGCCACTTGCGCTCGCCCGAGGAGATGAACTGATCGAACACCACCTGGGCGCCGTTGGCGAAGTCGCCGAACTGCGCTTCCCAGAGCACGAGCGCATTCGGCTCTGACAGCGAGTAGCCGTATTCGAAGCCGAGCACGGCCTCCTCGGACAGCATCGAGTTGACGACTTCGTAGCGCGACTTAGCCCCGACATGGTTCAGCGGCGTGTAGCGCTCCTCGGTCTCCTGATCGAGCAGCACCGAATGGCGCTGCGAAAAGGTGCCGCGCTCCACATCCTGCCCGGACAGGCGGACCGGGTGGCCCTCCTCCAGCAACGTCGCGAAGGCGAGCGCCTCCGCGGTGGCCCAGTCGATGCCCTCGCCGGTCTCGAACATCTTCCGGCGATTCTCAAGGAAGCGCAGGATGGTCCGGTGCGCCCGGAACTCGGCCGGAAGCGCGGTCAGCTTCTCGCCCAGCGCCTTCAGCCTCTCGAGCGGCACGCCGGTCGCGCCGCGGCGGCAATCCTCCTCCGCCTCGCTGACCCAGCGCAGGCCCGCCCAGCGGCCATCCAGCCAATCGGCCTTGTTCGGCTTGTAGCCCTGGGCGCTCTCGAATTCCTGGTCGAGCCTCGCGCGCTCGGCCGCCTTCATGGCGCCGAGTTCCTCGGCCGAGACCACGCCTTCCGCGACCAGCTTGGTGCCGTACAGCTCAAGCGCGGTCGGATGGGTCTTGATGGTCCGATACATGCGGGGCTGCGTGAAGGCCGGCTCGTCGCCCTCGTTGTGACCGAAGCGCCGGTAGCAGAACATGTCGATCACGACCGGCTTGTGGAACGTCTGCCGGTACTCGGTCGCCACCTTGGCGGCGAAGACCACGGCTTCCGGATCGTCGCCGTTGACGTGGAAGATGGGCGCCTCGACCATCTTGGCGACGTCGGACGGATAGGGCGAGGAGCGCGAGAAGCGCGGGTTGGTCGTGAAGCCGATCTGATTGTTGACGATGAAGTGGATCGATCCGCCGGTGCGGTGCCCCTTGAGGCCGGACAGGCCGAGGCATTCCGCCACCACGCCCTGGCCGGCGAAGGCCGCGTCGCCGTGGATCAGGAGCGGGATCACCGAGGTGCGGCTCTCGGGCGCGTCTTCGTGCTGGTCCTGCTTGGCCCGCACCTTCCCGAGCACCACGGGATCGACGATCTCGAGATGCGACGGGTTGGCGGTCAGCGACAGGTGGACGTTGTTGCCGTCGAAGGAGCGGTCGGACGACGCCCCGAGATGGTACTTCACGTCGCCGGATCCCTCGACATCTTCCGGCGCGAAGGAACCGCCCTTGAACTCGTGGAAGATGGCCCGGTGCGGCTTCGCCAGGACGTTCGCCAGCACATTGAGCCGGCCGCGATGCGACATGCCGATGACGATTTCCTTGGCGCCGAGGGCGCCGCCGCGCTTGATGATCTGCTCCAGAGCGGGGACCATCGCCTCGCCGCCATCCAGGCCGAACCGCTTGGTGCCGGTGTAGCGGACGTCCAGAAACTTCTCGAAGCCTTCCGCCTCGACGAGCTTGTTCAGGATCGCCTTCTTGCCCTCGGGCGTGAAGGTGATCTCCTTGTCCTTGCCTTCGATGCGCTCCTGGATCCAGGCCTTCTCGACCGGATCGGAGATGTGCATGAATTCGACGCCGAGCGTCGAACAATAGGTGCGCTCCAGCAGGCCGACGATCTCGCGGATCGTTCCGAATTCGAGCCCCAACACGTTGTCGAGGAAGATCGGCCGGTCCCAATCGGCTTCCGTGAAGCCGTAATGGGCGGGCGAAAGCTCGTCGTCGGGCACGCGCTTTTCGAAGCCGAGCGGGTCGAGATCGGCGTGGAGATGGCCGCGCATCCGGTAAGCCCGGATCATCATGATGGCCCGGATGGAATCGCGGGTGGCCTGGTGCACGGCCTCGACCGAGATGGTGCCGCCCTCGGCCTCCGCCCGGGTCTTGATCTTCTGGCCGACCGCCTTCTCGACCTGCGCCCAATTGCCGTCCAGCGCCGAGACGAGTTCGCCGTTCAGCGGGATGGGCCAGTTCGGCTGCTGCCAGGAGGCGCCGCGCGCGGTGGAGGCGACCGCCTCCCCGTCATCCTTCAGGCCCGCGAAGAAGCTGCGCCACTCCGGATCGACGGAGTTCGGATCCTGCTCGTAGCGGGCCTGGAGCTCTTCGATATAGGGGGCGTTGGCCCCGTAGAGAAACGTCGTGCGGAGGAAAGCTTCGTTCGCGGCTTGGCGTGACATTCGACCCGTCCTGGCGGCCCTACGGTGCTAAACGGCGCCGGTCTGGCCTGTGAGGGCCGCCGTCGCATCGCAATCAGGCGAGGGGAAGGCGGCCGGGCGGTCCCGGCTTATCAGGGCCGCGTGAATCGATCCATACATGGGGTGGCGATCGGCCGATTTCAGCCCTGCCCGGCCGCCCGCGCATCGGGGCGGCCCCGGCGGCGCAGGCCGCCGGGGTGCTGTGCGGGCTATCCCTTCAGCAGTTCGACCAGCGTCTTGCCGAGCCGGGCCGGGGACGGGGACACCCTGATGCCGGCAGCCTCCATGGCCGCGATCTTGTCCTCTGCGCCGCCCTTGCCGCCCGAGATGATGGCGCCCGAATGGCCCATGCGGCGGCCGGGCGGCGCGGTGCGGCCCGCGATGAAGCCGACCATCGGCTTCTTGCGGCCGCGCTTGGCCTCGTCGCGGAGGAACTGCGCCGCTTCCTCCTAGGCCGAGCCGCCGATCTCGCCGATCATCACGATGGACGTCGTCTTGTCGTCCTTGAGGAAGAGCTCGAGCACATCCGTGAACTCGGTTCCCTTGACCGGATCACCGCCGATGCCGACCGCGGTGGTCTGCCCGAGGCCCTCGCTCGAGGTCTGAAACACGGCCTCATAGGTCAGCGTGCCCGACCGCGACACGATGCCGACGGAGCCGGGCCGGAAGATGTTGGCCGGCATGATGCCGATCTTGGATTCGCCCGCGGTCACGACGCCCGGACAATTCGGCCCGATGAGACGGGACTTGGAGCGGTCGAGCGAGCGCCGCACCCGCACCATGTCGAGCACCGGAATGCCTTCGGTGATGCAGACGATCAGCGGGATCTCGGCATCGATTGCCTCGCAGATCGCGTCCGCGGCACCCGGCGGCGGTACGTAGATGACCGAGGCGTCGGCGCCCGTCTTCTCCCGGGCTTCCCGCACGGTGTCGAACACCGGCAGGCCGAGATGGGTCGATCCGCCCTTGCCGGGCGAGGTGCCTCCCATCATCCGGGTCCCGTAGGCGATGGCCTGCTCCGAATGATAGGTGCCGTTCTTGCCTGTGAAGCCCTGGCAGATGACCCGGGTGGACTTGTCGATCAGGATAGACATGGGGCGGCCTTCGAGAGGTTAGACGGGCAAAAAGGGGTTGAGGACGCGAACCGACCCGTAGGTCTGCCCGTGGCTCAAGTCTTCGCTGTAGAGGACGGGGGCGGACAGGCGCTCGGCTGCGGCCAGGGTGGCGGCGTGCCAGTAGCCGACCCGGAAGGCGCGCGACATCGCAACCGCGGCCCGCACAATCGTTTCGTCCATGGGCGCGACAGGGTAGCAGCAGAGGAGGTCGATCCAGCGGTCCACCTCCTCGAGCGGCAGCGGAACGGCCGGACGACGGATGACGGTGGTGTAGAATTCGGCCAGCACCTGCGCCGACACGCCGAAGCGCTCCGTCCGGATGATGCGCTGCGCGATCGCGAATTTGTGCGGCTCATCCTCCCGACCCGCGGCCGCGTAGATCAGGATGTTCGTGTCGAGGAAGCACTCGCTCCTCATAGCAATCCTCGCGCTTCCAGACGTAGTCGGGCCCGAGCCGGGCCGTGGACGAGTCCATCAGGTCCAGAAGCCCGCGCCGAGCCTCGTCGATCCGGCTCTCTTCCGCGACGATGCGGGCCAGGTAGTCGCGCACCAGCGCGTTCACGGTCGTGCGCCGGCGCGCCGCGATTTGGCGCACCTCGTCCAGCACCCCCTCGTCCACCGCGAGCGTGATGTTCTTCATGCCGCCGATTTACACAGGCACACAGGGTCTGTGAAGCACGAGGGCCCGGCTCAGCCCCGGAGGGCTGGCGCATGCCCCCGGGGGCGGCCCGCGACCCGACTTCGGCCGGGCCGGAGGGCCGACAGGAGACGCGCGGCGCGGGCGCGGCAGAGCCGGCCGGTCAGGCCCGGAACTGCGGAACCGCTGCGCCCCGCTTCACCACCACGGTGCTGGCGAGCTTGTCATGCCAGCCCTGCTTGCGGGCGTCGAAGGCGACCCACAGAAAGCCGAGCGCGAACACGAAGGACGACACGAAGTAGCCGAAGAACCGCCCGATCGCCTGGCCGAGGCTCAGCGGTCCGCCGTCCTCGCTGCGGACCACCCGGAGGCCGAAGGCCATCTTGCCGGGCGTCGCCCCGCGCGAAACCCAAAACCCGATCACATAGATCGCCGGAATCAGCACCGACAGCAGCGTCACGGTCAGGAGGGGGCCGGTCTGGAGATCGGGCTGCTCCGGGGTTCCGCCCGGTCCGATCATGCTGGACCCGAAGGCGGTGTACAGCACGCCGTTGACGATCGAGAGCAGAACCGCGTCAATCAGGTAGGCCCCCGCCCGGATCCAGAACCCGCCATAAGCGAGAGCCGGTGTGGCGGGCATCGGCCCGCCATACGGGTTGGTCGATCCGAATGCGCTCATGTCCCGCTCGTCCTTCGCCCGCACCCCGCCCGACACCTTGAAAGGGCGGCCGATGGTGGCTGAGAGATGTTGCCCCTCGGCCGATCCGCTCGGGTCCGAGCCTTCCGGCGGGGCAAGGAGCGAACAGACGCGAGGCTCAGCCTACGGTCAAGCTTGGCCGCCCGCCCGGACAGCCGCCACGATCTTCTGCGCGGCATCGTCGAGATCGTCGGCCGAGATCACGTTCAGGCCGGAGGAGCGGATGATCTCCTTGCCTTCGGCCACATTGGTGCCCTCGAGGCGGACCACCAGCGGCACCTTGAGCCCGACGGTCTTCACGGCCGCGATCACGCCGCGGGCGATCACGTCGCATTTCATGATGCCGCCGAAGATGTTGACCAGGATGCCCTGCACGTTCGGATCGGCCGTGATGATCTTGAAGGCGGCCGTCACCTTGTCCTCGGTGGCGCCGCCGCCCACGTCGAGGAAGTTGGCCGGCTCCTCACCGTAGAGCTTGATGATGTCCAGCGTCGCCATGGCGAGGCCGGCGCCGTTGACCATGCAGCCGATGGTGTCGTCCAGCGAGATATAGGCGAGGTCGTGCTTGGAGGCCTCGATCTCCTTGGAATCCTCCTCGGAGAGATCGCGCAGCTCCACCACGTCCTTGTGCCGGTAGAGCGCGTTGGAATCGAAGGAGATCTTGGCGTCCAGGCAGCGCAGCGAGCCGTCCTTGGTGAGGATCAGCGGATTGATCTCCAGCATCGACATGTCCTTCGCCAGGAAGGCCTTGTAGAGCTTGGAGACGATGTCGCCGGCCTGCTTGGCCTGCTCGCCGGCGAGGCCGAGCGCCTGGGCGACCGTGCGCCCGTGATGCGGCATGTAGCCCGTGGCCGGGTCGATGGAGAAGGTGTGGATCTTCTCCGGCGTGTCATGGGCGACCGCCTCGATGTCCATGCCGCCTTCGGTCGACACCACGAAGGCCACCCGGCCGGTCTCCCGGTCGACCAGAGCCGAGAGGTAGAACTCCCGATCGATCTCGGCGCCTTCCTCAATGTAGAGGCGGTTCACCTGCTTGCCGGCGGGCCCCGTTTGCAAGGTCACGAGGGTGCGGCCCAGCATCTCGCCGGCGAACCGCTTGACCTCGTCGACCGAGCGCGCAAGCCGCACGCCGCCCTTGTCGCCGGCCTCCGGCTCCTGGAACTTGCCCTTGCCGCGGCCGCCCGCATGGATCTGCGACTTCACCACCCAGACCGGACCGCCGAGATCCTTGGCGGCGGCCTCGGCCTCCTCCGCCTTGAAGATCGCGACGCCCCGGGGCACCGGGACGCCGAACTCCTTGAGGACGGCCTTGCCCTGGTATTCGTGGATGTTCATCGCGGACCCTTGCTTCAGCCCCGGCCGAACGCTGACCGGCCGCCAAGCTTATGGTGAGTAACTATGGACGCCGAGCGAGGCCCGCGCCTAGGCGAGCGAGCCGTTGATGCCCTTGCAGGCGTCCACGAGGCCCTGCACGGAGGCAATCGACTTGGCGAACATGGCCTTCTCTTCGGCATTCAGCTCGACTTCGACGATGCGCTCGACGCCCGCGGCCCCGATCACCACCGGCACGCCGATGAACATCCCGTCCACGCCATATTGCCCGCTGAGAAGCGCCGCCGCGGGCAGGACCCGCTTCTTGTCCTTGAGGTAGCTCTCGGCCATGGCGATGGCGGAGGCGGCCGGTGCGTAGAAAGCCGAGCCGGTTTTGAGCAGGGCCACGATCTCGCCGCCCCCCTTGCGGGTGCGGTCCACCATGGCGTCGAGCTTGGCCTGGTCGAGCCAGCCCATCTTGACCAGGTCCGGGAGGGGCACGCCGGCCACCGTCGAGTAGCGGGTCAGCGGCACCATGTCGTCGCCATGGCCGCCGAGCACGAAGGCTGTGACGTCCTTCACGGATACGTCCATGGCCTCGGCCAGGAAGTGGCGGAAGCGCGCCGAGTCGAGCACGCCCGCCATGCCGACGATCTTGTTCGCCGGCAGGCCCGAGAATTTCTGAAGCGCCCACACCATCGCGTCGAGCGGGTTGGTGATGCAGATCACGAATGCGTCGGGAGCGTATTGCTTGATGCCGCTGCCGACGGCCTCCATCACCTTGAGGTTGATGCCGAGCAAGTCGTCCCGGCTCATGCCGGGCTTGCGGGGCACGCCCGCGGTGACGATCACGACGTCCGCGCCGGCAATGGCGGCGTAGTCGCTCGCGCCCTGATACTTGGCGTCGAACCCGTCCACCGGGGCGGATTCCGCAATGTCGAGGCCTTTGCCCTGCGGGACGCCGTCGGCGATGTCGAACAGGACGATGTCCCCGAGCTCCTTGAGCCCAGCCAGATGGGCGAGCGTGCCCCCGATCTGTCCCGCGCCAATCAGCGCAATCCGCTTGCGAGCCATTCCTGAACCATCCTCGGGAGACAAAGGGAGCGCGGCCGCCCCTGGCGGTCTCATAGGCGCAATCCGGCCCGACCTTCAAGCGCACAACGCGAGGGGCGCGCCTGAGGCGGGGCGGCCCTCCCCCGCCCCTCCGGACGGCGAGGCGCCGGCGCGGCCCGGCTCAGGTCTCGGCCAGCCCTGCCGCGCTGCCGGAGGTCTCGTCTGGACGGGCGCGCCCGAGATAGTCGCGTGACCTCATCTCGTGCAGGCGCGACACCGTTCGTGCGAATTCGAACGCCTCGGCCCCGGTCTCGGCCACATAGAGGTCTTCCGCGCGTGCGTCCGCCGAGGCGACCAGCTTCACCTGCCGCTCGTAGAGGACGTCCACCAGGGTAATGAAGCGCCGGGCCTCGTTGCGCCGCTCGGAGCTGAGCCGTGGAATGCCGTCCAGCACGACCGTGTGGAAGCTCCGCGCCAGCGCCAGGTAGTCGGAGGCGCCGAGCGCCTGGCAGCAGAGGTCCTCGAACCGGAACCGGGCGACGCCCATGGCCTGGGCCGGAACAGGGAGTTCGCGCCCCAGCACGGTCAGAACGGCCGGCCGCGTCTCCGCGTGGCCGGTGAGCCGCCCGAACAGCCCGTCGAGCGCCCGCGTGGCGGCCGCATCGGCCGGGGTCACATAGACGGGGGCATCGCCGATCTTTTCGAGCCGGAAATCGGTGCGGGATTCGAGGTGCCACACCTCCGTGCGCTCCTGCAGCAGGCGGATGAAGGGCAGAAACAGGGCCCGGTTTAGGCCGTCGCGATAGAGCCCCTCGGGCGGAACATTGGAGGTCGCCACCACGGTCACGCCGGCCTCGAACAGCGCCGTGAACAGCCGGCCCAGCAGCATGGCATCGGCGATGTCCGTCACCACGAACTCGTCGAAGCAGAGAAGGCGGGCCTCCTCGGCGAGCGCAGCCGCGACCGGTCGGATGGGATCGTCGCCCGCCACCCGCCCGGCCTTCAGGTCCTGCCGCCAGGCGTGGATGCGCGCATGCACCTCCGCCATGTAGGCGTGGAAATGCGCCCTGCGCTTGCGGTCGATCGGGACGCTGTCGAAGAACAGGTCCATCAGCATGGTCTTGCCGCGGCCGACCCCGCCCCAGACGTAGAGCCCGGTCGGGGCTGGGGCCTCCGAGCCGCCGCCGAGCAGCCAGCCGAGCGGCCCGGAGCGCCGGGGCGGGCGCGCCTCGGCGAGGTCCGCCCGCAGCCGGT
>NZ_JAQGKF010000117.1 GCF_028290205.1 Enterovirga sp. | reverse complement strand
GGGCTGGACCCGCCCGGGCGGGCGTGGGGGCTGATGGGGTGCGTCGCGACGCACGGGGACCGGCGGGGCGTCCTTCGAGACGCAGCCTTTGGCTGCTTCTCAGGATGACGGGCGGTGTGGATTTTCCGCGGGCGCTCGGTCAGGCCCCTGGGGCGAGATGGCCGTGCAGAAAGGCCGCGGCCTGGTCGAGGGAGCGTTGTGCTTCGGGCAGGAGGGCGCCGAAGATCTGCCAGCCATGCGGCACGCCGGGCCAGATCGTCAGCGTGGCGTCGAGGCCGGCGGCGCGGGCCCGGGCGGCGAGGCGGCGGGAATCGTCCAGCAGCAATTCGCTGTCGCCGGCCTGGATCAGGAGCGGCGGCAGGCCGGTGAGATCCGCATAGAGCGGGGAGGCCAGCGGCGTGCGCGGGTCGGCGTCGCCGAGATAGTGGCGCGCCACCGCGTCGGCATGGTCCGGGTGGAACATGGGATCGCGCTCGGCATTCGACCGCATCGTCGCGCCGGTATGGGCGAGGTCGATCCAGGGCGAGAACAGGGCGGCGGCGGCCGGCTGCGGCAGGCCGAGGTCGCGCAGCCGCAGCAGCAGCGACAGCGCGAGGCCGGCGCCGGCCGATTCGCCCGCCACCGCGATCTGGCCCGGATCGTGCCCCTCGGCGAGCAGCCCGCGATAGCTCGCCACCACATCGTCCAGCGCGGCCGGAAAGCGGTGCTCGGGGGCGCGCCGATAGGCCGGGGCGAAGACCCGGAAGCCGCGCCGGGCGAACCCGACCGTGATGGTGCGGTGCGTCTGCGGCGAGCACACCACAAAGGCGCCGCCATGCAGGTAGAGCAGCGTCGCGGCGGGCTCGCCGCGGGAGGCCCATTCGCCCGGGATGCCGCCGACCGTGCCGGCCCGCACCGTGCCGCCGAGCGGCGGGGCTTTCAGGTGTGCCATCAGGGCGCGGCTCGCCCAGGGGTCGGGCTCGTAGCGCGAATGCGGCCGCACGAAGAGGCGCAGGATCCGGACCAGGAGCCGCAGCCGCAGGCTCGGCCGCTTGCCGGGCCCCTCGCTCATGCCGGGGGCGGGGCGACCCATCCGGCCCGCTTCAGGCGCATCACGGCGCGGTCCAGCGCCTGGAGGAAGGCGGAGCGGTCGCGCGGCGAGAACGGGCGCGGCCCGCCCGTCACGGCGCCGGCCTCGCGCAGCGAGGTCATCAGGTCGCGCGTGGCGAGCGCCATGCCGATGCTGCCGGTCGTGAACGCCTTGCCGTCCGGCGCGATCGCCTCCGCGCCGGCCGACACGCAGCGATGCGCGAGCGGCACGTCGGCCGTGATCACCACGATTCCGGGGCCGGCCCGCGCGGCGATCCAGTCATCGGCGACGTCGAGCCCCTGCGGCACCAGCACGCGCGCGATCAGCGGCTCGCGCGGCACGTTGATGAAGCTGTTCGCCACCACATAGGTCTTGAGCCCGTGCCGCAGGGCGACGCGGTACACCTCGTCCTTGACCGGGCAGGCATCGGCATCGACCAGGATGCAGGGGGCGGCGGGGGGCGTGTCGGTCATCGCCTGGAACATAGGTCGCCGGCCCGCGGGGCGCCACGTCGCCTTGCCGGCCGCCCGGGCCTGCCGCACAAGGCCGCCCATGCAGGACATCGTTCGCAAGATCCTCACCGCGCGCGTCTATGACGTCGCCATCGAGAGCCCGCTCGACCCGATGCCGCGTCTCTCGGCCCGGCTCGGCGCCTCCGTGCTCCTGAAGCGCGAAGACCTGCAGCCGGTGTTCTCGTTCAAGATCCGGGGCGCCCTCAACAAGATCGCCGGGCTCGGGCCCGAGGCGCTGGCCCGCGGCGTCATCTGCGCCTCGGCCGGCAACCACGCGCAGGGCGTGGCCCTGGCGGCGGCCCGCAAGGGCGCGCGCGCCACCATCGTCATGCCGACCACCACCCCGGGCATCAAGGTCGAGGCCGTGCGGGCGCGCGGCGGCGAGGTGGTGCTGCACGGCGAGGCCTTCGACGAGGCCTATGCGGAAGCGCGCCGCCTCGAACAGGAGGCGGGCCAGATCTTCATCCACCCGTTCGACGATCCGGACGTGATCGCCGGGCAGGGCACGGTGGGGCTCGAAATCCTGCGCCAGCATCCGGATCCGATCGAGGCCGTGTTCGTGCCGATCGGCGGCGGCGGGCTCGCGGCCGGCATCGCGGCCATCACGCGCTTTCTCCGGCCGGACACCAAGGTGATCGGCGTCGAGCCCGCGGAGGCGGCCTCCATGCAGGCGGCCATCGCGGCCGGCGAACGCGTGGTGCTGCCGGAGGTGGGGCTGTTCGCCGACGGGGTCGCGGTGCGGCAGGTCGGTGCCGAAACCTTTCGGCTCTGCCGAGAGCTTCTCCACGAGGTCATCACGGTCGACACCGACGCCATCTGCGCCGCCATCAAGGACGTGTTCGACGATACCCGCGCCGTCGCCGAGCCGGCCGGCGCGGTGGCCCTCGCCGGGCTCAAGCTCTATGCCGCCCGCCACCCCGCGCGCAGCGGCGCGCTGGTCGCCATCAATTCCGGCGCCAACCTCAATTTCGACCGGCTGCGCCACATCGCCGAGCGGGCGGAGATCGGCGAAGGCCGGGAGGCGCTGCTCGCCGTCACCATCCCGGAGCGGCCGGGCGCCTACCGGCGCTTCATCCAGCTCCTCGGCCAGCGCGCCGTGACCGAGTTCAACTACCGCTACGCCGATCCGGGGCCGGAGGGCCCGCCGCAGGACGCCCACATCTTTGTCGGCGTCGAGCTGAAGCACCCGGACGAGAAGCGGCAGATCCTGGAAGCGCTCGCGGCCGCCTCCTACCCGGTGGTGGACATGAGCGACAACGAGATGGCCAAGGTCCACGCCCGCTACATGGTGGGCGGCCGGGCCGGCATGCTGCAGGACGAAATCGTCTGCCGCTTCCAGTTCCCCGAACGGCCGGGCGCGCTGCTGCGCTTCCTGGAAAGCCTGCGGCCCGACTGGAACATCACCCTGTTCCACTACCGCAACCACGGCGCCGATTACGGCCGCGTGCTGGCCGGCATCCAGGTGCCGGATCGTGAGCGCCCAGCCTTCCACGACGCGCTCCGCGATCTCGGCTACCCCTATGTCGACGAGACCCAGAACCCGGCCTACCGCCTGTTCCTCGACGCGACGGGCGAGCGGGCGGGGCGGTGAGGGACGGGGAGGGGGCGGGGCGCGGCAGGGGGGCGGCTTCGTGGACGCTCGAAACGCGCTCTGGTAGAGGGGCCGAGGGACTCCGTAGCTCAGCTGGATAGAGCAGCCGCCTTCTAAGCGGCAGGTCGTTGGTTCGAGCCCAACCGGGGTCGCCATCTGGCTCCGGAGCGCGGCGCCGGTTCCGCCCGTCAGCGCCAGAACGG
>NZ_JAQGKF010000099.1 GCF_028290205.1 Enterovirga sp. | reverse complement strand
CGACGGTCGGGGCGTTCGGGCCGGCGAGACGGCAGGCGGCCCGAACCGCGACCGCGACCGCGTCATGGTCCGGGTGGCCGCCCTCCAGGGCGTGGGTGAGCACGATCCCGGCTCCGGGGAGACGCGGCACGAGCTGCCGGGCGATGCCGGCGATCTCCGGCGCCGCAGCCTGGTCGGGCACGTCCAGGCAGATGGCCCGGTCCGGACCCACCCCGGCGACGGCGAGGGCAGCCTGCACCTCCCGTCGGCGCGCGGCCGCATAGGCCGGCAGATCCGCAAAGCCGTGCCGGCACGCGTAGCCGCCGTTCCGCGGCGCACCGTCGGTGACGTGGATCACGGCCACGTCGCCGAGGCGCGGCAGGAGCGCGCCACAGGCCAGGCTCTCGTCGTCCGGATGGGCCACCACGACCACGACCGGCGTGTCGATGCGGGGCCGGGATGGCGCGGTCGCGAGCGCCAGGAAGCGACTCGCGGCCGCCGGATCCCCGCAGGCGGTCATGCCTCGGCCCGCTGAGGGGCAGCCACTATTCGGCGGCGGCCCGGACCGCCGCCGGTGCATAGCGCCGGATCATGGCGGCGCAGAACTCGGCGAACAGCTCCGGTTCCCGCGGCGCGCTGGTGTGGTGCGGCTCGATGCCGAGATGCTCGGGCGTGAAGCAGAAGGTCACGGTGACGTCGAAATCGCGCAGCGCTTCCATCTGCCGGTCGAACCACCGCAGGGCGTCCGGCCGGAACGAATCCGCCCAGGACAGGCCGGTTCGCAGATAGGTGACGCCGAGCCGCTTCATCCAGGCGACGGCATCGTCCAGCCGGTGGTCCTCGTAATGGAACCACTGGCAGAGGCCGAGATCGGGCGTGAACTCGGGGAAAATCCCGGCCGCGGCCTTTGGCGTGCCGTCCTCGCGCAGGAGCCCCATGGCGAAGTGGCGGTAATAGGAGGAGCCTTCCGCCTCCTTGTGCCGCGTCGTGGCCTCCCAGGCCTGCGGCAGGTCGTAGAGGCTGTACCAGTGGATGCGGGGGGCGCGGCCGCGCAGCAGCTCGGCCGTGCGGCGCAGGCCCCAGAGCTGGACCTCCTCCGCCCCGAAGGTCGAGATGCCGACCTCGGACACCCAGATCGGCTTGTCCGTGACGGCCCGGATCTCGTCCAGCTTGGCGGGCCAGTCGTGGATCGACCACAGGTTCCAGTCGAGCGGGAAGCCGTGCACGGCCAGCGCGTCGACATGGTCCATCAGCCCGTAGCCGGCGAGCCGGTTCACGAAGGAGGGGTCGATCGGCGACATGCCGCCCAGCACCCGCGGCAGGGTGGCGTTCTCGGCCCGGATGGCCTGCCCGGCGAGCTTGGCCATCGCGGCGAACTTGGTCCAGTCGGGGTCGACGGCCGGGTCCCAATGCGACTTGTTGTTCGGCTCGTTCCAGATCATCGCGGCTTCGATCATCGGACGGTCTCCTTTCCCCGGGCCGGATAGACGGGCCCCGACCAGGGCGGCGTCTCGATCTCGGTGCGCCGGCACAGGAACACCTCGCTCTCGGGGTGCTCCAGAATCTCGAACCCGGCCGAGCGCAGCATGGCGGCCGAGCAGGCAGCGTTGGGCGCCCACCAATTGGTGGGGTCGCCCGCGTAGCTCTTCTCGATGAAGTGCATCCTGGGATAGCCGGGCCGGTCGAACATCGCCTGGTCGAAGAAGTCGGCATCCTCGGGCACGGCGTCGATCTCGGCCGAGCCGCGCTGCATGGACTGGAACAGGAGGAGATCGCCGGCCACGTGTTCGTGGATCAGGTCGAGCGCGAGCAGCGGGTGGCGCAGGTGGTAGAGCACGCCCATGAAGACCACGAGGTCGAAGCGCTCACCCAGCGCGGCCACGTCGTAGACGGAGAGCTGCGCGAACTCGATGTCGTAGCCCTTTACTTCGGCCGCGAAGCGGGCCTGGGCGAGGTAATCCTCGTCGAAATCGATGCCCAGCACGCGGGCCGCGCCCCGCCGCTTCATCTCCATCGCGTAGAAGCCGCCGTTGCAGCCGATGTCGAGCACCGACTTGCCGGTGAGATCGGCCGGCAGCACGTGCGCGAAGCCCTGGAACTTCACGTTCGGATAATCGCCGAGGAAATGCCCCGGCGCGGTCCAGACGCCGCCGAGGTCGATGTTGTGGAACCACGGGCCGAGCTGTTCGGCCCGCCGCCGGATCTCCTCAGCCGGAAGAGGCTGGTTCATCGCGTAGGCTCCGGGTCCCCGCGCTGTCCGTCGGGCCGGGCGAGGCCGACATGCGCGCCCGAGCCGAAACGGCCCGCGCCGGCTTCGCCCAGCAGGGTGACGGCCGAGCGATACCCGCCGAGCGTGCCGACATCGACATAGCTTTCGCCGGCCCGGACGCCCACGGCGCGGCCGCCGGCGGCCAGATAGGCATTCACCAAGGTACCGATGTACTCGTCCTCCCGGTTGCGCTCGTGCCAAAGGGCGACGAGCTCGTGCAGGACGCGTCCGGGCATCTTGAACGCGCCCCAGATCCAGTTCGACCGCGCGTCCGGCCGCTTCACCTGGATCTCCAAGACGCGGCCGGTTTCGTCCTGCACCACGGCATCGAACTGAGCCGGGTTGTCGACGGGGAAGAGCAGGAACGACAGCTGGTCGTCGGGCAGGCGGGCCAGCGCATCGTCCGGAAACCACACGGTATCGGGCAGGCCGACCATCACGGGCTCGTCCGGCGCGATCAGGGGCGCGGCCCGGAAGATCGCGTCACAGAGCCCGGCCGCCCGCGGCTGCACCACATAGGCGAAGGCCGCGTCCCGGTAGCCCGCGCCGTAATAGGCGAGGATGTCCGACTTGCCGGGCGAGATCACGAAGCAGATCTTGCTGGCCCCGCCCCGGATCATCCGTTCGACCAGGTATTCACTCACGGCGCAGGGGCGTTCCACCCCGTCCTCGAGGCGTGAGCCGACCGGCAGGAGTTCCTTGGAAAAGGCGAGGGGCTGGATGCGGCTGCCGCGACCGGCGGCCGGTACGATGCCCCACATGGTCAGGCTCCGGCCGAAGCGAAATCACGGCGGGCGGGCGCGCGGACGAGGTCCAGCGCATTCTCGAAATCGACGGCCCGGCGGTCGGAGGTGTGTTCCGCCAGCACCCGCTCGCGGGCGGCCGCTGCGATGCGGGCGAGTTCGGCATCGCCGAGCGCCAGCGCGTCGACCGCCTGCGCGGTCGTGGACGCGACCAGGATCTCGCGACCGGGCGCGAAGAAGCTCTCGAGACCCTCCCAGCTGTCGGTCAGGATCGGCGCGCCGCAGGCCGCAGCCTCGAACAGCCGGCCGGACGGGCACCAGCCCATGGCGGCCATCGCCTCGCGGGTGACGTTGAGCGTGAGGCGGCCGGACGAAAAGAAGGCCGGATGCTCGGCCGGCGGCAGGTGCCGGACAAAGAAGATGTTCTCGGTCCAGGGGAAGTTCTGCGGATACTGGGCCCCGCCGATCAGGAAGCGGCGATCCGGCAGCTCGCGGGCCGGCGCGATGAACAGCTGTTCGAGCGCCGCCTGTCGGTCGGCCGCATAGGTGCCGAGATAGGACAGATCGGCCCGGAAGCGCTCGCTCGGCTGGGTCGGGCGGTGCACGGCCGGATCGACATGGCCGTAGAGCGGCGCGACGCGGCGCGCGCCGAGGCGGAGCCGGAGGTCGTCCAGCGCCCGCCCGCCCGTGTAGCTGAGCACGAGGTCGAACCCGCCGAGACCGTCCGGCCCGATGTAATCGACGCCCTGAGCGAGGCGCGACAGGGTGACCGGCGTGTCGAGGTCGTAGAAGATCCGGGTGGCGCGGGAGGCTCCGAGGACCGCTTCGGTGGCCCGGATCGCGTCCGGGCAGTACGACGTCACCATGGCGACGTCGGCCGAGGCGATGTCATCGGCGGCGCGGCCGGCGATGTCGGCCCAGTCGGGATAGATCACGAGTTCGCCGGCCTGCCAGTCGTGGAGGTCGCGCGCGGCCGCGTACCATTGCGTGTCCTTTTCGTAGAACACGACGTGGTGCCCGCGCCGGGCGAGCGCGCCGGCCAGCCCGCGCCAGAGCGTGGCGTGGCCGTTGCCCCACGAAGACGACACGGTCAGGCCGAAGACGACGATCTTCACGCCGGGATCTCGTTCAGGGTCAGAAGCTTGCCGCCGCCCTGCCAGACCACGAGGCTGGTCACGGAGCCGGGCCCGACCTCGAAATCGTGCACCCGGTCGAAGGAGAGGCCGATCAGGCCGCAGACCACGGCCTTGATGACGTCGCCATGCGTGGTCGCGGCAACGCCCTCGCCAGGATGGGACCGGCGCCAGCCCTCGATCGCCTGGGCGCCGCGAGCGGACACCTCGGCCATGCTCTCCCCGTCCGGAATGCGGGTGTTGGCGCGGCGGTGGTTCCAGTCGGACCAGCGCGGGTCGTCATCAAGCCCGGCGAGGTCCCGCCCCGTCCAGCTTCCGTAATCGAGTTCGGTCAGACCGGGCGCCTCGCCGACCGGCAGAGCGAGCGCGGCCGCGATCGGGCCCGCCGTCTCCCGCGCCCGCTGCACCGGACTGGCGTACAGGGCGCCGATGCGTTCGCGGGCGAGCCGCGCGGCGGCACGGGCAGCCTGGGCCCGCCCTTCCGGATTGAGCGCGACCCCCTCCATCCGGCCGGCCACGATGCGGCCGAGCAGATCGTGCGCGCCGTGCCGGACCAGAAAGACGGTGGTGGCCGCCTCACTCACCCGGCGCGCTCCCGTCCACGAAGGCCCGACAGCGCTCACGCGCCTCGTCGTCGGTGAATTGCCGCGGCGGCGACTTCATGAAGTAGCTCGAGGGTCCGACCAGAGCCCCGGCGATGCCGCGATCGAGCGCGAGCTTGGCGCAGCGGACCGCGTCGATAACCACGCCGGCCGAATTCGGCGAATCCCACACCTCGAGCTTGAGCTCGACGTTCAGCGGCACGCCGCCGAAGGTCGTGCCTTCGAGCCGGATATGGGCCCATTTGCGGTCGGTCAGCCAGGGCACGTAGTCGCTCGGCCCGACATGGATCTGATCGGGGCCGAGCGGGATGTCGAGCTGGCTCGTGACGGCCTGGGTCTTGGAGATCTTCTTCGATTCCAGCCGCTCGCGCTCCAGCATGTTCTGGAAGTCGGAATTGCCGCCGAAATTGAGCTGGTAGGTGCGGTCGAGCCGCACGCCCCGGTCCCGGAACAGATTGGCCAGCGTCCGGTGGACGATGGTGGCGCCCACCTGGCTCTTGATGTCGTCCCCGATGATGGGCAGCCCGCGCTGCTCGAACCGGCGCCGCCAGGCCGGGTCGGAGGCGATAAAGACCGGGATGCAGTTCACGAACCCGCATCCGGCCGCGATCGCCTGTTCGGCATAGAACTCGGTCGCCTGCTGCGACCCGACCGGCAGGTAGGAGACCAGGATGTCGGTCTTGGTCGCGAGCAGCACGTCGGCGACGTTCGCGACCGGCGCGTCGGATTCCTCGATCCGATCCTGAAGGTAGCGGCCGATGCCGTCGAGCGTCGGCCCTCGCTGCACCTGGACCCCGGACGGCCCGACATCGGAGAATTTGTGCGTGTTGTTCAGCGGCGCAAAAATCGCCTCGGATACGTCGAGGCCGACCTTGCGGGCGCTGACGTCGAACGCCGCCGAGATCTCGATGTCGCCGACATGGTATCCGCCGAGGTCGACGTTCATCAGGCCGGGTACGGGCTCGTTCGAGGCCGCGCCCGCGTAGTAGGTCAGCCCCTGGACGAAGGACGAGGCGCAGTTGCCGACTCCGACGAGGCCGACCCGAACCTTGCGCTTCAACGTCCGCACCCAATGCGACTGGTGAAAACCGGCCGTTTCAGCGGAGTGTCCTGATCGCCTGTCAACTCAACCCCTCTAAGACACCGGCCCAGCCTCGACCATGGAGGCCGACCCACAATTGCGGCCCTGATGAATGACGCGCCCCCAACCCGACGAGCGCCGCAGCAAGCTTTGTACCCGTACAGAACGGAATTCCAGGGTCAAGCAGCGCGCGCGGACGCCGATTGGACGAGCCATGTGCGCAGCACATCTCAGGACAGCTTGAGCTGACTTCGCCCATGGGGGGCGGTGCCGCGCGCCTGATCTTCGCGGCCATTTGTTTGATTGCGGACACATTGTGAAGGCGGGCGGGGCCGGCGCGGGCTCCCGCCGTCCCGCCAGGGCGGCAGGCGGAGCCGGATCAGAGTCCGGTCGCCACCGGGGGCGACGGCGCGCGACGCCGGCTCTCCCGGAACAGGATGAAGAGGCCGGCCAGCACGATGACCGCGGCCCCGACGAGCATGGACGGACGCGGCACGTCCCCGAACACCACGAACCCGAACAGCACGGCCCAGAGCAGCAGCGTGTATTGGAACGGCGTCACGGTGGCGGCATCGGCAAGCTTGAGGGAGCGGTTCACGCACAGATGCGCGGCCAGCGCCACGACGCCAAGCAGCGACAGCAAAGCGAGGTCGGGCCCCGTCGGGGTCACCCAGCCGAGCGGCGCCGTGACGATTCCGGCTGCCAGAGCTCCCGCCGTCTGCCAGAACACCAGTGTCACGTCCGGCACGTCCTTGAGGAGGCGGCCCGTCACCATCATCAGGGCAAAGGCCACGCTGCCGGCCATTGCGATGGCAGCCGGCCAGGTCAGGGTCGCGGCCGACGGCTGCAGGGCCACGAGCACACCGCCGAAACCGACCCCGATCGCCGCCCACCGGCGCCAGCCGATGCGGTCGCCCAGCAGCACGGGCGACAGCGCGGCGACATAGATCGGGGCGGCGAGCCAGAACGTCATGGCGTCCGCGAGCGGCAGGTACACCACCGCCCAGTAGAACAGCAGCACCTCGGCGGTGGACAGCACGGCCCGCAAGGCCTGCAACCCCGGCCGCCCGCCGGCCGTGATCCGCCAGGCGCCGGCCCGGACCAGGAAGGGCAGGAGCAGCAGCAGCGCCGCCAGGCTCCGAAACAGCAGCACCTGCCCGACCGAATAGGTCGCGACCAGCCACTTCCCCAGCACGTCGTTCAGCGAAAAGATCAGAATGCCGAGCAGCATCAGCCCGATGCCGCGGGCCGTCTGCGATCGCGGCAGGCTGCCCAGCCAAGCCGGGGTCACGGGCTGGCTCAGCGCAGTCGGTGGTCCTGCACCGAGGCACAGATCAGGGTGACGATGCTCCACAGAACCAGGCAGATCACGCCGATGGCGAGCGGGAAGAGAAGGCGCTTCGGATAGCTCGGATCCTCCGGCAGGCTCGGCGGCACGAAGGGGGTCAGGTAGGTCGAACGGGCCTCGGCCGTCCGGCGCGCGCGGTCGAGGCCGGATTCGGCCATCGAGTACAGGCTCTCGGCCACCTTCTGCTTGACCATGATCTCTTCGAACTTGACCAGCGCCCCAGCCACGTTGCGGTTCTCGGCGCTGTTGCCGGCCAGTTGCGACCGCAACGCTGCGGTCTGCGCCCGCAGCGTGTCGACGCGGCTGCGCAGATTGCGGACGGTCGGCGAATCCGCCTCCAGCGAGCGGGACGCGACAAAGAGCTGGCCCTCTGCCGCGAGTTGGTCGGTCAGCACCTTGGTCAGCAGCTTGCCGGTCTCGGTCGCGGTCTGGACCGGGTCGATCATGCCCTCTTCGTTGCGGTAGCGCTCCATCTCGCCGATGGCCGCCGTCATCATCGCCTGGGCCCGGGCCACCTCCTCGGTGGCACGCCGGAGCGCGTCCTGCCGCGCCCGCCCGGAAATCTCGTTGATCAGCTTCTCGCACAGGTCCTGGATAGCCTTGGCCACCAGAACAGCGTCTTCGGGACGGAAGGCCCGCACGGTGACGGTGATGATCCCGGAGGTCGCGTCGATGCCCGTGCCGACCATCGTGTTCCAGTAGGCGAGCAGGTCGTCCGCCGAGGTGTTATCCCGCAACCTGGCATAGAAATCGATTTCAGGCCGGGCGAAGAGCTCCCGCAGGCCCACGGTCTTGCTGATGTCGTCGATCATCGCCCGGCTGTGGATGTAGCTCGTGACGATGTGACCGTCCTCGGTCGCCGTGCTGGCCGAGGAGCCCCCGCCGAGCGACGACATCATGGCGCCGACATTGGCCGCGCCCCCGCCCCCGGTGCTCCCCGACAGCAGGGACCGGATCCCGTCCTGCCCGCCCTGACGGATCACGAAGCGCATCTCGGCCGTGTACTGATCGGTGGCCAGCAGGGTAAAATAGAGCAGCGACAGCAAGGCTGGCAGCACGACGAAGGCCAGGAACGTGATGCGGCGGATCGGCAGCTCGCGCTGCGGAACGTCCTCGCTCGGCAGGTAGGTGACCTTCGCGTCCACCGCCTGCTGGCGGTTCCGGAACAGGTTGCCGGCCCTCAGACGGGCTGCCGCGCTCCGGGCCGCACTTGCTCCCCGTTCCACCAGGCCGCCTGAGGCCGGTGCCGGTCCGATGACCTCTCCGGTGACATCCAGGACGCGGTCAGAAGCTGTCTGCGATCTCAAATCAGCCATCAACCCAGCCAGAAAGACCGGGCGGCCGGTTCGTCCCGCTCGCTCGGTTGAGGACGACATCTACGGCTCGATTCCGGACTTTTTGAAGGCGCCTCGCACCTGCTCATACAACGCGAGGTCGTGTTCCAGCAGGAGTTCGGCGGGCGGGCATTGCCGAAGCAGCTGACCGAGCTGCTTCACGGCCCCGATCGGCTCGAGGGCCGGCAGGGCGTCCGTCTCGATCGCGAGCATGTCGGCCAGGGTCTCGACGAAAGCGTCGGCGCGGTCACGCAGCCCAATCAGCTCGAAGGAGGCGAGCGCCGTCAGGCTCGCGCTGACGGCTGTCCTGGTCAGCTGCTCCCCGGGGGACCGGGTGGTGAGCTGCCGGGCAAGCGGGTTGGACAGGGCGTTGGCGGCACTTTCCGGCATGCCCCGCAGGGCGCGGCGCATGTCCTTGGGGCTCCCATCGATCGGAAGCTCGGTCGCGAGGGCCACAGCGGTCTCGAATAGCGAAGCGTCCCGCGGCCCCAGGAAGCTGCTGAACCCCTGCCCGATGAGCCGCAGCACAAGAATGCGCTCGGCCAGTTCGTCGAAGGGCTCCTGAATCAGAGCGATCGAGGCATAGCCCTTCTCGAGGTAGCCCTCATAGGACCGGAGCGTCACGCGGCCGCTAGCATAGAGCGAGCCGTGGTTCTCGAGCAGGAAGATCTGCTGCGTGGTTTCGAGGCCGTGCCGGTCGATGCTGGGATAGTGGAACCGGAAGGCCGGCCGGATGGCCCGGTCGAGCTTGGCCAGCGGCAACAGGTTGGTCTCGAGCCGGAACAGCTTCTTTTCGAGAACGGCCTCGGGCGGGCAGCGGCGGTAGATCAGGATGCCGCTTTCGGCCTCCCGGAGTTCGACATCGGCGAGCCCCGCGAGGCCCGGCACGACGCCCTCGTCCACCGTGAAGCCGCACAGCCCCGTATCGTGGCGCCCCGCCTGCACAAGCGCGTCGCGGCTCTCCGCCGTCTCCATCCGGAGGAGTTCCACGCCGTCGCTCGACACCACCACACTGGTACGGGCCGAGTGGCTGTCCGGCACGAGGTAGCCGGTGATCGCAGATCCCGTATCGGCTTGGACGCTGAACAGCATGGGTTGGGTGACCGCCTCCCGGGCCGGTCAGCGGTCCGACGGCGAGCCGGGTCCCGGCCAAGTCGGCTCGCCCGAGAGGCTCGGGCGCGAAACAGCGATGGGCGGGATCATTGGCGAAGCGGCTCGATCCGGAGGGAGCGCGCTATCTAGGCGCTCCGCCGGCCGGAAGCCAGCGGCCCGGGCGGGGATCCGCCGGGCCCGTCTTGAAAGAGCCACGAAAGCTGGGCAGGGGCTCTCGTCCCGAAGCCGGGGCCCCGGACAGTTCGGGCAGCCCCAGGCTCGGCATCACGGGCCGTCGCCACCGAGCCATGATCCAGCTCTCGAACGTCTTCAAGTTCTACAAGACCGAGCGGACGCGCCGGATTGTGCTCGACCACGTCTCGGCCACCTTCCAGGCGGGCTGGAGCTACGGCCTGCTCGGCGTCAACGGCGCCGGCAAATCGACCACGCTCAGGATCATCGCTGGAACCGAATTGCCGAATTCCGGCCGGGTGCGGCGCACGGCCCGGGTGTCATGGCCGCTCGGCTTCGGGGTCGGCTTCCACCCGCTGATGTCGGCCCGCGAGAACCTGCATTTCGTGGCCCGGATCTACGGCGAGGACCCGCAGCGCGTCTCGCGCTTCGTCGAGGATTTCGCCGAGATCGGCGAGTACATGGACGCCCCGATGAAGACCTATTCGTCCGGCATGGGCGCCCGGGTGGCCTTCGGCCTGTCCATGGCCATCGAGTTCGATTGCTACCTGATCGACGAGCTCACGGCGGTGGGCGACGAGCGCTTCGCGGCTCGCTGCGAGGAGGTCTTCCGCCGGCGCCGCGAGAACACCGATCTGATCGTGGTCTCCCATTCGGTCGCCACGGTGAAGCAGTATTGTACGCGCGGGGCGGTGCTGGTGGATGGCCGCATTCTCATGTTCGAGGACGTGGATCAGGCCGTCGAGATGTACAGCCGGCTGAACCGGTGACGCCGGATTGCAGGCGGGACCGAAGGAAGGGTCGCAGAAGCCGATGAGCGCGGAACCGATCATCACGCCGCCCGGGCCGCTCACGCCGCAGCAGCGGGCGCAGTTCGTCTCGCGCCAGCTGTCGGAGGCGGCCCGCATCCTGCGCTTCTCGTCCGGCCGCCGCGGCGCCTCGGACGGCTTCCGGGCGCGGCGGGGCCAGCGGTTCGTCCGGCTCTTCGTGATCGCGACCTTCCTCCTGGCCGTGGCGATCCCGAGCACCTGCGCCGTCGTCTATTACGGCCTCTGGGCCTCGAACCAATACGTGGCCGAGGCCCGTTTCGCCGTGCGGAGCGGCGTCACGGCAGGCCTGGACGCCCTCACGGCGATGACGGGCGTGCCGTCCGTGCAGATCATCCAGGACACGCAGGTCGTCACCAACTACGTGGCAAGCCGGACTCTGGTGGATCACCTGATCGCGACGGCGAACCTGAAGGAGGTCTTTGCCCATCCCGAGGCGGATTACTTCTCCCGGCTGGACCCGGACATGCCGATCGAGCGGATCGCGCGCTACTGGCGCCGCATGTCGGCAGCCAACATCCGGATGCCGGGCGGCATCGTGGAGCTCGAGGTCCGGGCCTTCACGCCGGACGACGCGGTGCGGCTGGCGAACGCTGTGGTGGCGGCCAGCGAACAACTGATCAACGACATGAACGAGCGCAGCCGCCGCGAAGCCCTGGAGCACGCCACGCGCGAGCACGAGCTCGCGGCGAAGCGGCTCGCGGCGGTGCGGGGCGCGCTGGAGGTCGTCCGCAACCAGGAGGGCATGCTCGACGCCACCGCCGAAACGAACAAGGCCGGGCTGGTCTTCGCCGCCGTGCGGACGCAGCTCCTGCAGCTCCAGGCGCAGTACAACGCCAGCAAGGGCACGATCTCGGCCGACGCGCCGCAGATGCGCAACCTGCGCCTGCAGATCCAGGCCGCCGAACGCCAGATCGAGCAGTTGCAGGGCGAACTCACGCGCACCGCGTCGGCCGAGGGCCCGACCCTCTCGGCCTCCATGACCCGGCTCGCCACCACCAACCTGGAACGGCAGGTGGCGGAGGCCCAGTACACCAGCGCCACCTCGGCCTTGGAGCGAGCACGCGCGGCCAGCCTGTCGAAGCAGATCTACCTGACGAGCTTCGTGAAGCCGGTTCCGGCGGAGCTGCCGCGCTATCCGCGCCGGGCCTGGATGATTGCCGGCACGGTGGTGGCGGGTCTCGTGGGCTGGGCGGTGCTGTGCGGCCTCGCAGCCGTGATCCGCAACAACATGGCCTAGCGGGGGTTCGGCACGCCGGCGAGTTCGCCGAGGTCCCCCGGGAGGGCCGCTTCGGCGAGCCAGGTCTCGACCCGGGGGCAGCTCAGCTCGGCGCTCCGCCGCTGCCGGTAGAGCGCGAAGCTCTCGGCCACGAACCGGCCGAGCGTCATCGGCTGCGGTCGCCTGCTGCCCCGGCGCGAGCGCGGCAGGAAGCTGTAGCCCCCAGAGAGGCCGTAGACCCGCCCGATCTCCGGATAGACCGGCCAGGAGCCCTGGGCGAGCAACTCGTCATGGAGAAAGGGCTCGATGTCGAAATCAACGAACGGGATGGCGGCCCGATCGAGAAGGGCGCGGGCGAGGTCGGCGGCGACGAACATGCGCGGGTGATTGACCGAATGCATGAACGCCCCGCGGCGTGACCAGCGCGCCAGCAACGGCCCGAAATCCCAACCCACCTCCCGGGCCAGCCGAAGCTGCGTCCCGGTCGCCGCTTCCCAGGCGTCCAGGTAGCCGACATGCCGGTAGACCGGCTCGCAGAAGAGCTTCAGCGTGTCCTCGGCCGACAGGCCGCGCCGAAAACCGTAGAGGGCGAGCGCGGAATGGTAGCTTCCCACCGGCGAGGGCACGTGCCGGCCGGCCGGGCCTGCCGCGTCGCCGACATAGACGAGGTCGGGGTGGAAAGCCGCGAACAGGACCGTTGGCATGAGGTGGGCGCGCGCGTCCTCGGGCAGGTCGCCCTGCGCGAGTTCGGAGGCGAAGACGGCATCGGCCGCCGCGTTCTGCCGCAGGAAGGCCTGGATACCGGCGCGCCTGTCCCGCATTCCGTAGAGCGAGCGGTACCTCACCTCCGCATCCGGCAGGAGAACGCGCAAGGCCTGCGCCACGGCCGAGCCCTGGCAATGCCCGACCACCGCGATATGAGGCGAGCGGGCGGCGCCGCCTGAAGATCGGGCTGCTGGCCGGCCGGCGAGGAGGCCGGTAAGACGCTTCGCGAGGGAGGCTGTCGCGGAATGCGCGATGTGGAGAGAACGTATGGCGGACCACCCCTATGCGACGCTACCGGCCGAGCGCTACTGGCGCAAGGCGGTGGCCGGCGTGCCGCCCTTCGCCCTGGACCCGACCCGACCCGAGGCGTTTCAGCTCACGCGGCACGAGAAGATCGCCACGGCCGGGAGCTGCTTCGCCCAGGAGGTCGCCCGGGTGCTGCAGGAGGCGGGATACACCTACCACGTCACCGAAGCGCCGCCCGCCCGGGCGGACCGGACCCGGCAGGAGGCGGAGACCCGGTTCTCGGCGCGCTACGGCAACGTCTACACGACCCGGCATCTCCTGCAGCTTTTCCAGCGTTCCGTCGGCACCTTCAAGCCCGCTCTGGTCGCGTGGCGGCGCGAGGACGGCCGCTACGTGGATCCGTTCCGGCCCTCGATGGAGCCGGACGGGTTCGCGACGGAGGAGGAGGTCGCGGCGGCGCGGGACTTTCACCTCGCCTGCGTGCGCGAGCTCTGGCGCACCCTGGACACCCTGGTGTTCACCTTCGGGCTCACCGAGGGCTGGATCGACCGTCAGGATGGCGCCGCCCTGCCGGTGCCGCCCGGCGTGATGGGGGGCGAATGGGACCGGGACCGCTACGGGCCGGTGAACGGCACGGTGGCGTCGATGACGGAGGACATGCTGGCCTTTCTGGACGGGCTGCGGGAGCTGAACCCGGCAAGCCGGGTCGTGCTGACGGTGTCGCCCATCCCGATCATCGCCACGGTGGAGGACCGGCACGTGCTGGTTTCGAACAGCTACACGAAATCCGCGCTTCGGGTCGTGGCGGACGAGGTCTGCCGCGCGCGGCCGAACGTGTTCTACTTTCCCTCCTACGAGGTCGCGACCGCCCCCTCGACGATGGCCCGGTATTTCGGCGAGAACCTGCGCTCCATCAACGAGGCCGGCCTGCGCCACGTCATGCGGCTCTTCCTGCGCCATGCGGAGGGTGCGGCGCCCGTCCGGCATGCCGCCCCGCTCGACTTGCAGCAGCAGGCCTCCCAGGTCGGCCAGGTGATCTGCGACGAAGAGGCGCTCGACCCCTGAGCGGCCCCTTGGCCGGCGCCGGCCCTGGCGGGTACGTGCCGCCCGCATGCTGAGCGTCGCCGGCTCGTCGGACGTGGAGCGGCTGCGGGGCCGCTGGCTCGAGCTGCACTACGCGCAGAGCTTCGCGTCGCACCCCGTCCGGCCGCTGTTCCGGGCCTGGCTGGCCGACGGCAAGGCGTTGGACTGGATCATGCCGGCCGCGGTGTTCGGCCAGGCGCGCTGGCTCGGGCTCATGCCGGATCGGCTCGTCCGCTACGAGATCCTGGCCGACCTGCCCGACGCGGCCCTGTTCCGGATGGAGCGGGCCCGGAGCCTGGCGCCGTGGCAGATGCGGCTGCGTCTGCTTGCCCGAAGCCCGGCCGCCCTTCTGAAGGAGGCCGTTCCCGGGCTGGTCCGCACCCGGCGAGGACGCGTCAACGCGGTCCGGGCCGGGCTGCTGCAGGAGCCGCTGTCGCGGGTTCAGGCCTTTGCCGACCGGCGCTCGCGCCCGCCCGAGCCGGACCGCTTCGACCGCCCGGCCGCGCCGGAGGCGGCCCCGGAGATCGCCTTCCTGCTCCACTGGCCCGGGGGCGCGACCGCCCCCCTCTCGTCCACGTTGGAGACCCTTGCTGGCCAGGCGGACCCCCTCTGGCGCGTGCTGGTCGCGGCCGGGCCGGCCGCCGCGGCTCCGGCGACGGCGGCAGCGGCCCGGCTGGGGCTCGACGACCGGGTCACGGTCAGGCCCGCGGCCGGCCGGCAGCAAGGCCCCTGGAGCGCGGACCTCCCGTCGGGCTGCGTCGCACACCTGTCGCCCGGGGACCGGCTGCCGCCCTGGACGGTGCTGTCGCTGCGGGCCGCCTGGGCGGCGACGCCCGGGCTCGCGCTGCTCTATTCGGACGCCGCCCTCCTGGCTCCCTCCGGCGCGCTCGCGACCGTCAGGCTCGAACCCGACTGGAGCCCGGATTACGTCGCCGGCGGCGCGCCGATCGCCGGCCTCCAGCTCTGGGACGTCAGCACGGCCCGGCAGCTCGCGGCCGGGATCGAGGGGCCCGAGCCCGCCCTCGCCCGGCGTCTGCTGGTCGCGGCGGCCGAACACCTGCCCGCCGGCCGCGTGGCGCATCTGCCCCGGCCGGCGGTGCACCGCCTGGGCGACGAGGCGCGCGACCTGCCGAGCCTCGCCCAGACGCCCGGAACCGGAGCCGCCTCAGGCGGGTCCGACTCGGCCGCGATCGTGATCCCGACGCGCGACCGATTGGACCTCCTGCGCGTCGCCGTGGAGAGCGTGATCGAGGGCACCGACCATCCGGATTTCGAGGTGGTGGTGGCCGACAACGGCTCCACGAGCGCGGAGACCCTGGACTATCTGGACGCGTTGCGCCGGCGGCCGAACTGCCGCGTGGTCGCCGTGCCGGGCGAATTCAACTTCCCCCACATCGTCAACCGGGCCGTGGCGGCGACCCGAGCGGCCGTGGTGGTGCTGCTCAACAACGACACGGAGGTGCTCGGGCCCTTCTGGCTGCGCGACCTCGTTCGCCACGCGGTCCGGGACGGGGTGGGCGCGGTCGGGGCGCGCCTGCTCTATCCGGGCGGGCGCGTGCAGCATGCCGGGGTGGTGCTGGGCTGGGGCGGCTATGCCGGCCATTTCGGCCGCAACCAGCCGGAGGGAAGCTGCGACCATCTCGGCCGGGACCTCGCGACGCATGAGGTGGCCGCCGTCACGGCCGCATGCCTGGCGGTGTCCCGGGCGCATTTCGACGCGGTGGGGGGCTTCGACGAAAGCTTCGCGGTCGATTTCAACGACGTCGATTTCTGCCTGCGGCTGAGTCGGCTGGGGCTGCGAAACCTCCTCTGCCCGAGCGCGGTGCTGCGGCACCACGAATCCGCCTCCCGCCGTCACGAAGGCGCGAGGCGGGCCCGTTTCGAGGCCGAGCGCCGGCGCTTCGGCGAACGCTGGCGCAGCGCCCTGGGCGCCGACCCGTTCTTCCCGCTGCTCCTCTCCTTGCAGCGCAACGACGAACGGCTGGAGTGATGTGGGGCCGGATGCCATAGCGAAACTCGACAACGAATCCCATCTATGCTGCATTGCAGCAATCGTCCTGGAAGGGCCCTCGAACATGAAGCCGAAGCATAAGAAGGTGCTTCCGCCGCCTCGCGTCCGCCGCGAATATCCGACCATCGACGAGGCGGTGGCCGCCGCGCAGGGCCTGTCGTCGGATCCGGACGCGCAGATCGAAATCGCCGCCGGGCTGATGGGCGTCTCCGAGGACGACGTGCGGCCGCACCTGCCGAAGTTGCCGCCCCACACCGTGTCCATCGCGGCCGGTACCCGGTTGGTCCTGGTCGAGCGCCGGCCCATCCGGGCCCGGGTTGCGGCCCGCCCGGTCCCGCGGGTCTAGCTCCCCGGCGGCCTTGCGGCGGCCCGCCGCGTCTCAGCGCGGGCCGAGGCGCGACAGCAGCGTCAGCGGCAACAGGCCGATCAGCACGATGATCAGCGCCGCGACGGCGCCGTCCTCGTAGGTGCCCCGCGCCGCTTCGCCATACAGGTGCGTGGCCAGGGTCTCGACGTTGAGCGGCCGCAGCAGCAGCGTCGCGGGCAGCTCTTTCATGCAATCCACAAAGACCAGCAGCGCGCCGCTCGCCACCGCCGTCCAGGCGAAGGGCACGTGGATCAGCCGGAACGTGCCGAGCGTACCCTGCCCGAGCACGCGGCTTGCCTCGTCCTGCGAGGCCGGCAGCTTGGCCAGCCCGGCTTCGGCGGCGCCGATCGAGATCGCCAGGAACCGCACCGTATAGGCGTAGATCAGCGCCACCGCGGTGCCGCCGGCCAGCAGCCCGAGCGTCACCCCGAACAGGTCGCGCGTGACGGCGGCCAGCATCCGGTCGAAGCCCGCGAGCGGGCCGAGCAGCGCCACGGCCAGGATGGTGCCCGGAAGGGCGTAGCCGAATCCGGCCGCCCGCAGCCACAGCGACGGCACGCGCCGGGCATAGAGCCGCGCACCCGATGCGAGGACGAGCCCGAGCCCGACCGTCAGGACGGTGGCGCCGGCGGAGAGCAGCACCGTGTTCAGCGTCTCGCGGGCGAGACCGGCCGACACGCCCGCAAAGGCGACCCGCTTGGAGGCTTCGACCAGCAGGTAGCCGGCCGGCGCCACGAAGCCGACCGTGATCGGGGCCGCGCAGGCAAGAAGCGCGAGCCCGGCCCGGCTGCCGGAGAGCGGCCGCCTCTGCGGTGTCCTCCGGCCGGCCACGTAGCGGCCCTGCCGACGGCCCCAGGCCTCCGCGGCCAGCAGCGCCAGCACCACCACCAGCAGCAGCAAGGCGATCTGCGCGGCGCCGGGCAGGTCCGACCGGTTCACCCAGGTGGCATAGATCGAGACCGTGAGCGTGCGCACGCCCAGGAATTCCGACGCCCCGATGTCGTTCAGGGCTTCCAGCAGGGCGAGGCTCGCTCCGACCGCGATGCCCGGCCGGGCCAGCGGCAGGGCGACCCGCCAGAAGGTGCGGGCGGAGCCGGCCCCGAGGGTGCGGGCGGCTTCCAGCACCTCCGCACCCTGGAGCAGGAACACGGCCCGGACCGGCAGGTAGACGTAGGGATACAGCACGAAGCCGATCAGCAGGGCGCAGACCGGCAGGGAGCGGACCTCCGGAAACGGCAGGTCGCGCGGGCTCGCGATCCCGAACAGGTGGCGAAGGCCCGTCTGCACCGGACCGACCGGATGCAGGAGGTCGAGATAGGCATAGGCCACGATGTAGGTCGGCACCGCGAGCGGCAGGACCAGCATCCATTCGACCAGCCGGCGGCCGGGAAAATCGTGCGCAGCCACGAGCCAGGCGGTGCCGACCCCGACCACCAGAACCAGGAGGCCCACCCCGAGAAGCAGAAGCACGGTGTCGCGCAGCGCCTGCGGCAGCACATAGGCGACGAGGTGGGGCCACAACCCGGCCGAGCCCTGGAGGGCGCTGACGGCCAGGGAGGCGACGGGGGCGATCAGCGCCACGGCGACCAGAATCGCGGCCGACAGAAACACGGCATGACCCAGGCCGCGAGCCGGGCGGCGCGGCGCGGCCGCGCGGGCGTCCCAGGCGGAGCCGGCTTCGAGGGCGACGGAACTCATCGGAAGGGCCTTGCGGATCAGGCGGGAGCGCTCGGCTCCCGCCGGCTGGTCGGGCTCAGTTGTCGAACCCGACCTTGTCGACCAGCATGCTGGCGAGCTTGCGGTTCTTGGCGATCTCGGGAAGCGGCGTGGTGTCCGGATTCAGGGGTCCAAGCGCCGCGATGATCGGGTCCGCCTTGGCCCCGGCCCGGACCGGGTACTCGTAATTGCTCTGTGCGTAGATGGCCTGGGCCTCCTCGGTCACGAGGAATTCCAGCAGCTTCACGGCGGCATCCTTGTTGGGCGCGTTGCGGGCGACCACGGCCCCGGACACGTTCACATGCGTGCCGCCGCCCGCGAAGGTCGGCAGCACCACCTTGATGGCGTCCGCCCAGCTCTTCTGCTCGGCCCCGCCCTTCCCGCCCCGCATCAGGCCGACGTAATAGGAATTCGCCAGCCCCAGATCGCAGAGATCGGCCTTGATGTCGCGCGCCACCTCGCGGTCGCCGCCTCCGGCCCTGCGGGCGAGATTGGCCTTGAGCCCGCGCAGCCACGCCTCCGTCTTCTCTTCGCCGTGGCGGGCCAAGTAGGCGCCGATCAGGGCGGTGTTGTAGGGGTGTTGACCCGACCGGATGCAGATCTTGCCCTTCCATTTCGGGTCGGCGAGCTCCTCGTAGGTCAGCGCCTGCACATCACCGAGGCCGGCATCGACATAGGCCACCCGGGCCCGCAGCGAGAGCGCGTACCAGCGGCCGTCGGCCGCCCGCAGATGGGCCGGAATGGCGGCGTCCAGCGCCGGCGAGGCGACCGGCTGGGCCAGCCCCTTGTCGACCAGTTCCATCAGATTGCCGACATCCACGGTCATCAGCACGTCGGCCGGGGAGCGCTCACCTTCCGCTGCGACCCGCTCAGCAAGTCCCTTGTCGACCAGAACCGTGTTGACCTTGATGCCGCTCGACCGGGTGAAGGCGTCGAGCAACGGCTTGATCAGGCCGGGTTCGCGCGTCGTGTAGAGATTGACCTCCTGGGCCACGGCCGGGATCGCTCCAGCCAAGAGCGAAGCAAACCCCACAACCAGGCAAACGCCGCGGACAGCCACAGTTGATCCTCCGGATCCGACCAAGATAGCCAGACCGAATGGCAAGCTTTGGCCCGAACAGCAAGCCATTTCCGTAGTTTAGAATTAGAGTAAGTCCGCCAAGGCCCGCGACGATTTACGCTCTTGGCGGCTTTTTCGGACCGGCGAGCCGTTCAACGCGGCAGGAACGGTGCCATGGTCGATCCAGCCGCGCCGCTTTTGGACAGACTGCCAAGGCCCGCAATGCCCCTCACGCCAGGAAGACAAAGGCGCTGTCGGGCTCGACCTCCACCGAGACGAGGTCGCCGGGGGCCGCGGCAGACCGGTTGACGACGGCCCGGATCGGCGCGTCGAGGCCCTCGATCTCCACCCGGACGGAACTGGCGGCGCCACGGAACACGCGGCTCGCGATGCGGCCCGGGCGCCCCGATCCCGCAGGGCCGATGCGGATGCCTTCGGGCCGGATGGCCAGGATGGCGGCCGCCCCGTCGGGGTGGTGGCCGAGGCCCGGGAAGCGGCCGAGCCCGGTTTCGATCCAGCCCCCCGCCATCCGGCCCGGGACCTCGTTCACATCCGCCAGCGCGCGGGCCACGGCCAGGGAGGCGGGCCGGCGATAAAGGTCTTCGGCCCGGCCGGCGGCCAGCACCTCGCCGGCCGAGAGCAGCACGATGTGATCGGCCATCTGCATGGCCTCATCGGGATCGTGCGTGACGACCAGCGCGGTGATGCGGCTGTCCCGCAGCAGCGCCGCGGTCGAATCCCGCAGGTCGTCGCGCAGGCCGCGATCCAGGTTCGAGAAGGGCTCGTCCAAGAGCAGGGCGCGCGGCGCCGGCGCTATCGCGCGGGCCAGGGCGGCCCGCTGCTGCTCACCGCCCGACAATTCGCTGGGCCGCCGTCCGGCGAGCCCGGCGAGCCCGACCCGGTCGAGCGCCGCCTCGGCCACCGGCCGGGCCTCGCCGCGCGGCAGGTGGCGCAGCCCGAACAAGACGTTGTCCAGCACCGTCAGGTGCGGGAACAGGGCATAATCCTGGAACATGAGCCCGACGCGGCGGCTCTCGGCCGGCACGAACACGGCCGGACCGGCCACCTCCTCGCCGTCCAGCATGACGCGGCCGGCGCTCGGCCGCTCGATCCCGGCCAGGATGCGCAGCAGCGTGGTCTTGCCACACCCCGAAGGGCCGAGAAGGCACGTCACCGCAGCCGGCGGCGCCTCGAAGGAGACGCCCCGCAGCACGGTCTTGGTGCCGAAGCGGCAGCGGACGTCCTCCACCGACAGGGTGGCGGCGGCGCGCCCGCTCAGTCGCGGGGGGGCGGGCGGAAGGGGCTCGACCGGAGCCGCTACGAGGCTGCCCGGAGCGGGGGCGTGACGCTGCATATCGGGTCCGGCGGCAAGGCCGGCCTTGTGCCCGTTTCGGAGCCCGGGCTCAAGGCGACCGGGCGCAGCGCCCTGCGGCGTCATGTCGTCACTCGTCACGGTTAAGCTTGCTCCTAGGATGCGCAACCAGGGGGGAAGCACATGCTGACGCGACGGGGGATGCTGGAGGGGTCCGGGCTTGGATTGGCGGCCGCAATCCTGCCGGACGCGGCGCTCGCGGCGGCGCCCCCCCGCCGGCTCGTGGACGGGGTCGCGGCCGCCTGCCGGCGCCTCGCCCCGCATGGCTGGCGCCGCCTTCTCCAGGCGGCGACCGGGGGCGAGCTCGACATCGCGGCCCGGGACCTGCGCGCCGAATTCGCAAAACCTCTCGGGCATATCGACCGCACCCTTCCCGGCCTCGGCGACTTTCACCCGGAGGGCCGGCGCGCCATCGAGCCGGGCAGTCCGGCCGCGAGCCTCCTCTACCACGTGCTCGCCTCGCCCGATGTCGTGGCGGACGGGTCCGGGCGGCCGCTCGGCGCCTTTCCGACCCTGGCCGAGATCGAGGCGGTCGAGAACTACTGCTACGGCGTCGCGCCGCCCAGTCTCGAGGCGATCCGCCAGCGCGTCGGCGAGCACCCGCTGGCCGTCGCGGTGTTCAGCCTGGAATACCGGCGCGGTCCGGAATCGCCGCAGGGCCGGCACGCCGATCTGGCCTTTGCCCGCACCGGCCTCGCCCGGATGGGCACGATCGAGCCCCGCTACGATGCCCGGGCGCGCGCCTTTGATCCGGTCGATCCGGCACGGCCGTTCAACTTCCGGCCGATGCCGCAGCGCTTCGCCGCCTATCTGGCCGTCCGGTTGGCCGGGAACGAGGCCGAGACCCTGCCGCGCGACTACCTGAAGGGCGACGACCAGCTCGGCTTCTGGGTGCCGGTGCACAAGCTGTTCGACGGCCGCGAATGCCTGGCCGGCCTCGACCTGCGGGTCGGGCTGACGCGCTCGCTCGTGAACGAGAAGCTGCGCCGCTTTCACCGCTACCTGGAGGTCGAGGGCTTCGAGGCGAGCTGGCGCGGCGAGGATCTGAACCAGTTTCCGTTCGTGATCCGGGACGAGGCCATCGCCAGCTTCTCGCGCCGGCCCGATTGGGGCTCCGGCGTGCTGGAACCGAAGCCGAGCCCCCTCGCCGTGCGGGCCCGCTACAAGAACGATTGGCTCACCTTCGAAGTGCCGCCGGACTTCGCCAAACGGCCGGGCGTGATGTACTTTTCCACGGCCCAGATCCTGCCCGGCGGGGCCGAGACGGCGCCGTCCTACATGCACGGGCTCGGCCCGACCACGGACCGGCCGGCGCCGGAATACGTTTCGATTCGCCACCGGGTCGGACCGAACGGGCAGATCGACAATCTGAACCGGCACCCGGAGCTGATGGACATCATTGCCCGGGGTGGCTACCGGGCGCAGCACTTCATCGACTTCGCCGGCGACGGCGCGATCCGGGTGCAGGTGCCGCAACTCGACGGCCTCGTGCGGACCCGGCTGCCGGCCTATTGCATGGTCGCGCCGCCCGACTTCTTTCCCTATGTGAGCCAGCGCGACCTCAGCATCTGGTGGCAGACCGAGGTCCCGAAGGCGCTGCGCGGCGCGCTCTGGGCGGTGCCGCCGACCTCGCTCGCCGAACGCCGCATGGCCGGCAACGTCACGCTGGCACTCGGCTTCAGCATCAACGACACCACCATCACGGCCATCGTCCCGCAGCACAGGGCCCGGGCCGAACCCGCCGCCCGAACCGGCTCCGACGCGCCCGCCATGCCGGAATTCGCCACCCGACCCGCCAACACCAACCGTTATTCCGGCCTGCCGGACGCGTCGCCCGGCGTGTTCGATCCGGGCTGGGACACGAGCCTCGGCCAGCGCTACACCGAGCCGGACACGCTGCAGCCGTTTATGCAGAATTTCGGCCTCGGCACCCCCTTCGTCGAGGACGTCAAGCTCTGCGCGGCGCTGGGCAGCTACTGGCCGGCCGTGGCGCCCGACAGCTCCCGCACCTTCTCGCCGCTGCGCCGCGGCCCGGGCTTCGACTACCCCTGGCCGACGGTGGTTCCGCTCACGGACGCGGAACTCGGCATCGTGCCAGCCGAGGGCGACCGCTTCATGCCCTGGGACGGCGTGCGCGGGCCGCGCGTTGAAACGGTGAACGGGGCGGAGCGGGCGATCTATCCCGACATCAACCGGGTCGACTACCTCGGCAATCTCGAGCGCATGACCGCGCTTCACCTGGCCAAGGTCGACCTGCCCGAGACCAAGGCGCGCGTGCTCGCGACCGCCGCCCTGTACTGGGCGCTCGGCCTCCGTGATCCGGAGCCGCCGAAGGCGGGCGAGACCCTGACGGAGCAGGACCGGCAGGCCGTGGTGGATGCCGTGAAGGCCAAGGCCGGCTGGGCCATTCTGTCGTTCCGGGCCATCCCCGAAGGCGACACCGAACTCGCCGCGGCCGAGACCGCGGCGTCCGCCCGGCTCTCCGGCGAGCGACGTTACCGCTTCCAGGCCTTCCGGCCCGGGCCGGAATCGCGCCACCCGACCGACATGACCAGCGTGCTGGTCGAGATGCGGGAGCCTGTCCTGGCCTTCGTGGCCGGCAGCCAGGTTCTGCTGAAGCAGGGCGATCAGCCTTGGCGCCTCGACGCGACCATCCCGACCTCCTGATCGTCGGCGGCGGCCCCGCCGGCGGCTCGGCCGCCATCACGGCGGCGAGCCGGGGCCTGTGGGTCGTCCTGGTGGAGCGGGACGGCTCGGCCACGGAACGGCCGGGCGAGTCGCTGCACCCGGGCATCGAGCCGCTGCTCGGCCAGTTCGGCCTCGCTGGGCGGCTGGGCACGGTCGTCGGCGCACGCCATCCGGGTGTCTGGATCACCTGGAACGGCTCGGCCCGGTTCGAGCCCTTCGGGTCGGATGCCGGGGGCGCCTGGCGGGGCTTTCAGGTGCGGCGCACCGCCCTGCACGGCCTTCTGCTCGCCCGCGCCGCCGAACTCGGGGCCGAGATCCGGCAGCCGGCCCGTGTCACGGGCGCGAACCGCAGCCCAGACGGGTTCTGGGACGTGGAGACCGATGCCGGCGCCCTGCGCTGCCGCATGCTGGTGGACGCCAGCGGCGATGCCCGCTGGCTGGACCGCAGGCTGTCCGGCCCGCTTACACCGCGCTCGCCCCGCCTTCTGGCCCGCTTCGGCCATGCCGAGGGCTCCTGCCCGGCGCGCGACGAAGCCCCGGCCCTCGAGAGCCTGCCCGACGGCTGGCTCTGGACCGCGCGGGTCGGCCCGGACCGATATGCCTGGGTCCGTCTGGCGGTCGGAGGCGAGCCCGGCCGCGAGACGCCCGCCGCCTTTGCGGCGCTGCGGCCGAGCGGCCCCTCGCGCGGGGCCGACGTGACCTGGCACCTGGCCGAACGGCCGGCCGGGCCGGGCTGGTTCCTGGTCGGCGATGCAGCGGCCCGGCTCGACCCGCTGTCCTCGCACGGCGTTCTGAAAGCAATCATGTCGGGCATGATGGCGGCCCATTTCGCGGCCGCGATCCTGCAGGAGGGCGCGGCCCCGGAGGCGGCGGAGGCGCAGTACCGATCCTGGCTGCACGGCTGGTTCGAGGCGGATGCGGAACGGCTGGCCGGCTTCTACCGCCAGCTCGGCCTTGCAGAATTCGGCCCGCTCGGGTCCACCCTCTCCGTCACGCCTGAACTGGTCTGACCGCGACGGAGGAGATCCAATGAGGACACGAAGTGCATTCACGCTCGCCGCGGCGGGGCTGCTGCTCGCGGCCGGGCTGGCCGAAGCCAAGCCGGCCCAGTGCGAAACCAGCGACGAGGGCCGCTACGCCTGCGATTTCCAGGTGACCGACCGCAAGGGCAGCTTCCGGATCTCGGCGCCCGGCAGGCCGACCTACCGGATGGAGGTCGACGCGCCCGGGCAGGGCTTCGCCTTTGCCCGCCTGGGGGGCCGCGACCTGGCGCTGCCCGGGCCGCACCGGCAGAGCCGCCAGGATCCGGCCTGCTGGGTCAGCGAGGCGACCGGCACCCGAATCTGTGCCCGCTGATCGGGGCCGGGCGGGTGGCCTCGCCGCAGGCGTGACGGGCGCCGACTAGCGGCCTGCCCGCTGCCACTTGGCGTCCTTCTCGGAGGAGCGGCGCGTGGCCACGACCTTAAGCCGCCCGACATCCTCGCCATCCGCCACCACGGTCAGGGTGACGCCGCGCTTGCCGGAGAAGATGAAGCGGCAGGCAGCCGCGCCGGTGCCCGAGCAGGACACCGTTTCCGGATAGGCGTTGCAGACGTCCTGCCGACCGGCCGGGCAGCGGGCCTCGTCGCGGTTGCCGGAGGCGACCGGCTGGAAGCCCTTGCCGATCAGCCGGCCCCGCGCCGCCGCATAGGGCATGCCCTCGCGCAGCGCCGGGACGGCGTCCCGGGCCAGGGCGGAGCCGGACAGGACCACCAGCCCCAGCAGAGTCGCGGCGAGACGCAGACGCATCATGATCCCCTCACATCCGCGGGCGCGAAGGGCGGCCGAACCGGTGAGGTCCCGCCGCCGCCCGCCGCCTGGATCGTTCGGGAGAGTCTAGCGGCCGGGAGTGAGCGAAGGCTTACCGGGGGAACCGGGAGCCGGGGCGGGAGCCGCGCTAATGGGCGGCGTCCCAGTTCGGCCCGGCCCGGGCATCCACGGCGAGCGGGACCTCGAGCTGCACGGCCGGATGCGGCGCATCCTCCATGACGCGGCGGATCACCGGCAGGGTGGCGTCGACCTCGTCGTCCGGCACCTCGAACACGAGTTCGTCATGCACCTGCAGCAGCATGCGGGCGGACAGGCGGGCCTCGGCCAGCGCGTCGTCCATGCGGATCATGGCGCGCCGGATGATGTCGGCGGCACTGCCCTGGATGGGCGCGTTGATGGCCTGGCGTTCCACCGCGGCCCGGACCGACATGTTGCCGGCAGAGATGTCCGGGTAGTGGCAGGCGCGGCCGAACAGGGTGGTGACCTGCCCGGTCTCGCGCACCTGCTTCTTGGTCCGCTCCATATAGGCCCGGATGCCCGGGAAGCGCTCGAAATAGCGCTTGATGTAGTCGCCGGCCTCGCCGCGCGGGATGCCGAGCTGATTGGCGAGCCCAAAGGACGAGATGCCGTAGACGATGCCGAAATTGATGGCCTTGGCCCGGCGCCGGATCTCGGCCGGCATGCCGTCCACCGGAACGCCGAACATCTCCGAGGCGGTGGTTGCGTGGATGTCGACCCCGTCCGCGAAGGCCTGTTTGAGCTGCGGGATGTCGGCGATGTCGGCCAGCAACCTCAGCTCGATCTGGGAATAGTCGGCCGAGATCAGCTTGTGCCCGGGCGCGGGCACGAAGGCGGTGCGGATCTTGCGCCCCTCCTCCGTCCGGATCGGGATGTTTTGGAGGTTCGGCTCGTTGGACGACAGCCGGCCCGTGGCCGTGGAGGCCAGCACGTAGGTCGTGTGGACGCGCCCGGTCTCCGGGTTGATGTAGGTCGGCAGCGCGTCCGTATAGCCCTTGAGCTTGGTGAGCTGGCGCCATTCCAGCACCTTGCGGGGCAGCGGGTGTTCGGAACTCTCGGCCAGATCCTCGAGCAGCCTGGCGCCCGTGGACCACTGCCCGGTGGCCGTCTTGCGGGCCCCCGGCAGGCCGAACTTGCCGAACAGGATGTCGGCGAGCTGCTTCGGCGAGCCGATGGTGAAGGGCTCGCCGGCGATCTCGTGCACCTCGGCCTCGACCCGCGCGACGCTCTGGGCGAAGTCGCCGGACATGCGCGACAGGATCTCGCGGTCGATCAGGATGCCGCGCGCCTCCATCCGGCCGAGCGTCGCCACCATGGGGCGCTCCAGGGTCTCGTAGACGCTGGTCTTGCGCTCCGCCGCGAGGCGCGGCTTGAGCAGCCGCCAGAGCCGGAGCGCGACGTCCGGCCGCTCGGCCCCGACCTCCGTCGCCCGGTCGAGCGGCACCTGGTCGAATCCAATGGCCTTGCGGCCGCGGCCCAGCAGTTCGGCCGAGGGCACGCAGCTATGCTCGAGGTAATGGGTGGCGAGCTGCTCGAGGTGGTGCCCGGCCACGCCGGAGCGGCCGATATCCAGCGCGTAGGAGAGGAGCTGGGTGTCGTCGATCGGCGCGAGCACGATGCCGCGCCGCTTCAGGGCGAGCCAGTCGTGCTTGAGGTTCTGTCCGACTTTCAGGACGGACGGGTCCTCCAGGAGCGGCTTCAGGCGGGCGAGCGCCGCATCCTCGGCGAGCTGGCCGGGCAGAAAGCCCGCGTCGAACAGATTCTCGCCCGTGCTGTCGCCGGCCCTGTGCCGAAGCGGCAGATAGGCGGCGCGTCCGGGCGCCAGCGCCAGGCCGATGCCGTAGATCTCGGCCCGCATGGGGTCGATGGACGACGTCTCGAGCTCGACCGCCACGAGCCCCTGCGCCTGCGCCTCGACGATCCAGCGATCGAGGGCGTCGGCCGTGGCGATCGTCTCGTAGCGCGCCCGGTCGCACGCAAAGGACGACGCCTCGGCCTGCCGGGAGGCGACCAGGGTCTGCGGCGTGAGCTGGGTTTGCGGGGCTGCAGGTGCGGCGGCCGGCGGACCGGCTGCAGCGGGGGCCCCGGACAGCTCCCCGGCCGGCCCGTCTTCGCCCGCCTCTCCCCCGTCGCCGTCGTCGCGCCAGGCCCCGGCCGCCGCATCCCAGCGCCGCGACAGGGCGGGATCGGCCGGAACCTCGGCCGGATCGACGTCATAGAGTTCGGCCACGCGCTTAGTCAGCGCCGTCAGGCTGAGCGCCTTGCTGAAGCCGAGCAGACGGCGGGCGTCGAGATCGAAGAGGCGGGTCTCCTCGATCGGCACCACCACATCCATGTCGCAGGTCAGCGTCACGAGCTGCTTCGAGATACGGGCCTTGTCGGCGTTCTCGATCAGCGCCTCGCGGCGCTTCGGCTGCCGGATCTCCTCCACCCGCTCCAACAGCGCTTCCAGGCTGCCGAATTCGCCGATGAGCTGGGCGGCGGTCTTGATGCCGATCCCGGGCACGCCCGGCACGTTGTCCGTGGGGTCACCGATCAGCGCCTGCACGTCCGGCACCCGTTCGGGCGGGACGCCGAACTTCTCGATCACGCCGTCGCGGTCGAGCCGGCGCTCCGGCCGGTAGCCGGGCTTGCCCGGGATGCCGCTCTCGAAATCGTAGAAGGTCACGCCGTCGCGGACCACCTGCATCAGGTCCTTGTCGGACGAGACGATGAGGGCCTCCGCGCCTGCCCGCGCGGCCTGGCAGGCATAGGTCGCAATGATGTCGTCGGCCTCGAACCCCGCCTGCTCCACGGGGATCAGGCCGAAGGCCCGCACCGCATCGCGCATCAGGCGGAATTGCGGCACGAGTTCGGAGGGCGGCTCCGGCCGATGCGCCTTGTATTCGGGGTAGAGTTCGTTCCGGTGCGAACTCTCGGACTTGTCGAACACAATGGCGAGGTGGGTCGGCCGCACACCCGCGGCGCCGTCCCGGATGAACTGCATCAGCTTGGTGGAGAACAGCCGGACCGCGCCCGTCGGCAGCCCGTCGGCCCGGGTGTTGTACTTCCGGTCCTGGTTCATGGATTGGAAATAGGCCCGGAAGACGAAGGAGGAGCCGTCGACCAGGAAGATCCGGTCGCCCGGACCGATGGGTTGTGCGCTGGCGCTCGTCATGGGACGTGAGATAGCGGCAAGCCCGTCGGGAGGCCATGGCCGGTGACCGCCGGGCCTCGTCGGGGCCCCCACACGGTCCCGGATGGCAACGGCCGCGACGGGCCAGGCCTTCGGGCGGTTCACCTACCTGGGGAGCCTCATGTCCAGGACCATCGACGCGCTGCTTCTGCATCGGGGGGCCAGCGTTCTGGCCCGCATTCTTCTGACCTTTCCGTTCTGGGGCAGCGGCCTCGACAAGCTGTTTGGCTTCGACGCCGCGGTCGCGGTCCTGGAGGGGTTCGGATTGCGGCCCGGCGCCCTCTTCGCGGCCGCCACCGTCACGGTGCAGCTCGTCGGCTCCGCCCTCGTGATCAGCAACCGGCTGACCTGGCTCGGCGCCGGCGCGCTGGGGATCTTCACCGCGCTCACCATTCCGCTCGTGCACCGCTTCTGGGCGCTGGACGGCGAGGCCTCGGTCCACGCGTTCCACATTGCGGCCGAGCATGTCGGCATGATCGGCGGGCTGGTGACCGTGTCCATTCTGGCCGCGCTGCAGCGGGCGGCGCGCGCCAATCCGTCGCGGCTGCCCGGCTCCGGCGCGGTCGCCCTCCCCTGATCGCCGTGCCGGGCTTGTCCGGGGCCCGCCGATCCTCCAATCAGCGGCCATCCGAGGGAGCCCCATGGCCGATTTCAACATCCAGGTCGTGCCCGTCACGCCCTTCCAGCAGAACTGCTCGATCGCCTGGTCGGAGGCCACCAAGCGCGGCGTCGTGGTCGATCCCGGCGGCGACGTGCCGACCATCCGGGCGGCGCTCGACCGGCTCGGCGTCACGGCCGAGGCCATCGTCCTGACCCACGGCCATATCGACCACGCCGGCGGTGCGGCCGAACTCGCGGCCGATCTCGGGGTCAAGATCATCGGCCCGCACGAGGGCGACCGGCCGCTGCTGCAGCGGCTTGAGATCCAGGGCCGGCAATACGGCATGGACGACGTGCGCAATGTCGAGCCGGACCGCTACCTCGCGGAGGGCGAGACGCTGGACATCGCCGGCGTCACCTTCGAGGTGCTGCATTGCCCGGGCCATTCGCCGGGCAGCGTGGTGCTGTTCGCGCCCAGCCTGGGGTTCTGCTTCATGGGCGACGTGCTGTTTCAGGGCTCCGTCGGCCGCACCGACCTGCCGGGCGGCAGCCACGAGATGCTGATCTCGTCCATCACGACCAAGCTCCTGCCCCTCGGCGACGACGTCGCCTTCCTTCCCGGGCACGGGCCGGGCTCGACCATCGGCCAGGAGAAGGCCACCAACCCGTTCCTCAGGTGAGCCCCCGCCTCGCCTTTGTGGTCACGGAGGATTGGTTCTTCGTCTCCCATTTCCTGCCGATGCTGCGGGCGGCCCGGGAGATCGGTCTCGACGTGACGGTGATCACCCGGGTCCGCGAGCACCGCGAGGCGATCGAGCGCGAGGGCGCGCGGGTGGTTCCGCTCGAAGCCGAGCGCCGCAGCCTCAACCCGATCGCGGCCGGCGACGCGGCCGGGCGGCTCGCCGCCATCCTCAAGGCCGTGCGGCCGGACATCGTCCACTGCATCGCGCTGCGGGGAATCCTGCTCGGCGGCACGGCCGCGCTGATGGCCGGAATCGACCGGCGGGTCTTTGCCCTGACCGGGCTCGGCTATCTGGGCGCCAGGCCCGACCTGGTCGGCCGCGCCGCCCGGCTGGCGATCCGGTCGGTTCTGCGCGGTCCCCTGGCCAGCCGCGGCACGCGCTACCTGTTCGAGAACGAGGACGACGCCCGCCTGCTCGGGCTCGATCCCTCCGACCCTGCCCGTGTCGCGGTCGTGGGCGGTGCCGGCATCGACCCGGAGGTCTGGGGGGCCTCGCCGCTGCCGACCCATCCGCCGCTGCGGATCGCCGTGGTGTCCCGCATGCTCTGGTCCAAGGGCATCGACGTCGCCGTGGAAGCGACCCGGCTGGCCCGGGCCGCCGGGGCCGATGTCGAACTCAGCCTCTTTGGCGCGCCCGATCCATCGAACCCCAAGGCTCTGCGCGAGGCGGACCTGCGGGCGTGGTCGGCCGAGCCCGGGATCGCGTGGCACGGCCCCTCGGCCGACGTGGCGGCGGTGTGGCGCGGGCACCACGTCGCCTGCCTGCCGTCGCGCGGCGGCGAGGGCCTGCCCCGGACGCTGCTGGAAGCGGCCGCCTCGGGCCGCGCGGTCGTGACCACGGACGTGCCGGGCTGCCGCCGTCTGGTTCGCGACGGGCTGGAAGGCCGCATCGTGCCGCCGGGCGACCCGGGCGCGCTGGCCGCCGCCTTTCTGGCCCTCGCCGCCGATCCCGCAGGGGTGGCCCGGATGGGCGAGGCGGCGCGCCGCCGCGTGCTCGACGGCTTCACCGAACGGGACGTGATGGAGGGCGTGAAGGCGCTGTATCGCGGGATGCTGGGCGACGCCGCGCCCGCATGACGCCGATCCTCGACCGCGCCGCCTTTATCCGCGCCGAGACCCGGCTGCTTCCCGTTCCGCTGGTTCCGGAGATCCGCCTCCACCTCGCGCACGAGGCCACCGACTTGTGGCAGCGCACGGAGGACGAGCTCGGCGGGATCGGCCTGCCGCCGCCCTTCTGGGCCTTTGCCTGGGCCGGCGGACAGGCGCTCGCCCGATTCTGCCTGGACAGGGCCGAGCTTCTGGCCGGCCGCCGCGTGCTCGACGTCGCCTCCGGATCCGGCCTCGTGGCCATCGCGGCGGCGCGGTGCGGAGCGGCCTCGGTCGAGGCCGCCGAGATCGACGATTTCGCGGCCGAAGCCATCCCGCTGAACGCGGCCGCGAACGGCGTCGCGCTGCGGGTCCGGCACGAAGACCTGGTCGGGCGCGACGAGGGTTGGGACGCCGTCCTGGCCGGGGACATCTTCTACGACCGCGACATCGCCGGCCGGATGGAGGCGTGGCTGCACGCCCTCGCCCGGCGGGGCGCGACGGTGCTGATCGGCGATCCCGGCCGCAGCTACCTGCCGGTGGCCCGGCTCGCCGAGATGGCGAGCTATTGCGTCCCGGTGACGCGGTCGCTCGAGGATGCCGAGATCAAGCTCACCCGGGTCTGGCGCTTCGCCGACCAGGACCCGGAACCCGGATCGGCTCTCGCGCGTAATCTCCCGAACGGAGATTGACACATGAGCCGCGGCTTCCCGTCCATGACTGCCCTACTGGGCCTCCTCGCCGTCGCCGGTTACCAGAACCGGGACAAGATCGCCGAAATGCTGAACGGCCTCGGTGGCGCGCAGGGCGCGGGCGGCATGCGCCTGCCGGGCGGGCAAGCTGGAGGCATGGGCCAACAAGGCGGAGGCATGGGCCAGCAGGGTGGCGCCGGCAATGTCGGCGGGTTGGGCGGCTTGGGCGGCCTTTTGGGCGGCCTCGGTGGCGGCGCCACGGCGGGCGGCCTGCTCAGCGGAGGCCTCGGCGAACTGGTGGACCGCTTCAAGCAGGCGGGCCAGGGCGAGGCCGCCGATTCCTGGATCTCCACCGGACCGAACCGCGAATTGCCGCCGCCCGATCTCGAGCGCGCCATCGGCTCCGACACGCTCGCGACCCTGTCGCAGCAGACCGGCCTGTCGCGCGAGGAGTTGCTGGCGCGTCTGTCCCGCGAGCTGCCGCAGGCCGTGGACCGCTACACGCCGGACGGCCGCCTGCCGACCTGAGCGCGGGCCCCTCTGCACAGGCCGGCGGCTCCGCGGAGCCGACCGGCCGACCGGCTACCAGCCGATGGCCTGTTCGAAGGCCGTCACGTTGGTGCGCCAGCGCTCGAAGGTCGATTCCAGGTTCTTCGGGCTGACGCCCTGATCCAGGTTGATGGCCAGAGACAGCGTCGGGTTGCCGCGCACATTCAGCGCAGCCTGGCCCCAGCGCTTCTCTCTGTTCCATTTGTTGATGGTCTCGAGACTGGCCTTCGGCTCGACGATATAGGCTGTCTCCAGCGACACCGAGGTGCAGTTCTGCCCCTTGTCGCAGCCGTAGAACGTCACCGAGAAGGTGCTTTTCGAGATCTTGCTCTCGATGCGCGGGTCTCCGGCCGAGTCCTTCGACACTTTGGCGAGCCAGCCCCAGCTCTGCATCAGGCCGGCCAGACGCCCGGCATCGGTCGCGTCGACGAGCCCGCCATCGGGCACGGGGGTGGCCGCGGGGGCCCGCGTGGGCGGACGGAGCGATTGCTGGGCCAGCCGCAGGGCAGGGTCTGGGCGCAGCGGTGGATCACTGGCGGCGGCGCTTCCAGCCACGGCCACGAACGCCAGGACGACACCAGCGAGAGCCCGCATCACCCACTCCGACACCTAGACCCAGCCCAGATCGGGAGCTGACCGGACTTCGACGACGGGGATCGCGAGAGCTGGTCCTTGGACCCGAGCGCTGGAGGCCCGACCCCGGATTTGAACCGGGGCTGCTCGGCGTTGCACCGCCTGCGAGTCGCCACTCCCCCATCGGGCCACGTCTCAACCGTACGGCGTGTTTTCAGGGAGGCAAAGACCTTCGCGCGAGATGGTTACTCGACCGACCGGACCCGCCGTGGCCCTTCGCCGGAGCGCAGGCGTCAGCCCTCGATCACGCTCACATGGGCGGCGACGATGCGCCAACCCTCCGGAAACCGCACCCAGGTCTGCATTTGACGGCCGAGCTTGCCGGCCGAGGAGTCGCGGTGAAACAGGGTCGAGGCCGTCGCGAAATCGCGGCCATAGGTCGTGATCACAGTTCGGTGGATGGTTCGGGCGAGCCCGACCGGCGACCGGGCGCGCCGGAAGGCCCGGATCTCGTCCATGCCGTAGAGGTTCTCGCCCACCCCGTACCGGATGGTGCGCGGGTCGTCTCGAAACAGAGCTTCCAGCGTCTCGACGTCGTTGTCGCCAAGGGCCTGCTCATAGAGCGCGAACGCCGCCTCGACCTCGGCCTTCACCTCGGGCAGGTCCATGTCCATCGTCGTGTCCTTGTCGTGCGGTCAGGCGGAAGGCGCCGGGGCACGGCCGCGCGGCACCGCATAGGGCGACAGGTCCCGCTGGAGCACGCGCCCGGCCGGAGCCTCGTCCACGAAGCGCCCCCGGTCGAACACCACCCGGCCGCCGGCCACCGTGGTGACCGGCCAGCCGGTCACCTCGAAACCTTCCCAGGGCGTGTAGTCGGAACCATGATGCAAGGCGTCCTGCCGGATCGTCTCCCGGCGGGCCGGGTCCCAGATCGTGATGTCGGCGTCGAAGCCCGGAGCGATCGAGCCCTTGCGGGGATAGAGGCCGTAGAATTTGGCGTGGTTTGTGGAGGTGAGCTCGACAAAGCGGTTCAGGCTGATGCGCCCGGCGGACACGCCCTCCGAGAACAGGATTGGCAGCCGGGTCTCGATGCCCGGGATGCCGTTCGGCACCCACCTGAACGAGGAGCGGCCGCGCGGGTTCAGCTTGCCCTTCGGATCGTCATAGCGGAACGGGCAATGGTCGGAGGAGAAGAGCTGGAACACGCCCTGCTCGATCCCCTCCCAGATGGCGCGCTGGCTCTCCTGGTCCCGCGGCGGCGGCGAGCACACGTATTTCGCCCCCTCCATGTCGACCCGATCCAGGTCCTCGGCCGTGAGCGTGATGTATTGGGGGCAGGTCTCGGCATAGACCTTGAGGCCGCGCGCCTGCGCCCAGCGCACCTGCTCCATGGCCTCGCGGCCGGAGACGTGGACGATCATGATCGGCACGTCCACGAGTTCGGCGTGGCTGATCGCCCGGTGCGCGGCTTCGCGCTCCACGACCTCGGGGCGGGACAGCGCGTGCCCGATCGGCGCGGTGCGGCCGGCGCGCTCCAGGCGCTCCGTCATGTAGCGGATGGCGTCATAGCCCTCCGCATGCACCATCACGAGCGCGCCCTCCTGCCGGGCGACGTCGAACACGTCGAGCAACTGGCGGTCGGAGAGGACCAGGTCGTCGTAGGTCATGAAGACCTTGAACGAGGTGAAACCGTCCTTCAGCAGCGCCGGGAGCTCCTGGCCCAGCACTTCGGGCGTCGGGTCCGAGATGATCAGGTGGAAGCCGACATCGATCAGGCACTGGCCTTCGGCGAGGCGGCGATACGCCTCCACGGCGCCGCGCAGGCTCTCGCCCTTCTTCTGCATCGCGAACGGCATCACGCAGGTGTTGCCGCCCGCCGCCGCGGCGCGGGTCGCCGAGGCGAAATCATCCGCCATCGTGATGCCGGGCCCGGAATCCTGGGCGATGTGGACATGGCTGTCGATGCCGCCGGGCAGGACCAGGAGACCGGAGGCGTCGATCTCGCGCGAGGCGCCCTCGACGCGCTCCGCGACCGCCACGATCCGGCCGTCCCGGATGCCGACATCCGCCCGGACTGTATCGGCTGCGGTCACCACCGTGCCGCCCCGAATGGCGAGGTCGAAAGCTGGCATCGAGGTCTCTCGGGGGCGCCGCGGGAGCCGGACCGTAAGCGCACGGAAGGCCGGGCGTCCACTGTCGAACCCGGTTGAAACGTGTCCCCGGCGGCTGCATATCGCGGCCGGACAAGGAGGAACGGCGTGAGCGACAGCGAAAAGACCTCAACCGGAACGGTCGAGCGGCATGAATTCGGCGCGGAGGTCGGGCGGTTGCTCGATCTGGTCGTCCACGCGCTCTATTCCGACCGGGAGATCTTTCTGCGCGAACTCGTGGCCAACGCGGCCGACGCGACCGACCGGCGCCGCTTCGCGGCCCTGACCGACGCGGCGCTGTCCATGCCGGAGAGCCCCAAGGTGCGGATCGTGCCCGACAAGGCCGGCCGCACGCTCACCGTCACCGATGACGGGCTCGGCATGGGCAAGGAGGAGTTGACCCGCGACCTCGGCACCATCGCCCGGTCGGGCACGCGCGCGTTCAGCCAGTCGCTCGCGGAAGCGAGCCCGGGCGAACGCCCGAACCTGATCGGCCAGTTCGGCGTCGGCTTCTACTCCGCCTTCATGGTCGCGGACCGGGTCGAGGTCGTGTCCCGCCGGGCGGGAACGGACGAGGCCTGGACCTGGGCGTCCGAGGGACAGGGCAGCTTCACGCTGACGCCAGGGAGCCGGGCCGAGCCCGGCACCGACGTCGTGCTGCACCTGAAAGAGGATGCCGAGGAGTTCCTGGAGCCCACCCGGCTGCAGCACATCATCCGCAAATGGGCCGACCACATCGCCCTGCCGATCGTCATCGGCGGGACGGAGGAGATGGCAGGCAATCAGGGCACGGCGCTCTGGCGCAAGCCGAAGGGCGAAATCGACGAAGACGGCTATGCCGAATTCTACCGGCATGTGGCGCACGCCTTCGACAAGCCGTGGGCGACCCTGCACTGGCGCGCGGAGGGCGCGACGGAGTTCACGGCGCTGCTGTTCGTGCCCGGCATGAAGCCCTTCGCGGCGGTCGAAGGCGAGCGCGAGAGCCGGGTCAGGCTGCATGTGCGGCGCATGTTCATCACCGATGAGGCCGGATTGCTGCCAAACTGGCTGCGCTTCGTGGCCGGGGTGGTGGACACCGACGACCTCCCCCTCAACGTCTCGCGCGAGATGCTGCAGGCGACCCCGGCCCTGTCCCGCATCCGCAAGGCCGTCACCGGCCGCGTGCTGAGCGAACTCGGCAGCCGGGCCAAGAACGCCGAGGATTATGTCGGGTTCTGGGAGAATTTCGGCCCGGTCGTGAAGGAGGGGCTGATCGAGGACGGCGCGCGCCGGGCCGAGATCGCGCCGCTGCTGCGCTTCCGCTCCTCCACGGCCGAGGGCTGGACCTCGCTCGCCGAGTATCTCGGCCGCATGAAGGACGGTCAGGACGAGATCTTCTACCTGATCGCGGACGACCCCGACGCGCTCGCCCGCTCGCCGCAGGTCGAGGGGTTTCGGGCGCGCGGGCTCGAGGTGCTGCTTCTCTCGGACCATGTCGACGCGTTCTGGCCCGATCATCTCGGCGAATACGAGGGCAAGAAGCTGCGCAGCATCACGCAAGGCGCCGTCGACCTGTCGCGTTTTGCAGCCGAGGGCGAAGCCGCGGAGGCTGCGCCGGAGCTGGGCGGGCTGATTGAGGCCCTCAAGACCGCGCTCGGCGAGGACGTGTCGGACGTGCGGCCGACGGATAGGCTGGTCGAGAGCGCCGTGGTCCTGGCCTCCGCCGGCTACGGTCCGGACCTGCAGATGCAGCGCCTGCTGCGGCGGGCCGGGCGCGGCCTCGGCGCGCTGGCGCCGGTGCTGGAGGTGAACGGCCGGCATCCGCTGGTGCAGACGCTGGCGCGCCGCGTCGAATCCGGAGAGGACGTGTCGGACGCAGCCGGGACGTTGCTCGATCTCGCCCGGATCCAGGACGGCGACACGCCGCGCGATCCCGTGGCCTTCGCCCGCCAGATCGCCTCGGCGCTGGCCGCCAAGGACCCGGCACCGAGCTGACCCTCGGCCTCCGGGCAAAAAAATGGGGGCCTAGGCCCCCTTGAGGTCGGCTGATACCAGTGCCGCGATTGCAGCTCCACCAACCTCGAACGCAGGCTAGCACGCCGGGCTGCGGCGTCAACACCCGTGTGCTACCTCCGGAGCGCAGGCGCGGCGCTCCGGTCCGGCGCGCGCCTGCGGGTTGATGGCGGGCCGCCGCGCGCCCTACTCTCCGGGCCAACGCGGCGCTCGCGCCGACCCGCTCCGGAGTTCTTCAGGCAATGCGTCTTCGACCTGTCCTTGCCGCTCTCGTCCTGCTCGCCTCGTCCTTCGCGGCTGCGGCGCAGGACCGCGTCGTCCACGTCTACAACTGGTCGGACTACATCGACCCGAAGATGCTGGAGTCCTTCACCAAGGACACCGGCATCCGCGTCGTCTACGACACCTATGACAACAACGAGATCGTCGAGACCAAGCTGCTGGCCGGAAAGTCAGGCTATGACATCGTGGTGCCGTCCGGCGCCTTTCTGCAGCGGCTGATCAAGGCGGGCGTGTTCCAGAAACTCGACAAGACGAAGCTGCCGAACCTGAAATACGCTTGGCCCGAGATCGTGAACCGGCTCGCCGCGTTTGACCCCGGCAACCAATATGCCGTCGACTACATGTGGGGCACGACGGGAATCGGCGTGAACGTCGCCAAGGTCAGGGAGCGGCTGGGCGACATGCCTGCGGCCACCTGGGACGTGGTGCTGAAGCCCGAGATCGCCGCCAAGCTCAAGGATTGCGGCATTCACATGCTGGATTCGCCGGAAGACATGATGCCGGGCGTTCTCAAGGCGATCGGCCTCGAGCCGGATTCGAAGGCCGAGGCGGATCTCCGGCGCGCTGCCGAGACGCTGATGGCGGTGCGGGGCAACATCGCCAAGTTCCACTCGTCTGAATACATCAACGCGCTGGCCAACGGCGACATCTGCGTGGCGGTCGGCTTTTCGGGCGACATCATCCAGGCCCGCAAGCGCGCCGAGGAGGCCGGCAAGGGCGTCGAGATCGCCTACCACATCCCACGCGAGGGGGCGCTGATGTGGTTCGACGCCTTCGCGATCCCGGCTGAGGCGGAGCACCCTGCCGAGGCCTACGCCTTCATCGACTACATGCTGCGGCCGGAGGTGGCGGCGGCCAACACCAACTTCGTGGCCTATGCGGGCGGCAATCTCGCCGCCAAGGACCTGGTGAAACCCGAGATTCTGAAAGACGCCGGCATCTTTCCGGACGAGGCCACCATGGCGCGCCTGTTCACCAACACGGCCTATGACGAGGCGACGCAGCGGATCGTGACCCGCCTCTGGACGAGAATCCGAACCGGGCGCTGACCGCGCTTCCGCCCGGGCGGCGCGGCCTCGGTCAGGCCGCCTGGATGAGTTCCGGCTCGGCCGGCTGGCGCGCCCGATCCGGCTCCGCATAGGCCGCACCGGCGAGCCGTTTCAGGCGCTCACGACACCGGATCGTGATCCGGCCCCGGCGCGACCGGATGGCGAACTCGCCTTCGAGCACGTGCAGCGCGACCGTGACGCCGGGCCGCCGCACGCCGAGCGTATTGGCCAGACATTCGTGCGTGAGATCGACGTCGTCGCGGTTCAGGCGGTCCTGGGCCATCAGGAGCCAGCGCGCCAGGCGCTGCTCGACAGTGCATTTGCCGGCCGCAAAGGCCGTCTGTTCCGCCTGGACGGCATAGTCGCAGGCGTAGCGCAGCAGGTGCTCGTGAAGCGTGGCGCTCTGGCGCAGCGCGCGGCGGAAATCTGCCGCTGAAACACGCCAGGCGGGACCGGGGAGCTGAACCACGGCCTTGTGCGGCATGCGGTCGTGCCCAAACAGCACCGCCACCCCGACCAGACCGTCTCGGCCGACAAGGCCGGTCTCGATGCTGTGGCCGTCGAGCCCGCTCAGAAGGGAGACGAGGCCATCCTCGGGAAAGCAGACATGCTCGGCCGGCGTTCCCGTCGACAGAAGAACCTGCCCGGACGTGAGCTGAACCCGGGCAAGACCGGGCGAGAGACAGGCCAAGTCCGCCGGTGCAAGACTTTCAAGAAGCGCGTTGTGCATGTTCTGCCCCGACAGGTTCGACACAAAGTTGCAGTTGGGGAGAGCGCATCGGCTACCCGGGTCAACGGAACATCGTCACCTTTGACGAACCGACACGCTCTTGCGGGAGCATCTCGGCCACAATGTTGCGTGCATGGAGGACTTGGCCGGCCCGACCCAGACGCGTCATCGCGGGTCTGAGCTTCCCACCTTGCCGAACAACGGTCCTTGTCAAATGTGGGTTCCACGGCACTCCTTCGACTAGTGTCTATGATAGCGCCGGCGGTTACCGAGCGAGCCTTGGCGCGTCAAAAGACCTCAGGGCGTCCCGGCAGACCTGTTTCCGGCGGCATCGAACTGCTTGAGATAGGCCACGAGATCACCGATTCGAGCGTCGTCCTTCAATCCCGGATACATCATTTTCGTCCCCGGGATCTTGGCCTTGGGGTCCTTGATGTAGTCACGGAAGGTCGCCTCGTCCCATGTGAGGCCGGAATTCTTGTTCGCAGGGCTGTAGGAATAGCCTTCGACCGTCCCGGCCTTCCGGCCGAACAGGCCGTTCAGAACAGGGCCCACCGCGTTACGGGCTTTATCTCCGACCTGGTGGCAGGCGCGGCACTGCGAAAACAGCTTTTCGCCGGCCGCGGCATCCTGGGCGGCGACCGGACCGACCGGGAGAAGCAGCGCCGGCAGGGCCAGCGCGAAAAGAAATCGCAACAACGTGATCTCCTGTGCAGGGAGCGCAACGGCGAAAGCCCGGAAGCGATCCGTCAACGCCGCGCTGCCGTCACGCCGCTTTGCGGCCGGGTCCGGCAGGGGTCAACGCAGGTCGGGGCTGTCGGTGCCGCGGCCTGCGGCGCGGCTCGGCGCGCGACCGGTTCAGGGCTGCCGGGCCGGCGCCTCGTCGGCAAACGGGTTGCGGAAGCCGCCTGCGGCGGGCGCCGTCTTCGGGGGATGTGCTGCCGCCAGGTAGTCGAGGATGAGCGCGCGGTCCTCCCCCTGAATGTCCGGCATGTTGTGCCGTTCGGTCATCCAGCGCAACGTCTCGTCCCACCTGTCACGCGTCAGGCCCTGGTTGGCCACGAGCCGGTAGGCGTGGCAGGCGGCGCACAGGCCGAAGGTCTCCTCCCGGCCGGGGCCGGGCGGCAGGTCCTCCACCCGCTCCTCGCGCGGCGCCGGCTGGGCCCAGGCCGGACCGGTTGCGAAAGCGGCCGCCAGCCCGATGACGAGAGCCAGGCGCCCTCCCCGTGTGCTGCTCCGCATGGGTCAGCCGACCAGAATGGCCACGCGATGGAGCGTGTTGCCGCCATAGCCCTGCGGATTCCAGTTCGCAGCAGCATGCGGCTGCGCCCGGCCGCGGCTGTCCGTCGCCCGCGACCAGACCTCGAAATAGCCGTCCGACGGCAGGGTCAGCCTCGCCGTCCAGCGCTGCCAGTCGTAGCGGTTCTTCGGCGCCGCGAGCTGCGCCGCCGACCAGGTCGCGCCGAAATCGCACGAGACCTCGACCTTGCTGACCGTGTCGTCGCCGGCCCAAGCGGCGCCCCGGAGCGGCACCTCGCGCAGGCCGGCGGCCAGCCGCGCGCCGTTCGGCGGGTTGGTGACAATCGACCGGACCGGCATGGATTCCAGGATCCGCATGTTCGCGTCGTCGGTCTTGCCGCCCGGGATCATGGGGCGGATCGGCACCCGGTAGGATGTGCCGGTCATGCCCTGGCCGTCATGCTCCCGGTCGCGGAGCACGATCCGGGTCAGCCACTTGTGCGACAGCGAGCCCGGCCAGCCCGGGATCAGCAGCCGCACGGGGCCGCCATGAATGGTGGGCAGCGGCTGCCCGTTCATGGCGAAGACCACAAGGCCATGCTCTTCCATGGCCTTGGGAATGGGCATGCCGCGCGACAGCGACTCCTTGTCCGGATCTCCCGAGAGGTGAAGGTCGGCACCGTAATGGGCCGTGTAGGCCGCGCTCGGCTTCAGCCCGGCCGCCTTGAGCACGTCGGCCAAGGGCACGCCGGTCCATTCCGCGCAGCCGACGCCGCCATTCGTCCACGGGTTGCCGCGCGCCTGCGGCACGAAGAAGGAGCGGCCGTTGCCGCCGCATTCCAGCACCATGCGGTAGGTCTTCGGCTGGAAGCGGCTCTTCAGTTCGCCGAGGCTGAGTTCGAGAGGGGTGTTGACCTCGCCCTCGACCTTGATCTTCCAGCCGTCCGCGCTGGCGGCGGCCTCGGGCAGCTGACCGTTGTTGCGGATAAAGAACTTCTCAAAGGGCGTGACCTCGTCGTCAAGGAGTTGCTCGGGCGTCTCGGCCACTAGCGGCCGGTCCCCAAGCACCGTCAGCCCCTTGCTCTTTCCCGGAAAGTCGAGTGGCTGCGGCCCCTTGGCGGCCGGAGCCGGCGAGCCCTGGGCCAGCGCCGCCGGAACAAGGCCAGCCGGCATGGACGCCGCGAACGGGATCGCGCCGCCGACGGCGGCTCCCATCGCGGCGAGCCCGGCGCCGCCCAGGAAGCCGCGGCGTCCGACTGCCGCCCTGCGGCCGAAGACGAGCGCGTCGGCGCGCTCCGGATCGTTGCCGTAGAGTTCAGTGAGGCCGCGTTCGGATGTGCGCTGACGGGTCATGAGGTGTTCTCCGAAAGTGTGCGTCCTGTCCGGCCACCGGGGCTGAATGCATCGAACTCAACCTGGCGAGGGCGTCCGGCCCCGCCCATCGCCGCCATTGGCGTCACTCGAGCTTGGCCCCCGAAAACTCGACCACTTTCCTCCATTTCGCGGTCTCGTCGGCGATGGCCTGACCGAATTGCGCCGGGGTCAGCAGCCAGGGCGCACCGCCGAGATCGGCGAGCTTCCTGATCATCGCGGGCTCCTGGAGGATCTCGTTCACCTCCTTGTTGAGCCGCGCGATCAGCTCGGGCGGCGTCTTCTTGGGCGCCCCGATCCCGAACCAGGCCGTGGCCTCGTAGCCGGGCACCGTTTCGGCAACGGTCGGAACACCGGGAAGGGCCGGCGAGGGCTCGAGCGTGGTCACGGCGAGGGCCCGCAGCTTGCCGGCACGCACGTGCTCGATCGAGGACGGCAGGTTGTCGAAAAGGACATGCGCCTGACCCGACAGCATATCGATCAGCGCCGGCCCGGCGCCGCGATAGGGCACATGCACCATGTCGACGCCCGTCATCGACTTGAACAACTCGCCGGACATGTGGACGGAGGTGCCGAGCCCGGACGAGGCCATATTCACCTTGCCGGGGTTGGCCTTACAATACGCGATGAACTCCGAGACCGTCTTCACCGGCAGGGACGGCGTGATCTCCATGATGTTCGGCGAACGCGTGATGCCGCAAACGGGCGCGATATCCTCGACGAAGTTGAAGTTCAGCTTCTTGTACAGCGTCGCGTTGATGCCGTTCGCCGGATTGACCAGAAGAATCGTGTAGCCATCCGGCTCGGCGTTGATCACTGCCTCGGTGCCGATGTTGTTGCCGGCACCGGGCCGGTTCTCGATATAGACCTGCTGGCCGAGGCGCCGGCCCAGCGGCTCCGCCACCAGACGGGCCAGCACATCGGTGGTGCCTCCCGGCGGGTAGCCCACCACCCAGCGGATCGGCCGCACCGGATAGCTCTGCGCGAAAGCAGGCCGGCCTCCAGCGACCGCCAGCGCGCCCGCGCCACCCAGAATCCGGCGGCGTGACCAGATCAACGTCATCGTCATCCTCCCGGCTGGCCCGTCTGCGCGGGCTCGTCTTGCCGACATCCTAAGCGAAGCCTGCGCGCAAAGGCGAGAGAGGCGCAGCCCTGCGTTGACGGCGGGCGTCCGGGGCGGCAAAGCCGCGGTTCGCCGAGACAGCACGATGCCCCCGATTCCGGACGCCCGTCCCGTCGTCACCGGGGCGGGCTGCCTGCTGGGCGCCCGCATCGTGGCCCCCAGCCTCCCGGGCGTGATCGCCTTCGCCTTCGCCTTCGGAGCCGCCTCCGTGCAGAAGGGCCTGACGCTCTGGGAAGCGGTCGGGATGAGCATGGTCCTGACCGCCGGCGCCTCGCAGATGCTGTCTCTCGAACTCTGGCGCGAGACCTGGACATTGGGCGCGCTCCTGACCATCGCGGCCGTGACCTCGGCCGTGAACGCCCGCTTCGTGCTGATGGGCGCCTCGCTCCAGCCCTGGCTCAAGGGCGCCTCGCTGCCGGCCCAGGCCGGGTCGCTGTTTCTTCTGTTCGAGGCGAGCTGGCTTGCGGCCGAGCGGCACCGGGCCGAGGGCGGACGCGATGCCGGCGTCTTCCTCGGCGCCGGACTTCTGTCCTGGACGGTGTGGTGGATCGCCACCATCCCGGGCTATCTCACGGGCGCGCTGGTGACCGATCCGAAGCGCTACGCGCTTGATCTCGTGCTGCCGTTCTTCTTCGCGGCCTTTGCGGTGCCGCTCTGGCGCGGCGTCGGGCGCTCCGGCCCACCCTGGCTAGTGGCCGGGCTCGTGGCGCTCGCCGTGCAGGCCCTCGTGCCCGGCTATCTCTTCATCGTGGCCGGAGCGCTGGCCGGCGCCCTCACCGGAGCATGTCACCGTGAGCACCGTTGAGGGCTGGATCGCCGGTCCGGCGGGCCCTTGGCTCGCCATCGGCCTGATGGCGCTGTTGACCTATCTGCTGCGGATCGGCGGAGTTGCCATGATGAGCCGCGTCCGGATCACGCCGCCGGTCGAGCGCGCCCTCGCAGCCCTGCCCGGATCCATCGTGGCCGCGACGGTGGTGCCCATTGCGATTGCGGCGGGGCCGCCCGCCATTCTGGGCGTGCTGGCTGCCGTGCTCACGGCGCGGCTCGCCGGCAACGAGCTGGCCGCGCTCCTGGCCGGGCTCGCAGCGGCGGCGGCCATGCGCGCCTTCGGCCTATGAGCCCTTCAAGCGCAGCCTGATCCGGTAGCTGAGCCCGTCGCGGACATCCCGGTAGGCGTCCAGCACCTGCTCGCGCGTGCCCTGGGTCAGCGTCGGGTCGGCCGTCGGCCAGTATTCCACCTCGGCCGCGACCGTCCGGGTCAGCTCCAGCGCGGCGTGGTGCGCCTCGGGCGAGAGCGACACGATGAGGTCGAAATTCAGCCCCTCCCATTCCTCCAGGTCGACCAGGGTGCGGGGCTTGTGCTTGGATCCGTCAATCCCGAGTTCGTCCAGCACGGCCACGGCGAAGGGGTCGCGCTCCCCCTGGCGGACCCCGGCGGACTGGACATAGACGGACTTGCCGAAATAGTGCCGCGCCAGGGCCTCGGCCAGCGGGGACCGGATCGCGTTCATCGCGCAGACGAACAGCACCGACTGCACCCGCCGCCCACCCGTGCGGTCCGGGCCCGCCACGGCTCAGCCCTTCCAGTGCAGGGCGTAGATCAGCGTGAACAGGCGCCGGGCGGTGTCGAAATCGATCTCCACCTTGCCTTCGAGCCGCTGCACGAGGAGCTCGGATGCCTCGTTGTGGAGCCCGCGCCGCCCCATGTCGATGGCCTCGATCTGGGCCGGCGAGGCACTCCGGATGGCGGCGTAATAGCTTTCGCAGACCATTCGGTAGTCGCGGATGACCTTGCGGAAGGGGGTCAGCGAGAGGTGGTGCGTGATGCGGCCCTCCCCCTCGGCGGCCCGGATCTCGAAACAGAGCCGGTTCTCCACGAGGGCGAGATGGAGCGCATAGGGCCCGGTTGGGTATTCGGGGACGCGGAACGAGTTCTGCTCGACGATGTCGTAGATCGCGATCGCCCGTTCATGCTCCTGGTCCGGGTTGCCGCGACCGATGGAGGCCTCGTCGAGTGTCACGGCGACCAGGCGGGCGCACCCGTCGGTCATGCGCGATCGAGCCTCATCAGCACCGAGCGGGCATGCCCTTCCAGCCCCTCGGCCCGGCCGAGTGCGACTGCGGCCGGCCCGATCCGGGCCAGAGCCTCGCGGCTGCAATCCAGGATGGCCGTGCGCTTCATGAAGTCGAGCACGCCGAGGCCGGAGGCGAACCGGGCCGAGCGGGCGGTCGGCAGAACGTGGTTCGACCCGGCCACGTAGTCTCCCAGCGCCTCGGGCGTATAGGCGCCGAGGAAGATGGCGCCGGCGTTGCGGACAAGCCCGGCCAGGCGCTCGGCGCCCTCCGCCTCGATCTCGAGGTGCTCCGGGGCGATCAGATCCACGAGGGGGACGGCGTCCTCGAGGCTGCCGAGGGTGATGATGGCGCCGTGATCGCGCCAGCTCGCAGCCGCGATGTCGCGCCGCGGCAGCGTCGCGAGTTGCGCCTCGACCGCGGCTGCGACGCGGTCGGCGAGTTCGGCGGACGAGGTGATCAGGATGGCCTGCGCGGCCGTGTCGTGCTCGGCCTGCGCCAGGAGGTCGGCGGCCACCCATTCCGGGTCGGCGCCGGCGTCGGCCAGGATCAGGACCTCCGAAGGGCCCGCGATCATGTCGATCCCGACCTGCCCGAAGACACGCCGCTTGGCGGCCGCCACATAGGCGTTGCCCGGCCCGACGATCTTGCTGACGGGCCGGATCGTCTCCGTGCCGTAGGCCAGCGCCGCGACCGCCTGGGCGCCCCCGATGCGGTAGATCTCGTCGACCCCGGCGAGCCGCGCCGCCGCCAGCACGAGCGGGTTCAGATGCCCGTTCGGAGTCGGCACCACCATGACCACCCGCTCGACACCGGCGACCTTGGCCGGCACCGCGTTCATCAGGACGGAGGACGGGTAGGAGGCGGTGCCCCCCGGCACATAGAGCCCGACCGCCTCGATGGCCCGCCAGCGCCAGCCGAGCCGGACGCCGAGCGCATCCGTCTGGTCGTGGTCGGTCGGGATCTGCGCCCGGTGATGCGCCTCGATGCGGTCGCGGGCGAGGCTTAGCGCATCGACCGCCTCGCCGTGGAGGCCGGCGACGGCCCGGTCGATCTCGTCCGCCTCGATGCGCAGGGCCCCGGGCTCCGGGGCGTGGCCGTCGAAGCGGCGCGTGAACTCGATCACGGCGGCGTCGCCGCCCGTCCGCACGGCCGCGATGATTTCGGCAACCCCCGTATCCACATCGACCGAGGCCTCGCGCTTAGTGGCGAGGAGCCCGGCAAAGGCTTGCTCGAAGCCGGGTGCGCCGGCTGCGAGCCGCTGCGCCATCAGGTGTTCTCCAAAGCGTGCGACGGCCGCTTGGCCGTGGCCCAGACCGGGCCGAGATCCTTCATTTGCACCTCGATGCACTCCAGTTCGAGTTCGATCGAGGCCCCGCCCGAAAAGCAGAGGGTCGCGACACCGGACGGCGCGTCCCTGACCTCGAAGGTCACGGCCAGCAGGCTGAGGGGCGCGTCCGCACGGTCGCGGTCAACGCCCTTGCTGCGGCAGCGCGTGACGCGCTCGAAATGCAGCCCGGCGAGCCGCCGTCGCGGCTCCGCCTCACCACAGGTCCAGTCGAAGCGCCGCGCCACCAGGGCAAAGCGCCTGTCTTCGGGCAAGTAGGCGAGATCGCGGGGTCGCACCACCGCGTCCTGCAGGTGAGCCGAGATGATGGCGAGATCGTCCTGGTCGAGGGCGACGAGCTTCAGGTGCTCGACATCGTTGGTGGAAACCATGACTGAAACCGGGGTCAAGCGGCATGAGACAGGCAGATAGCGACGCCCCCCGGACGCCGCAACCTGCCGGGACCGCTCGGAAATTCCGATCGCCCGCGTTTCGCTGCGGAACGGAAGGGTCCCGTTCAGATTGATGAGCTTAAATGCCGGCCCGTCCGGAGGAGGAATTAACGTGAAATCGGCTCTCTTAGGAACCCTGCTGCTGGTCGCCGGTCTCGCGACCCCGGCCGCGGCGCAATATTACTTGCCGCAGGGCGGACCCGGCTACGGCAGCAAGCCGGGATACGACGACGGCCGCTCAGGCTATGAGGGTCGCCGCGGCGGCCGTTACGAGGAGCGGCGCGGCGGCGGCTACGAGGGGCGTCGGGGCCATGACGGCCCGCGTCGCGGCTATGACGGCCCGCGCTCCGGCTATTACGACGCCCCTCCGGCCTATGGCCGCCGCGGCGGTCAGCATAGTCGCCGGGCGAGCTCTGTCTGCGTCACCTCGCGCGGCAGCTGCCCGATCGGCAACTACGTGCCGGCTCTGACGCCGTGCGGCTGCGTGGTGCCGGGCTTCGGCTACAAGCGCGGCGCGGCCGGCTGAGATCGGCCGAATGCCTGCAGCCTCTCGGGCGCGCCATGTCGCCCGAGAGGAATTCCCGGTCCGGCGCGTCTAGCGCCGGCCGGGTGCGCTCTCCGCGACGTCCCAGTACAGCCCGGTCATCACGAGCAGGGCTTCGCGGGCCAGTTCCGGCAGCCAATGCTCGTTCGGCGCGTGCTGCGAGCAGCCGTTGAACGAATGCGGCACCCAGATCGTGGGCAGGCCGAGGATCTCCGAAAAGGCGTCATTGGGCAGCGAGCCCCCGAGATTGGGCAGGAGCGAGGGCTCCTTTCCGCTCGTGCGCCGCATGGAATCGAGCGCCCATCCGACCCAGGGGTTGTTCGGATCGAGCCGGGTCGCCGGAAACACCTCTTCCCGGGCCGGCTCCACCGACACGTAGTGGAATCCGTGCCGGTCGAGATGCCGGCGCAGGGCCGGCACGATGTCGGCCATGTCCACCCCGACCACGAAGCGGAGCTGCACCCGCGCCCAGGCCCGCGGCGGCACGGCGTTGACCGGCCCCTTGGGATTGCCGCTCTCCATCGCCAGGATCTCGAGCGACGACCAGCCGAACACCTTTTCGGGGCCGCTGAGCCCGGGCTCGCCCCAATCGGGGTCGATGGCCGGGGCGTCCTCGCCCATGTCGAGTTCGAGCCCGGCCAGCGCCCGCCGGACCTGATCCGGCAATCCACCCTTGGGCCGCCACTCGGGCACCCGGATCTCGCCGGTCGGGCCGGTCAGGGTGGACAGCGCATGCACGAGCTGGATGGCCGGGCTCGACAGGAGCCCGCCCCAATTGCCCGAATGGTGTCCGCCCTCGCGGGCATCGATCGAGATGTCGATGGAGGCGCCGCCGCGGGTGCCGAGATAGATCCCGGGCCGGCGCCGATCGGGCCGCGGCCCGTCCGAGCCGATCAGCACGTCGGAGCGGAACAGCTCGCGGTGCCGGGCGCAGACCTCGCGCAGCCCCGGCGAGCCCGTCTCCTCGCCCATTTCGATGAGCCACTTGCTGTTGAAGCCAAGCCGGCCCCGGGCCGCGATCACGGCCGCCTGGGCGGCCAGGTTGGCCGAATGCTGCCCCTTGTTGTCGACCACGCCGCGGCCGTACCAGCGGCCCTCGCGCTCGGTCAGCGTCCAGGGCGAGAGGCCCGGCAGCCAGCCGTCGTCGAGCCCCCGGATGACGTCGCCGTGGCCGTAGCCGAACACGGTCGGCCGGGACGGATCCTCGATCCGCTCGGCAAACAGGAACGGGCCCTTGGCCTTGGGCTCCTCGATCACCTGCCAGGTGAAGCCGAGCCGGGCAAAGGACGGGCCCATCTCGTCGGTCAGGTAGCGCCGGAGGTCGCCGGCCCGCTCCGGGTTCTGGCTCTCGGTCGGGATGGCGACACGCCGGGCGAGATCGGCCCAGAAGGCGCCCGAGTCGAAATGCTGCCCGGCATGGGCGAGCGCGGCGTCGCGGCTCACGTGGCGGCCCTCCGGTCGGGCGAGATGGCGTCGCGCAAGCCGTCGCCCAGGAGATTGATGGAGAGGATCAGGGTGGCCAGGCAGGCCCCCGGAATGGCGATGAGCCAGAACGAGAAGAACATGTAGGGTTTGGCTTCCGAGATCATGAGGCCCCACGACGGCAAGGGCGGCTGGATGCCGAGCCCGAGGAAGGAGAGCGCCGCCTCGAGCAGGATGGCGCTCGCGGCCTCCAGCGTCGCGGTGACGATCAGGAACGGCAGGACGTTGGGCAAGACCTCGCGCCAGATGATGCGGGCCGTGGAGGCGCCGGAGGCGCGCGCCGCCTGCACGTAATCGAGGCTCCGCACGCTCTGGGTCGCGCTCCGCATCACCACCACGAAGCGGTCCCATTTCAGCAGCCCGAGGACCAGGATCACGAGCGGCAGCGAGCCTCCGACCACGGCCACGGCCGCGAGCGCCACCAAGATCACCGGCAAGGCCAGCCGCACGGTGATCAGGAAGGTGACCAGGAGGTCCACCCGGCCGCCGAAATAGCCGGCCGCAACGCCCAGCACCGTGCCGATCAGGCCGGACAGGACGGCCACCGAGACGCCGATCAGCAGCGAGATGCGGGCGCCGTAGATGGTGCGCGACAGGTAGTCCCTGCCAAGCGCGTCGGTGCCCAGCGGATGGGCCCAGCTGCCCTTGTCGTACCAGACCGGCGGAATGGTTCGGCGCGCCAGGTTCTGCACATAGGGATCGTGCGGCGCGAGCAGGGGCGCGAACAGCGCCAGCAGCACGATCACGGCCAACACGCCGCCGCCGAGGACGAGGCTCTTGTGCCGCCACCAGCGCGCGCCGGAGGTCGGGCGGCCGGGTGACCCCGGGGTCAAGACGGGCAGCGGCTCGGCACCGCCATCGCTGCTGGCCAGGGCGCTCACATCGCGGCCCTGAGGCGGGGGTCGAGATACGCGTTGAGCACGTCCGCAAACAGCGTCAGCAGCACGTAGATCACCGACAGCATCAGCACCACGACCTGCATCACGGGCAGGTCCTTGTGGGTGATGGACTGGTAGGCGAGGTAGCCGAGCCCGTCGAGGGCGAACACCGTTTCGATGACCACGGAGCCGCCCAGCAGGTAGCCGAGCTGCACCACGGCCAGCGCCACGACGGGCGTGAGCGCGTTGCGGAGCCCGTGGCGCAGGATCACGCGCGAGCGCGACAGGCCCTTGGCCCTGGCCGTCCGGATGAAGTCGGATTGCAGCGTCTCGATCATGCCGGCCCGGATCAGCCGCATGAAGGCCGGCGCCACGTAATAGCCGAGTGCCACCGTGGGCATCACGTAATGCTGCCAGGTGCCGGAGCCCGAGACCGGCAGCCAGCGCAGCGTGATCGAGAACAGCATGATCAGCAGCAGGGCCAGAAAGAAGTTCGGCATCGCCTGCCCGGTGACCGCGATGCCGAGGGCGAGCCGGTCGACCGCGCTGTCGGGGCGCAGCGCCGCCAGCACCCCGAGCGGCACCGCGATGACAAGCGCAAACAGCAGCGAGGACAGGCCCAGGATGAGCGTGACCGGCAGCTTGCTGAGCACGAGGTCGGAGACCGGCGACTTGAAGAAGTAGCTGGTGCCGAGCTCGCCGCGGAGCAGCTCCCCGAGCCAGGCCAGGTACTGGACCAGGATCGGGCGGTCGAGACCGTAGGTCTGCCGCACGAGCTGGATGTCCTCGTCCCGCGCTCCCTCGCCGGCGATCGCCGTCGCGACGTCGCCGGTCAGGCGGACCAGCGCGAAGGACAGCATGGACACTGCGATGCCGACGGCCAGCGCAAGCGCGAGCCGCCGCAACACGAAGCCGGTCATGGCTGCCCGGCGCCGCCGGGCGCGGACCCGCTCATTTCCAGGTCATCTCCCAGAACCGCGGCGTCTCGTCCGGATACACCGCGAAGTTGAGATTGGCCGAGGCCACGTAGTGGTTCGGCACGGTGTAGAGCGGCACCGTGTAGGCCCGCTCGGTGATCAGCGCGAGCGCCTTCCGGTAGGCCACCTTGCGGGCCTCGGGATCGACCGAGGTGTCGCCGGTCCGCAAGAGGGCCTGGATTTCCCCGTCCCGGCTCACGTCGTCGCTGCCGCCGCCGAAATAGACCGGCGTGGAGGCCGACACGTCGCTGACGGAATTCGACCCCCAGGTCTGGAAGGAGATGCCAACCTTGTTGGCCCGCATCTGGTCCCGCATGGCGGCGTATTGGAGGTAGCGCAGATTGGCCTTGATGCCGACCGCCTGCAGGTCGTTGATGACGGCCTCGGCCTGCTGGCGCTCGCGATAGGCGTAAAAGTCCACCGAGAGGCCGCTGGCATGGCCGGCCTCCTGGAGCAGCGCCTTGGCCTTGGCCGGGTCATAGGCGTAGCGCGTCGCGCCCTCATCGGTGCAGCCGAACTGGCCGTAGAAGCACGGCGTCACCAGCGCCCGCGAGCCGCCGCCCACGAGTTCCTTGGTCAGCGCCTCCTTGTTGATGGCGTGATTGAAGGCGCGCCGGACCCGCTCGTCGCGGAAGGCCTCGACGGGGCCGTCCGGCAAGGCGTTGAAATGCAGGAAGGCGATGCGCATCGTTTCGCCCGAGCGGGCCTGGAAGCCCGGCACGGCGCCGATCTGCTCGGCCTGGTCCTTGGGCACGTTCATGATGAAATCGAGCCCCCCGGCCATCACCTCGGCCATCTGCGTCTGCCGGTCGGGGATGAAGCGGATCTCGACCTTGCCGACTTTGGCGGCGGGCTTGGGCGAATCCTTGAAGTAGTCCGGGTTGCGCTCCAGCGTGAGCGACTTGCCGATCACGTGGCTCGCCACCCGAAAGGGTCCCGACCCGACCGGCTTCTCGTTCATGCCCTTGGGGCCGACCCGCTCGTAGTACTTGGCCGGGTGCATCACGAGCGGACCGGACAGGTAATCGATGGCGGCCGGAAAGGCCTGCTTGGTGTGGATGCGCACCTTGTGCGGCGTGACGGCTTCGACCTTGGCGATCCAGTTCACGTTCGCCTGGGTGGTCGCCTTGTTCTCCGGCTTGGACGCGTAGGTGAGCGTGAACACCACGTCCTCGGCCGTGAACTCCGTGCCGTCGTGGAACTTCACCCCGGTCCGCAGGTCGAGCTCCAGGGTCTTGTCGTCGAGATAGCGCCAGGCCGTGGCGAGTTGGCCCCGATAGGCCCCGCTGGTCGGGTCGCGATAGATCAGGGTGTCCCAGACGTGCTGGCTGATGATGACCCCGGCCCGCACGTTGTTGAAATAGGGGTCGATGTTTTCCGGCACCTGATCGTAGGCGAAGCGGATCGAGTTCGAGGCCTTGTCGGCCAGGGCGGGCGAGCCGGCCAGGAGCAACGGGACGAGCAAAGCCCGGATTGTGCGCCGCATGTGAACCTTCCGGTGTTGACCGCCGAACTTTCGGGTCCCGGGCCGGTCGGGTCAAGCGACCGGCCTGTTCGGCCCCGGCCCACAGGAAGCGCACGACGCCCCTTGCCAAGCCCGGGCGCCCGTTCTATCTCCGCCGCCTCGCGACGGACACCGCCGCGACGCGCGCCCGTAGCTCAGCTGGATAGAGCACCAGACTACGAATCTGGGGGTCAGAGGTTCGAATCCTTTCGGGCGCGCCAATTTCCGGCCTACCTTGAACAGAAGCGCCCCGGTGCCCGAACTCGGTTCGCGGCGTGCGGGGCTATCGACGTTCTGAATGGAGCACGACATGGCTGGAAAGCCGAAGCCCGTCGTCGGCTGGGGCGCTCTCAACATGGCGCTGAACGGCCTCGTCAAAGAGGGCCTGATCGCCAGCTACAAGACGGTGCGGCCGGAGAAGGACGCCGAGGTCGGGGTCGAGGTCGCGATCGCGCCCGGGGCCGATCAGGCGGAGATCGTCCGGCGCGTGCGCGAGGTGCTTCCGGAGGCCTTCTCCGGAGCCAATGTCTGGACGCGCGCGGCCTGATCCGGCGCAGCCGCAGAGCCGCCCGGCCGCCACGCGTCCGCGCGCGGCCGCCAGCGGCCTGTCTTCCCACCTCGGAGCAAGGCTGACCGCCCGCCGCCACCGCCCCGCCCTGAAGGCGGCCGCGGCAGGGCGGGCCGCGGTCGGTGCGGCCTAGCGCTCCTTGCGGGAGGCGCCGATCTGGCGCTCGATCTCCTTTGCACCGGAGGCCATGGCCTCCTCCTCCGTGCGCAGGATCCGGTCGGAGCGTTGCACCAGCTTGCCGCTCCGGCGAATCGTCCAGTCGAACGTACCGGGCTTGCGCACGGAAGGCAGGACTTCGAGGGTGTAGGGATGAAACGGGTTGATGGTCATGGCAGAGCGATACCGGGCTAGGGCCTTTCGTCCAAGTGGGCAGCCGTGTCCCGCGGCTCGCGCCGAGCGGATTTAGGCCGGGCTGAGATCAGATCAGGCCCCTGGCGCGGGGCCCGAGCTGTGAGGTCCGCCAGCTCTCATAGGGCTCGGGCGGCGCAACGCCGGCCGCCACCATGATGACGCGGTGCCCCTTGGCGGCGAGTTGGGCCACGTAGAGGTCCACATCGGGGACGGTCTTGACGCTGGCCGTGGTCGCGCCGATCGGGCCGTGAGATTTGACGGTAAACATGTCCGCTGAAGTGGCATTCGCCCTCGCGGAGCGCAAGGTTGTTGCCGGATTGCGGCGAAGGCGCGTTGGCGCGGGGTGCGATCCAGGGCCCGCCTGAGCACAGGCGGCCGAATGGCGAGGGCGGCCACTGACGCAGCCGGGTCGCGCGGGTCAGCCTTCCAGCGTTTGGTCAAAGGCCAAAACGGCGTTGAGCAGGACCTGCGCGCCGGCCGCGCATTGCGCAAAACTCGTCTCCTCCGCCTCGTTGTGGCTGATGCCGTCGCGGCAGGGCACGAAGATCATCGTCGTGGGCGCAACGCGGGCGATATAGGCGGCGTCGTGCCCCGGGCCCGAGACGATGTCCCGATGCGGCAGGCCGAGGCTCTCCGCCGCGTCCCGAACCAGGCCGACCAGGGTCGGGTCGAAATGCACGGCCGGCGACAGCCAGATCCGCTCACAGGCGAAATCGAGCCCGCCAAGTGCCTCCGCCAGCCGGGTCCGCAGATCCGTTTCCATGCGGTCCAGCGTGGCATCGTCCGGATGGCGCAGGTCGATCGTGAGAAAGACCTCGCCCGGGACCACGTTGGTGGAGCCCGGACGGCATTCCAGGATGCCGACGGTGCCGACGGCGAGCGGCCCGTTGGCCTGCGCGACCGCCTCCACAGCCAGGATCGCCCGGGCGGCGCCGACCAGCGCGTCGCGGCGGGCCGGCATCGGCGTCGAGCCGGCATGGGCGGCCGCCCCTGTCACGGTGAGTTCGAACCAGCGGATCGCCTGGACGCCTGTGACGACGCCGATCAGCTTCTCCTCCCGCTCCAGGATCGGGCCTTGCTCGATATGCAGTTCGAACATGGCCGAGAGCGGCCGGCCGCCGACCGGCCGGTCGCCCCGGTAGCCGATCGCGTCGAGCGCGTCGGCGAAGGCGACCCCGTCCCGGTCCTGCCGGGACAGCACGTAGTCGGTGGTGAACACCCCCGCGAAGGCCGCCGAGGCCATCATGGCCGGGGTAAAGCGGGCGCCCTCCTCGTTGGTCCAGTTCACGAGTTCGATGGGCGCATTGGTCTCGTAGCCGATGGCCTGGAGCGAGCGGAGGACCTCGAGCCCGGCCAGGACGCCGAGGCAGCCATCGAACTTGCCGCCGGTCGGCTGCGTGTCGAGATGCGAGCCCATGCAGATCGGCGGCAGGGCGTCGTTGCGGCCCGGCCGGCGCGCGAACATGTTGCCGACCCCGTCCACCGTGACCGTGCAGCCGGCCGCCTCGCAGGCCTGCCGGAACCAGTCGCGCACGCGCCGGTCCTCCTCGGACAGGGTGAGCCGGCGGATGCCGCCCTTGGGCGTGCCGCCGATCTCGGCCGTTTCCATCAGCGTGGACCACAGCCGCTCGCCGTCGATGGTCACGTTGGTCAAGGCACGCTCCCGGCCCGTCGCTGTCCTCAGCGTGCTACCCGGTTCCGGGCCGTTTGTCGCGACCGATCCCTTGGCCCGGCTGATTCGGCGGCCGGCGGGCTGGCGCTCCGCGGCACCGGCGTCAGGGCCGGTGCCGCGGGTCAGGGACGGTGTCAGGCAGCCCGAAGCAGGGTTTGTCCTCGATCACGCTCCGTCTCCCGGAGCTCCGCGGCCCCCAGCGGCGCCGGCCGGCCGGTGGCGGTGACGAGCCCCTGCGCGCCGAAGAGTGCGCCCCGCGCCAGTTCGAGCCCGAGAAAGCGCTCCGCCGCATAGGGGCCGGGCAGGCTGAGCCCGCCCACCGCCTCGCGCGAAAAGCCGAAGCGCCGATAATACGGCTCGTCCCCGACCAGGATCACGGCGCGGTGGCCGAGTTCGGCGGCGCGGGCCAGCGCCTCCCGGACGAGCTTGCCGCCGAGGCCCAGGCCCTGCAGCTCCGGGGCCACCGCGACCGGCCCGAGCAGGAGCGCCGGGCGACCGTCTCCCGCCGCGACGTGCCAGAGCCGGATGGTGCCGACGAGTCTTCCGAGCCGCTCGACCACGAGCGACAGCTCGTCGGCCGGCGCCCGGCCCTCGCGCAGCCGCTCCGACGTCTTGCCGAAGCGGCCCTCGCCGAAGCAGCGGTCGAGCAGGGCCTCGCGGGCCGGAATGTCGAGCACGGTTTCGTGGCGGATCGTGAACATGGACGTGAAGACCTTCCCGGGCGGTGTGGCGGGGAACGGCCCTCGCACGCCCGAAATCCGGGCGCCGTTCGGGAGTGGGTGCGAAAGTGGGCCTCTCCCGCCGGGGCGGGAGAGGTCGAGCCGGCCGGCGCGCAGTGCGCCTGGCCAGTTGTCTCCCCGTCGTGGACGGGGAGACGCAGGCGCCGTCAGATCACGTGCGTGCGCAGCGGCGGCAGGCCATTGAACGCCACGGACGAGTAGGTCGCCGTGTAGGCGCCCGTGCCCTCGATCTGCACCAGATCGCCGATCTCCAGCGACACGGGCAGCCAGTAGGGCGTCTTCTCGTACATCACGTCCGCCGAATCGCAGGTCGGTCCGGCCAGCACGCAGGGGACGCGTCGGTCCTCGTCGTGCTCGGTGCGGATGTCGTACCGGATCGCCTCGTCCATCGTCTCGGCGAGGCCGCCGAACTTGCCGATGTCGAGGAAGACCCAGCGGACATCGTCCTCGGCCTTGCTCTTGTGCGACACGAGCACGACTTCGGACTCGATCACACCCGCATTGCCGACCATGCCACGGCCCGGCTCGATGATCGTCTCCGGAAGACGATTCCCGAAGTGCCGCGAGAGCGCCCGGAAGATCGAATCGCCGTAGGCTTCGACCGCCGGAACGTCCTTCAGGTACTTGGTCGGGAAACCGCCGCCCAGGTTGACCATCGACAGCTGGATGCCGCGATCGGCGAGCTCGCGGAAGATCCGCGAGGCCGAGCCGAGCGCGCCGTCCCAGGCTTCCGTGTTCGGCTGCTGCGAGCCGACATGGAAGGACACTCCATAGGAATGGAGGCCCGCCCGGTGAGCGTGGTCCAGCACGTCGACCGCGAGATCGGGCTCGCAGCCGAACTTGCGCGACAGCGGCCATTCGGCGCCCGCTCCGTCGCACAGGATGCGGCAGAACACGCGGACGTCCTCGGCCCCGGTCGCCGCCTTGGCGCGGGCGATCTTGTCGACCTCGACCTCGCAATCGACCGCAAACAGCCGCACGCCCAGTTCCAGAGCGCGGACGATGTCGCGCTCCTTCTTGATCGTGTTGCCGAACGAGATGCGGTCGGCCGTGGCGCCGGCGGACAGCGCGAGCTGAATCTCCGTCACCGAGGCCGTGTCGAAGCACGAGCCGAGGCGCGCCAGGAGAGCCAGGAGCTTCGGCTCCGGGTTCGCCTTCACGGCGTAGAAGACACGGGTGTCCGGCAGGGCGCGCGCGAACTTGGCGTAGTTCTCGCGTACGACCTCGAGGTCCACGACCAGCACTGGCCCGTCCTCGAGCCCGTTCACGCGGCGGTCGCGCAGGAAATCACGAATGCGCTCGGTCATCGGCGCTCTCCCACAAAGGTTCAAATCGAGGCGCGACGGCCCTCGCCGCCTGTCCTCGGATTTAAGTTCAGGCGGTTGCCCGCCCGGCGTCTTCGGGGTTCGAATCGGTGCGGCGACCGTGCGTTGGAGACACGGAACGACGCGGATCCTCGACCCGAGATGCTGCCTTCGTTTGGATGGGGAGGCCCCGTCCGCACGCCCGGCAAAGAGAAACAAGCCTCTTCGGTGCCGGCCTTTGGAGGGCCGACGAGACCAAAAAAGCCCGTCCGTCGTTGCTTCAAGCTGCGTCCCCCGTGGAGTGCGGGGTTCGCCGGTTTTCCCTCCGGCTGCCGGTTGTTGTCGGGTTCGGTGTTACCACCTGAATCGCCGCCTTGGGGCTCCCGCCCTTCCGGCATCGATCCTAAAACCCTGGCGGCTGTCCGGCCTCTTGTCCGGATGCCCACCAACCGGCACGCGGCCACAGGCACGTGCGAAATTGGGCAAGGCGCAGATAGGGTGATTTGCCCCCAGCCGCAAGTGCCTTCGTATTCGCAGGGCAGAAATCGGGCACCGGCAGGCTCGGCGGACGCGGGTTGCCGTGCCGGCGCCCTGCCTTCACATAATGGTGCCTAGCCCCCCGGACAGGCGGGGCCGATTCCTTCCCTGGTCAGCAGACAGGCTTCATGACGGATACGACCCGCCGCTCGGCCCTTGCCGGGATCGCGACATTTGCGGCCACCGCGGCCGCCGCCCAGGGCAACGCGGCCCCGCCGCTGATCCCTTTCCGCTTCGAAGATGTGATTCGGCGCGCCCGCGACCTGGCGGCGTCGCCGTGGGACGCGGCGGTCCCGCCCCTGCCGGAGCCGCTCAACAATCTCGAATATGACGCCTGGCGCAGCATCCGCTTCCGGCCCGAGCGCTCCTTCCTGGCCCAGGGCGGCGGGCTGTTCCGCCTGCAGCTGTTCCATCTCGGCTTTCTGTATCGCCGCCCCGTGGTCGTGAACGTGATCCGGGACGGGGTGCCGACCCCGATCCCGTACCAGCCGCAGCTGTTCGATTACGGGCAGACCAAGATCGAGCGACCCCTGCCGGTGAATCTCGGCTTCGCCGGGTTCCGCATTCACTACGCCCTCAACGACCCCCGGGTGCTCGACGAGCTGATCGCCTTTCTGGGCTCCAGCTATTTCCGCTTTCTCGGGCGCGACCAGCGCTACGGCCTCTCGGCACGCGGCCTCTCCGTCGGGGTGGGCGGCAAGGAGCCCGAGGAATTCCCCGTGTTCCGCGAGTTCTGGGTGGAACTGCCGCCGCCCGGGGTGGAGCGGATCACCGTCTATGGCCTGCTGGATGGGGCCGCGGTCACGGGCGCCTATCGATTCGACGTCTATCCCGCTCCCGAGACGGAGATCGAGGTCTCCGTCACGCTGTTCCCGCGCCGGCCGATCCGCTCGATCGGGCTCGCTCCGCTCACCTCCATGTTCTTCACGGGCGAGAACGACCGCCGCACGGGGGACGATTTCCGGCCCGAGCTGCACGATTCGGACGGGCTTCTGATCCATTCGGGCTCGGGCGAGTGGATCTGGCGGCCGCTGCGCAACCCGCACAACACCACCGTGTCCGCGTTCTCCGACAGCAATCCGCGCGGCTTCGGCCTGATCCAGCGCGACCGCACCTTCGACAGCTACCAGGACCTCGAGGCCTTCTACCACCAGCGGCCGAGCTACTGGGTCGAGCCCACCGGCCATTGGGGCGAGGGCCGCGTCGAGCTGGTCGAGATCCCCACCAATGCCGAGATCCACGACAACATGGTGGCCTACTGGACGCCGGCCCGGCCGATCGAGGCCGGGCAGGAGACCAGCTACGCCTACCGGCTGAAGAGCCTGACAGCGGGCGGCAACCTCCATCCCGGCGGCAAGGTCGTGAACACCTTCACCGCGCCTGCCCGGGCGAGCGGCTCGGCCGAGCCCGCCGAGAAGGGATTCCGCCGCTTCCTGATCGATTTCGCCGGCGGCAATCTCGGCTTCTACCTCGTCGATCCGGCGCTGGTGCAGCTGGTGGCCAACGCGTCCAACGGCCGCATCGTGGCGACCTCGGTGATTCCGAACGAGCATTCGGGCGGCTTCCGGGCGGCGCTCGATCTGCGCATCGAACCCGGCCAGTCGACCGATCTACGGGCGTATCTGCGGGCCGGCGAGCGGGCGTTGACCGAGACCTGGACCTACCCCTGGACCGCGCCCGAGTGACGGGCGCGGCCGGGGCGACGATCCGAGCGGCGGAGCGGCGCGACCTCGACGGGCTCATGCGCCTGGAGGAGGAGGCCTTTCCGGGCGACCGGCTGGGGCGGCGCGATCTCCTGCACGCCATCCGGTCGCCCACCATCCTGGCACTGGCGGCCGAGTGCGAGGGCGCGCTCGCCGGGTACGTGCTGGTTCAGATCCGGCGCGGCTCGACGCTCGGGCGGCTCACCTCTGTGGCCGTCGCCCAGGCCGCCGCCGGGCGGGGTGTTGGACGGGCGCTGGTGGCGGCGGCCGAGCGCGCAGCACTGGAGGCCGGCTGCGACCGCATGCGGCTCGAGGTGCGGGCGGACAATGCGCGGGCCGCCCGGCTCTATGAGGCCGGCGGCTACGGGGTGATCGGCGAGGTCGCGGATTACTACGAAGACGGCGAGGCGGCACGCCGCCTCGAGAAGCGGCTCGCCGCCTAGAGCATGCTCGGCAGCACCCGATCGGGCGGCCGGTGGCCGTCCATGAAGGTGCGGATGTTCATGATGACCTTCTCGCCCATGTCGTTCCGGCCCTCCTCGGTCGCCGAGCCCATATGGGGCAGCAGCACCACCCGGCCCTGACGGGCGAGCTTGATGAGGCGCGGGTTCACGGAGGGCTCGTGCTCGAACACGTCGAGCCCGGCGCCGGCGATGTCGCCCGACTCGACCAGCCGGGCGAGCGCGTTCTCGTCGATGATCTCGCCGCGTGCGGTGTTCACCACCAGGGCCTGCGGCCGGAGCAGCTTCAGCCGCCGGGCCGACAGCAGATGGTAGGTGGCCGGCGTGTGCGGGCAGTGGACGGTGACAATGTCCATGCGGGCCAGCATCTGGTCGAGCGAATCCCAGTAGGTCGCTTCGAGCTCCTCCTCGATGGCGACGGGGACGCGGCGGCGGTTGTGGTAATGGATGGAAAGGCCGAAGGCGCGCGCCCGCTTGGCGACGGCCTGGCCGATCCGCCCCATGCCGACAATGCCCAGCCGCTTGCCGGTGACGCGGCGGCCGAGCATCCAGGTCGGCGACCAGCCGGCCCATTCGTCGTGCGGAATGACCCGTGCGCCTTCGGGCAGCCGCCGTGCCACCGCCATCATCAGCGCCATGGTCATGTCGGCGGTGTCGTCGGTCAGCACGCCCGGCGTGTTGGTCACCGTGATGCCCCGGGCCAGCGCCGCCTGGACGTCGATGTTGTCGACGCCGTTGCCGAAATTGGCGATCAGCCGCAGGTCCGGCCCCGCCTGAGCCAGCAGGGAGGCGTCGATCTCGTCCGTGACGGTCGGCACCAGCACCTCGGCGCGCCGCACGGCGTCGGCCAGCTCGGCCGTCCCCATCGCCTTGTCGTCGAGGTTCAGCTCCGCGTCGAAGAGTTCACGCATTCGGGTCTCGGTTGCGTTCGGCAACCGGCGGGTGACCACAACCAGGGGCTTCTTACGCGCCGCCATCACTCTCCCCGCCTCGGCCTTGGCCGTGTTTTCACCCGAACTTAACCGTGACCGGCGAGACAGGGGCGGCAAGCGACCGCTGGCGCCCGGCGCGGAACGCCGCTAAGGCGCGCCTCTCCTAGCAGAGCATCGGAATTAGACAACGCATGGCGGAGGTCCAGATGCGACAGCACCCCGCAGCTCGCAGCGGCCTGCGGCCGGCAGCGTTTCTCGCAGCCTGCCTCGCCGCCCTCCTTGGCAGCGCCCTGCCCGGCCGGTCTGCCACCGAACTGCCGGCCGGAAAGGTCTCGGGCCTGCCGCTGCCCCGCTACGTGAGCCTCAAGACCGACCGTGTGAACCTGCGCGAGGGGCCGTCCAAGGATCACAGGACAGCGTGGGTGTTTCAGCGGGCCGGCCTCCCGGTCGAGATCACGGCCGAACACGAGACGTGGCGCCGCATTCGCGACGCCGAAGGCACCGAGGGCTGGGTGCTGCACTCGCTGCTGTCGGGACGGCGCACCGCGCTGGTGATGCCCTGGGCCAAGAACGGCGCCGAGCCCCTGCCGCTGCTGGAACGGGCCGACGAGAGGTCCGCCGTGGTGGCCCAGTTGCAGCCCAACGTGATCGCCAGCGTGAAGGGCTGCCGCGAGGGCTGGTGCCGCGTCGTCATCGTGCTCCCCAACGCCCGCGACCTCACCGGCTTCATGAAGCAGGAGCGGCTCTGGGGCGTCTACCCGAACGAAAAGGTCGAGTAGCCGGCCTCCCCCGCTTGGGGCCGCCGGCTCCGGTGGCTCCCGGTCGACAATGGCCGGCCGGCCCGAGCCCGGCCGGAAAGGTTTGCTGCCGCGCGCCTTGGGCCGAGACACGCCTGGACACGCCGCCGCGCCGCCCGCCGCCTCCATGCTTGCCGCTTCCCGCCGCCCCCGGGCTGTGATCCAGGTGGCCCCTCGACATCTCACGGCGAGGCGCCCCGCATGACCCCACCTCCGTCCGGCGAATCCCTTGCCGACCTCTCGGCGACCGAGCTGCTGCGCCGGTTCGCGGCCGGGGACCTGTCCCCGGTGGACGTCACCCGTGCCGTCATCGCCCGGGTTGAGCGGCTCGAGCCGAAGCTCCGGGCGCTGTACCTGTTCAGGCCCGAGGACGCCCTTGCGGCGGCACGCGAATCCGAACGGCGCTGGCGCGCCGGCGAGGCCCGGGCGCTCGAAGGCGTTCCCGTCACCATCAAGGAGAACATCGCCACCGCAGGCGATCCCATGCCGCTCGGCACGGCGGCCCGCGAACTCCTTGCCGCGCCGGCCGATGCTCCGCCGGCAGCCCGCCTGCGGGAGGCTGGGGCCGTGATCCTGGCGAAGACCACCATGCCGGATTACGGCATGCTGTCCTCGGGACTGTCGAGCTTCCACCCGGTCAGCCGCAATCCTTGGGACCTGTCCCGGACGCCGGGCGGCTCCTCGGCCGGCGCCGGCGCGGCCGCGGCGGCCGGCTACGGCCCGGTCCATCTCGGCACCGACATCGGCGGCTCCATCCGTCTCCCGGCTGGGTGGTGCGGCGTGGTCGGCCTGAAGCCGAGCTTCGGCCGTGTGCCGGTCGACCCGCCCTATTGGGGCCGCGCCGCCGGACCGATGACCCGGACCGTCGCCGACGCGGCCCTCGCCATGCGGGAGCTGTCGCGGCCCGACGGGCGCGACGGCATGAGCCTGCCTCCCGCGGCGCTGCGGTTCGAGGCGGGGGCCATGAGCCCGAAAGGGCTGCGGATCGGGCTTTGGCGCGAGGCCGGCATCGGCCTGCCGGTGGATCCGGAGGTCGCGGCGGCGGTGGAGGCCGCCGCACGCCTGTTCGAGGCCGCGGGTGCGGTTGTCGAGCCCGTGGCGCCGTTTCTCACCCGGAGCATGATCGACGGTCTCGACCGCTTCTGGCGCCAGCGGGCCTGGGCCGACATCTCGGCCCTGTCCGATGCGCAGCGCGGGAAGATCCTGCCCTATATCCGCGAGTGGGCGGAGGGCGGCCGGGACCTGACCGGGGCCGAGGTCTATCACGGCGTCAGCCAGTTCGGGGCCATGCGGGACGCCGCCCTCGCCGCCACCGGCGCTTTCGCGTTCGTGCTGTCGCCGGTGGCGCCCGTCGCGGCCTTCGCGGCCGAGCTGGCCTCGCCCCTGCACGATCCGGCCCGGCCGTTCGAGCATATCGGCTTCACGGTGCCGTTCAACTTCTCCGAGCAGCCCGCGATCTCGGTGCCGTGCGGCATGACCGGCGACGGCCTGCCGATCGGGGTGCAGATCGCCGGCCGGCGCTTCGACGATGAAGGCGTGCTCTCCGTGGCCGCCGCGTTCGAGCACATGCGGGGCGAGTTGCCGCCCTGGCCGAACCCCTGATTGCACCGACATGAACGTTCGCTGCAGGACGCGGTCGGGAACCGTCCAGGGCGCATGTGGCATGGTTTTGAAATCGGAGGATTCGAGCCATGCCTGCCCAACCGGGGCCCCTCAGCCGAAGCGGGCTCGCCCAGATCTTCGCCGATCTCGCCCAACGCGTGATCCCGCTGGGAGCCGCCGGGGTGATCGGGCCGGAATCGGGCCCCTGGGGGCTCGAGGGCCGGGCCTCGCAGGTCTACGCGGCCGTTCGGGCCGAGGGGCACCCGCCCCGCGATCCGGCGGTCCGGCCCCGGCGCGGGTGAGGGCCGCCCTCGCGTTCGGGCTCGCCCTGGTGTCCCTCCTGCTCGATGCCGGCCAGGAGGGGCGTGCGGAACCGCCGGCCGGGCCTCCGCTCGCCATCACGGTGAACCCCTCCGGCTATGCGGCCGGCCCCGAGACGCTGGACCAGAAGCTCGCCCGGCGCGACCGCGAGAGCGAGTACCTGTTCCGGCACATCTGCCGCGATTGCGGCGGGCGCTCGGGGGAGCCGGGCGCGAGCTTCGACCCGCAATCGGCGCTGGACGGTGCGCGCCGGGCGCGGTGACCGGCCCCGGGCGGGGCCGGCCGAACCGCGCCCTGCCCGGCTACAGCTCCGCCGAGCGCTGCGACAGCTCGGCCCGGAGCGCCCGGGCCGTCTCGGCCAGGCGCGGATCGCGCCGGTTGCGCGGCTGCGGCGCGTCGACCCGGATCTCCGCCCCGATCCCGGCCGGGCGGCCGGTCAGGACGATGACCCGGTCGGCCAGGTAGACCGCCTCGTCGATGTCGTGCGTCACGAACAGCACGGTGCGGCCTGTCTCCTGGCGGATGCGCAGGAGTTCGTCCTGGAGGTCCTCCCGCGTCAGGCTGTCCAGGGCCGAGAACGGCTCGTCCATCAACAGCACGTCCGGCTCCTCGGCGAGCGCGCGGGCCAGCGAGACGCGCTGCCGCTGGCCGCCGGAGAGCTGATGCGGCCAGCGGCTGCCGAGATCGCCGAGCCGCACAAGGTCGAGCATGGCCTGCGCGCGCTGGCGCCGCTCCGCCGCCGGCACGCCGCGCCATTCCAGGCCAAAGCCCACATTAGCGGCCACACGGCGCCAGGGCAGCAGGCGCGAATCCTGGAACACCAGGGCCATCGGCGGCAGGCGGCTCTCGCGACGGTCCGGCGAGGGCCGGACCTCGACGGTGCCGGCGCTCGGCTGGGCGAGGCCGATCAGCACCCGCAGCAGAGTCGACTTGCCGACGCCGGATTCGCCCACGATGGCCACGAACTCGCCGGGCTGGATGGCGAGATCGAGGCCGCGCAGGACCTCGGTGCGGCGGCCATCGCGCTCATAGGTGAGCGCGAGGCCGCGGATGTCGATCACGTCCGCCATCGGAGCAGCCAGTTCTGGGCCGCCACGAAGGCGGAATCGATGAGCCCGTACAGGGCGGCCATGGTCAGCATGTAGACGAGCACAATGTCGGTCGCGAGCAGGCTCGAGGCCTGCATCATGCGCTGGCCGACACCCGGCACGCCGAAGATTTCGGCGGCCACGACCGCCATCCAGGCCTGGCCGAGCGCCGTACGGAGCCCGACCATGATGCCGGGGGTGGCGGCCGGAAGCAGGATTTTCACCAGCCGGGCGCGGGCCGACCGGAAGCCGAAGGCCTCCGCCACCTCGACGAGATCGCGATCGACGCCGCGGATCGCGCCCTGGGTCGCGAAGAACACGATCCAGAACACGCCGATGGCGATGATGAACACCGCCGCGGCCGGCTCGACGCCGAACCAGATGATGGCGAACGGCACCCAGGCGAGGCCCGGGATCGGCCGGATCAGCCGGACGATCCAGGCGGTCAGGTCCTCGACCAGCCGGAACATGCCGCTGGCGGTGCCGAGCGCCACGCCAAGCAGCGATCCGACCAGAAGCCCGGTCGCGTAATGCGACAGGCTCGACAGCACGGCAGCGAGCCACACCCCGGATCGGATCTCGCTCGCGAGCGCGGCCGGGATCGCCGAGGGAGGGGGCACGAGCGCAGCGTTCAGCAGCCCGAAGCGCGGCAGCGCCTCCCAGACCAGGAGGAACAGCCCGAGCCCGAGGGCCGCCAGAACGGTGCGGCGGAGGCGGGTCATGCGGCCCTCGCCGTACTGGCCAGCGCAGCGGAGGGGGCGGCCGGCCTGATCGGGCCCGTCACTTGGCGCCCGACTTCACCGCCTGGTCGTAGAAGCGCGGCTCGAACAGGCCGTCCAGGGGCGCCTCCTTGTCGAGGGTGCCGATGGAGACCTGGTAGCTCTGCATCTTGGCCGTGGCGTCGATGATGGCGCGCGGGTCGGTGATGAAGCGGGAGGCCGGCGAGGTCAGCGCCTTGGTGATGGTCGCGAGGTCGACGATGCCCTTGCCGAGCGACTGCTCGACAAACGGCGCGGCCTCGGCCGGCTTCGCCTTGAGCATCGCGTCGGCCCGGACGAGCGCATCCACCAGCGCCTGCACGGCGGCCGGGTTCGCGGCCATGAAGGCCGGCGTCACGGCGACCACGGTGCCGGGCTGGGAGGGGAACATTTCCCCGCCGGTGGCCACCAGCTTGATGCGCGGATTGCGGCCCTGGAGGATGGTCAGAGCCGGCTCGCGGATGGCCGCCCCCTCCACGGCTCCGACCAGCACCGCCTGCTGCGTGCCGTCGATCCCCATGGAGATGATCTCGGCGTCAGCCTTGTCGACCTTGCCCACGGCAAACAGCCAGTGCTGCAGCGTGGTGTTGGGCACGGAGCCGGGCGGCTGCGCGGCGAGCCGCGCGGCTTTGCCCTCCTTGGCCCGGAACTGCTTCAGCGCGTCGGCGGCCGACACCCCGTCGGCGAAATAGGGCGCGAGCTTCGGCCCGGCCACGAACACCATTTCCTCGACAGCGGTCGCGGTGACGACCTTGGACTCGACGCCCTTGGCCCGGGCCACGGCCAGCGGCATCACGCCGGCCACGTAGACGTCGAGCGTCCCCGAGGCGAGCGCCTGGATCATGTTGGGGCCGGATTCGAAGGTGGTGACGCGGGCGTCGATGCCGGCCTGTTTCAGCCAGCCGGCGCCATTGGCCACAAAGAGCGGGGCCGCGCCGATGATCGGGATCACGCCCACCCGCATCGGGGTCTGGGCCGCGGCGATGCTCGGAAGGGCGAAGGAAGCGGCAACGGCAAGGCCGGCCGCGACGAGCCTGGACAGCATGGTTCGGATCCTGAGGAGAATGGTTCTCCTTACACCGTCCGTTATACAGGACGATACTACAAACCAGATTCGTGGTTTCGAGCCTGCCCGTGATACTCCGAATTGGGCCGCATATCGACGGCGGACGCCATCCGGTTGGACATGTTGAAGAAGGCCGACACGGCGCTGATGTCCCAGATGTCGCGGTCGGAAAAGCCTGCCTTGCGCAGAGCGGCGCGGTGCTCGTCCCCGACGGACCAGGGCTCGACCGTGAGCGTAACGGCGAAGTCCAGCATGGCGCGGTGCCGGGGGGCGAGCCGGGCGGCCCGGTAGTTCATGGCCATCAGCTCCCCGAGAGCCGGATCGCCGGAGAGCTGGCGGACGGCGGCGCCGTGCGCAGCCAAGCAGTAGTAGCAGCGGTTCTGGCTCGACACGGCGACCGCGATCATCTCGCGTTCGAGCTTGGACAGGCCGGACGGAGCCAGCATGAGGTCGTTGTACATGGCCGCGAAGGCGTCGAGCTTGGCGCGGTCATGCGCATAGGCGACGAGCACGTTCGGCACGAAGCCGATCTTCTCCTCGCACTTTGCGAAATAGGCCTGCATCTCGGGCGAGAGTTCGCCTGGCGGCAGGTCCAGCGCCATGGCCTCGTGGCTGAGCTGCGGCGCGGGCTTGAGCCCGACCTCCGGCTTCGGAGGCCGGGTTCCGGACGGCGCGGCCGCCTCCTCGCGCCGGCGCGTGCGGTCCGGTCCAGGCTGGGCCATGGTCTACTCCCGTGCTTCCGCGGCGCCCGGGCGGTCGTCAGACCGGCGGCGTCCCGCCCCTCAAGCGCCTCGACCGAGCGCCGGTTCCGACGCGGCCGAGCGGTTCCGGCCGGCCCCTGCGTTTCGCCGGCCGGAGCCGGTCAGACCGCCGTGCGCTCCAGCAGCTCGATCGAGACGTCGTCCGGGCCGCGGAGAAAGGCGATGCGGAGCCCCGGCCGGAACTCGGTCGGCTCCATGGTGAACTCGATGCCCTTGGCCTTCAGCTCGGCCACGGCCGAGTCGAGCTGCGGCACGCGCAGCCCGAAATGCTCGAGGCCGCGATGCGGACGGGGGCTGGCCGGGCGGGTGCCCTCGGGCACGCGGTCGATGAAGATGTTCAGCCCGGGAAGGGCCACGGCGACGCGCAGCAGCTTCTCCGTCTCGAGCCGCTCCCCCAGCGTGGCGCCGAGGTGATCGACATAGAAGCGTGCGGCCGCGTCCGGATCGAGGCTGCGGATGTGGATGTGGTCAAGCGCGGCCTCGAACATGAAACTCCCCGACTCCCTTAATGCGCCATGGCCTTGTTGATCGCGTCCACCATCTTCTTGGCGTCCCCGAACAGCATCATGGTGTTGTCTTTGAAGAACAGCGGGTTCTCGACGCCCGCATAGCCCGACCCCATGCCGCGCTTGATGAACAAGACGGTCTTGGCCTTCTCCACGTCGAGAATGGGCATGCCGTAGATCGGCGAGGACTTGTCGGTCTTGGCGGACGGGTTCGTGACGTCGTTGGCGCCGATCACGAAGGCGACGTCGGCCTGCGGGAATTCGCCGTTGATGTCCTCGAGCTCGAACACCTCGTCATAGGGCACGTTGGCTTCGGCCAAGAGCACGTTCATGTGCCCCGGCATGCGGCCGGCCACGGGGTGGATGGCGTATTTCACCTCGACCCCGGCCTTCTTCAGGTTGTCGGCCATCTCGCGCAGCGCATGCTGGGCCTGGGCCACCGCCATGCCGTAGCCCGGCACGATGATCACCTTCTCGGCGTTCTGCATGATGTAGGCGGCGTCATCCGCGGAACCCTGTTTCACGGGCCGGCTCTCGACGGCGCCGGCAGCGGCACCGCCCGTCTCGCCGCCGAAGCCGCCGAGAATGACGGAGACGAAGCTCCGGTTCATGCCCCGGCACATGATGTAGGACAGGATGGCGCCCGAGGAGCCGACCAGCGCGCCCGTGACGATGAGCGCCAGGTTGTGCAGCGTGAAGCCGATGCCGGCCGCCGCCCAGCCCGAATAGCTGTTCAGCATCGACACCACGACCGGCATGTCGGCGCCGCCGATCGGGATGATCAGCGTCACGCCGAGCACGAAGGCAACGAGCACGATCAGCCAGAACGCCAGGTGGCTCTGGGTCCGGATCAGGACGGCGACCAGGATCACCAGCGCGACCGCGAGCGCGATGTTGATGAGGTGGCGCTGGGGCAGCAGGATCGGAGCCCCGGACATGCGGCCGTCGAGCTTGAGGAAGGCGATCACCGACCCCGTGAAGGTGACGGCCCCGATGGCGACCCCGAGCGACATCTCGAACAGGGAGCCGCCGAAGATGCGGCCGGTGGCCGGGTTGACGATGCCGAAGGCGAGCGGGGCGTAGAGCGCGCCGGCCGCGACCATCACGGCTGCGAGGCCGACCAGGGAGTGGAAGGCGGCCACGAGCTGCGGCATGGCCGTCATCGGCACCCGCTTGGCGATCACCGCGCCTGCGCCCCCGCCGAGGCCGAGGCCGAGGATCACCAGCAGCCAGGCCAGCGCGCCGGACGGCGGGTGGCCGATCAGCGTGGTCAGGATGGCGATGCCCATCCCGATCATGCCGTACAGGTTGCCCTGGCGGGAGGTGGTCGGGTGCGAAAGGCCCCGGAGGGCCAGGACGAAGAGGATGCCCGAGACGAGGTAGAGAAGGGCCGAGACGTTGCCGGACATCGCTCAGCCCTTTTTCTTGTACATGGCCAGCATCCGGTTGGTGACCAGGAAGCCACCGAAGATGTTGATCGCTGCCATGATCACGGCGAGGAAGCCGAAGGCCCGTGCCCAGCCGTGCCCCTGCAGGCCAGGCCCGACCGCGACGCCGGCCGAGAGAAGGCCGCCGACCACGATCACCGAGGAGATCGCGTTGGTGACCGACATCAGCGGCGTATGGAGGGCCGGTGTCACGGACCAGACCACGTAGTAGCCGACGAACACCGCCATCACGAACACGGCGAGCTCGAACACCACCGGATCGACATGGCCGCCCGTCGCCGCGCTGGCGGCCTGGGCGAGGCCCGGCGCGATCTGATCGAGATAGCTCTGCGTCGCTTCCGCGGCGGCCCGGGCCTGCCCGGCGGAGTGCTTGGCGGCTTCGAGCGCCTGGTCGTTGGTCATCGCCATCCGCACGGTCTCCGGAGGTCTCGGGTGGTGAAGGAAACCTTCACGCTACAGCGTCACGGCGTCGGCCAGGGTGGGGGCCGGCGCGGGGGTGGCGGCGGGTGCGAGGGCCGGCTGCGACGGGGTCGGCTGGGGCGCCGCGGCCGCGCCGAAGAGCGGGTGCACGGCCTGCCCGTCCCGGGTCAGCAGCGTCGCCTTGACCAGTTCGTCGTCCCAATTCACGGCCAGCGTCTTGGCGCTCTTGTCGACCAGGGTTTCGACGAAGCTGTAGAGATTGCGGGCATAGAGGCTGGACGCCGTCGCAGCGAGCCGGCCGACATTCGAGTAGCCCACCACCTTCACCCCGTTGGCCGTGGTGGACATCTCGCCGTCGAGGGCGCCCTCCACGTTGCCGCCGCGCTCCACCGCGAGGTCCACCACCACCGAGCCCGGCCGCATCGAGGCCAGCATCTCGGCCGTCACGAGCTTCGGCGCGGGCCGGCCCGGGATCAGGGCCGTTGTGATCACGATGTCCTGTTTGGCGATGTGAGAGGCGGTCAGGGCCGCCTGCTTGGCCTGGTACTCGGCCGACATCTGCTTGGCGTAGCCGCCGGCCGTCTCGGCCTGACGGAATTCCTCGTCCTCGACCGCGATGAACTTGGCGCCGAGCGACTCCACCTGCTCCTTGGCGGCCGGGCGCACATCCGTGCCGGTCACCACCGCGCCGAGCCGCCGCGCCGTAGCGATGGCCTGGAGGCCCGCCACGCCCGCGCCCATCACGAAGATGCGGGCCGCCGGCACGGTGCCGGCCGCGGTCATCATCATGGGCAGCGCCCGCCCGTATTCGGCCGTGGCATCCACCACCGCCCGGTAGCCGGCCAGGTTGGCCTGGCTGGACAGCACGTCCATCACCTGGGCGCGCGTGATGCGGGGCATCAATTCCATGGCAAAGGCCGCGAGGCCCCGCTCGGCCAGAAGGCGCACCTCGCGCTCGTGGCCATGCGGATCCATCACGGCGATCAGCAGGGCGCCCCGCTTGGCGCCGTCCAGCGTCTCCGCCCGGGGACGGCGGACGGACAGGACGATGTCGGCATTGCCCAGAACGGCGGCCCGGTCCGCCACCGTCGCGCCGGCGGCCTCGAACTCACCGTCCGGCACCCCGGCCGCCACGCCGGCACCGCGTTCCACGGCGACGGAAGCCCCGAGGGTCGCGTATTTCTTGACCGTCTCGGGCGTCGCCGCGACGCGGGATTCGCTGGGGGCGTCCGACAGGACCGCGATCCGCATCTCAGCACTCCACTCCGTCACACGCCCTCGGCCGCAGCCCGGCCAGGTCCGCATTCATCATGGCCGGGCGAGAGGCCCGGCAGCAAGTCCTAGAAGAGCAGCAGCATCAGCAGCATCAGGCCCAGCACCACGGCCGGCGCGCGCCAGGACACCGCCGTCGAGAAGAGGCCGATGCCGGTCGCGATATGGGCCAGCAGGATCATGAACACGGCAGACAGCCAAGCGTGCTTCACGCCACCGAGCGCCAGCCCGACCACGATGCAGGCCACAAAGATCGAGCCGACGGCCGTGAAATGCACGAAGCCGTCATAGGTCCGCTCGTGGGCCTTGCCGTCCATCTCGGGACGGTAGGCGGCACTCGGGTTCACGTTGGTCTGGGCCACCGGCCGGCTCTCCGCTGATCAGGGGTTCGGGCTGTAGCCGATGCCCTGCGGCCCTGCAATGCGGAGCCGCGCTCCGGCGTTCCGGCCGGGTGGCTTGCCGGGACCGCGACATTTCCGGATCTTGGGGGCTCGGCCACAGAGCGGGGCCGACGGAGCATCTGCGACACCATGCCGGACACCCCTATCCTGTTCACCCATGCGGCCCTGCTCGACGGCACCGCGGACGAGCCGCGGCCCGATACCAACATCCTGGTCGAGGGCGGCCGCATCCGGGAGGTCTCGGATCGGACGATTCGGCGCGAAGGGGCCCGGGTGGTCGATCTCGGCGGCCGCACGCTCATGCCCGGGCTGATCGATTGCCACGTCCACGTCATCGCCACGCTGGCCGATCTTGGCGGCAACGCGCTGCTGCCGGACGCCCTGGTGGCCTTCCGGTCGGCCGAGATCATGCGGGGCATGCTCCGGCGCGGCTTCACCACTGTGCGCGACCTCGGCGGCGCCACGCATGCCCTGGTCCAGGCGATCGAGGAGGGGCTGATCGAGGCGCCCCGGCTCGTGATCTGCGGCAAGGCCCTGTCCCAGACCGGCGGCCATGCGGATCTGCGCGGCCGCACGGAGGAGCGCGATTTCGCCTACCAGGCGCGGCGGCTCGGCGCGCTGGGCCGCGTCGCCGACGGCGTCGACGCCGTGCGGCAGGCCTGCCGCGACGAGATCCGGCGCGGCGCCACCTTCATCAAGATCATGGCCAATGGCGGCGTCGCCTCGCCGACCGATCCGATCGCCTTTCTGGGCTATTCGCGCGACGAGATCCGGGCCGCCGTCGAGGAGGCGGAGAACGCCCAGACCTATGTGGCCGCGCACCTGTACACCGACGAGGCGATCCGGCGCGCCGTGGAATGCGGGGTGCGCTCGGTCGAGCACGCGAACCTGATCCGCCCGGAGACGGCGCGGCTGATGCGCGAGCGCGGCGCGATCGCCTGCCCGACCCTCGTCACCTACGAGAAGCTGAAGAGCGAGGGCGCGGCGCTGGGGCTGCCGGCGGATTCGGTCGCCAAGATCGACGACGTGCGGCTCGCTGGCCTCGAATCCCTCGGCATCATGCGGGAGGCGGGCGTCACCATGGCCTATGGCACCGACCTCCTCGGTCCCATGCACCGGCACCAGTCGGAGGAGTTTGTGATCCGGGGCGAGATCCTCCCGGCTATCGAGGTGATCCGCTCGGCCACCTCCTACGCGGCCACCCTTCTCCGCATGGAGGGCCAGATCGGCACCGTGGCGGCGGGCGCCCATGCCGACCTGATCGTGGTGGATGGCGACCCGTTGGCGGACCTGTCGCTCCTCACCGGCCAGGGCCGGCACATGCCGATCATCATGCAGGGCGGCCGGCTGGTGAAGAACGAGCTCAATTAGGGCTTGGTGCGGCAGCCGGGTGGCGGGCGGGCGACAACCTCGTCCGCCGCCTAGCCGAAGCGGTAATGGGCGAGCGGGAAATGCCCCGCCCGCCAGAGGGCCTGCAGCGTCGACATGGGCCGCAGCAGCGACGCCTCGCCGTGCTGATTGAAGTAGTAGCTGTTGGCGGGCGCGCAATGGCCGTTCGTGAACACCGAGCTCCCCATGCGCAGCTTGATCTCGCGAAAATACGCGTCGTTCGCCTCGCTTGTGACCTCGAAGCTGCGGCCGCCGCGGCGGCGCATCTCGCCCAGGCAGCGGGCGATGTGCTTCATCTGCGCCTCGATCGTGAAGAAGTAGGACAGCCCCGTGAAGGCGTAGGGCGAGGGCAGGTTGAACAGGTTCGGAAAGCCCGGGACGGTGATGCCCTCGTAGGCCTGCGGGTGGTGCTCGCGCCACCAGGCGCCCAACTCGATGCCGGAGCGGCCGACAATCTCGAAGACCGGGAAGTTGCCCGGCTCCCAGACCTTGTAGCCGGTTGCCAACACCAGCGTGTCCACGGCCCGCCTGACGCCGTCGCCGGTGACCACCGCATCGGCCTCGATGCGGGCGATGGGCTCCGTCACGAGCTCCACATGGGAGCGGGTGAAGACCGGGTAATAGTCGTTGGAAAAGGTCGGGCGCTTGCAGCCGAAGGTGTAGGCCGGAGTAAGCTTTCGGCGCAGCTCCGGGTCGGCGATCTGACGCTCCATGTGGCGCCGGCAGATCTGCTCCGTGGTCCGGGCCAGAAACGGCAATTGCCGGTGATGCAGGGCCCCGGTGACCAGCATCAGCTCCAGCAGCGTGGAATTGGCGGCGCGCGCGAGCCGCTGCGCCACGGGAAGGCGCGCAAACAGCGCCCGGAGCCGCGGCGGAATCGCCCGATCCCGCTTCGGCGAGACCCAGATCGGCGTGCGCTGGTGCACGTAGAGCCGGGCCAGGCGCGGGGCGATCTCGGGCAGAAGCTGCACGGCGGTGGCGCCCGTGCCGATCACGGCCGCGGTGCGGCCGGTGAGATCGTAGCTGTGGTCCCATTTCGCCGTGTGCATCACCTTGCCGGCGAAATCGTCGAGCCCGGCGATGTCGGGCCGCTTCGGCTGCGACAGGAATCCCGTCGCCACCACCAGGATGCGGCCGGTCACGGGGGGCTGGCCGGCGAGATAGACGGTCCAGCACGAGGCCGCCTCGTCATAGACCGCCCGCTCGACCCGGGTGTTGAACCGCATGAAGCGGCGCAGCCCGTACCGGTCAGCCACGTCGTGGGCATAGGCCCTGAGCTCGGCCCCGGGCGCGAATTGCCGGCTCCAATGCGGGTTCGGCGCAAAGGAATACGAGTAAGTCACGGACGCGATGTCGACCGCGACGCCCGGATAGGTGTTCAGGTGCCAGGTGCCGCCGAGATCGTCGGCCTGGTCCACCATGAGGATCGACCCGATCCCCATGCGGCCGAGCTGGATTGCCGCCCCCATGCCGCCGAACCCGGCGCCCACGATGACGACCTCGTGGTCGGGTGCGGGGCTGGCTCGCGGCTGCGTCTCGGTCGGGCCCACGCAAGTCTCCGGGAGCTTCGCAGGGCCGCGTCGCTCTGGCGCGGTCGCGGGCTCCGGTGCCGAAGCCGCCTTCAGCATCACGGCAGAGCGGCGCGCCCGCAAGTCGGGCCGAACGGCCGCCCGGAGCCGGCCCCGCGGGCGCCGCCGCGCCTGGGGCATGCGGAAGGCCAAGGACACGGAACCAAACCGCGTCTTCCGCGTTCGGTCGGGTTTGTGGCCTCAGAGCTCTCGCCCGGCGCACGAGCAGGCGCCACCGCACAAGGGTCGGGATGACCGAAGAGCCAATCTCAGACGAGCAGCGTTACAGGCTGCTGGTTGAGGCCGTCACGGATTACGCCCTCTACATGCTGGACCCGACCGGGACCGTGACGAGCTGGAACCCCGGCGCCCATCGCTTCAAGGGCTACACCGCGGACGAGATCATCGGCCAGCACTTCTCGCGGTTCTACACGGACGAGGACCGCGCCACCGAACTCCCGGCGCGGGCGCTGGCGACCGCCGAGAACGAGGGCCGCTTCGAGCAGGAGGGCTGGCGCGTCCGCAAGGACGGCACGCGCATGTGGGCGCACGTCATCATCGACCCGATCCGGGCGCCTTCGGGGCGGCTGCTCGGCTTCGCCAAGATCACCCGCGACATCAGCGAGAAGAAGGCCGCCGAGGACGAGCTGCGGCGCAGCGAGGAGCGGTTCCGTCTCCTGGTCCAGGGCGTGACCGACTACGCCATCTACATGCTGGACGGCGACGGCCGGGTCACCAACTGGAACGCCGGAGCGCAGCGCTTCAAGGGCTACACGGAATCCGAGATCGTCGGCGAACACTTCTCGCGTTTCTACACCGACGAGGACCGGGCCACCGGATTGCCGGCCCGGGCCCTCTGGACGGCGCTGACCGAAGGCCGCTTCGAGCAGGAGGGCTGGCGCGTCCGCAAGGATGGCACCCGGTTCTGGGCGCATGTCGTGATCGACGCGATCCGCGACCACCAGGGCGAGCTGATCGGCTTCGCCAAGGTGACCCGTGACGTGACGGAGCGGCGCGATGCCCAGCTCGCCCTCGAGGAAACGCGCGCCAGGCTCCTCCAGTCGCAAAAGATGGAAACCGTCGGGCAACTGACCGGCGGCGTGGCGCATGATTTCAACAATCTGCTGGCCGTCATCACCGGCAGCCTCGACCTTCTCCGCAAGCGGGTGCCGGACGACCCCAAGATCGCGCAACTGATCGACAACTCGACCGAAGCCGCGAAGCGGGGAGCCGCGTTGACCCAGCGCATGCTGGCTTTCGCGCGCCGCCAGGAACTGCGGACCGAGCCCGTCGAGGTGCCCGAACTGGTCCGCAGCATGGCCGACCTCTTGCAGCGCTCGATCGGACCGACGGTGGAGATCGACACGCAGTTCCCGCTGCGGGTGCCCCCCGCCCTGGCCGACGGCGGCCAGCTCGAACTGGCCCTGCTGAATCTCGTGATCAACGCGCGCGACGCCATGCCGGAAGGCGGCCGGATCGTGATCTCCGCCCGTGAGACGCAGGTGAGGACCGGGGGCCCCAAGGGCCTCAAACCCGGCCCCTATGTCTGCCTCACGGTGTCGGACACCGGAACCGGAATGGACGAGGCCACCCTGGCCCGCGCCGTGGAGCCGTTCTTCACCACCAAGGGCGTCGGCAAGGGCACCGGCCTGGGCCTGTCCATGATCCACGGCTTTGCCGAGCAATCCAGGGGCACGCTGGTGCTGCGCAGCGCCCCGGGGGAAGGCACGGCGGCCGAGCTATGGCTGCCGGTGGCGACAGTCGAACGGCCGGCCGCCCCGCCCGCGCGCGCGCCGGCCGTCCGGGCGGCGAGCCCGGGCCTCACCGTGCTGGCGGTGGATGACGACGCCCTTGTCCTGATGAACACGGCCGCGATGCTGGAAGACCTCGGCCACTCGGTGATCGAGGCCACCTCGGGCGAGCAAGCGCTGCGCGTCCTGCGCCGCGGTGCCAAGGTCGATCTCGTGGTGACCGATCAGCTCATGCCCGGAATGCTCGGCACCCAGCTTCTCGCCGAGATCAGGAGCACCTGGCCGGACCTCCCGGTGGTGCTGGCGACCGGCTATGCCGAGCTGCCAGCCGGAACAGATTCCGGCCTGCTCCGCCTCAGCAAGCCGTTCTTCCAGGAGGACCTGGAGCGGGCCATTGCCCGGAGCGTGAAGACCGCGGACGAGGGGCGGGTGGTGCCCTTCCGGGCCAGATAGCCGGCGGCGGCGCGGCTCCGGCGCTGCGGGAAACCGGCTCTTCAGGGCGAGCGAGGGGGCCCGGCTACGGCTTGGCGAGGGGGTGGCGCACCCGACA
>NZ_JAQGKF010000049.1 GCF_028290205.1 Enterovirga sp. | reverse complement strand
ACCCTCCTCGCCGCCGAGTTCGGGGTTGATCGCGGCATGGTCGACGATGTCGTAGCCGTGTGTCGAGCCCGGCCGCGCCCGGTGGATGGGCGAGGCGTAGACGTGGCTGACGCCGAGCCGGGCGATGTAGGGCACGGCCGCGAGCGCGTCGTCGAAGGTGAAGTCCTTGTGGAATTGCAGCCTGTAGGTGGCGCGCGGCGGCGGCGCGGCGAGCGGTGTCGTCTTGGTGCGGGGGCCGCGGCCCTCGGCCGAAACGGAGGCCGCGGCCTTGGCGAGCGGCCCGCCGGGCGCGTTCAGCTCGCCGAGCTCCATCTCGAGCTTGCGGCGCCAATTGGGGTGCCCCTCCGTGGTTCCGGGCATGTTGGGCTGGTTCAGAGCGCCGAGCACGTCCTCGTACTGGATGGCGTTCAGGGCGGAGGGCGTGCGGGCGAGATAGCGCATCGCCGCCTCGGCAGGCGGCGCCTCGGGCGGCTGCGGCGACGGCAGCAGCGATTCCGCTGCGAGCGCCTCGGCCAGCCGCTCGCGCTCCACCAGGCGGTCCTGCCGCTCGGTCGCGGCCCGGTCGGGCTCGTAGATGCCGAGCGTCAGGCGCAGGTCCGTGTCGAGGCCTCGCCACCATCCGGCAAAGGTCGGCAGGTCGTGCGTGGTCACCACGGTCATGGCCTCGCGCGGATAGTCCCGAGGCGGCTTGAAGCCGAGCCCTTCGGTGCGCTCGAAGGCGAGCACGCGGTAGCTGAGGACGCCGGACCGCATGATGGCGTCCGAGAATCCCTCGGGCCCGGTGCCGAGATCCTCGGCGATCACCAGCGCCTTGGCCCGGTGGCTCTCCAGCCGCAGCACGGCGAGGAGCGCGTCGAACGGGTATTCCACATAGGCGCCGGCAGAGCCGCGGGCGCCGACCGGGATGAGGTAGAGCCGCTTGAGCTGGAAGGCGTGGTCGATGCGGATCGCCCCCGCATGCCGCATGTTGGCCTGGACCAGCGCCCGGAAGGCCGCGAGCCCGCTCTCTTCCAGGGCGATCGGGTTCAGGGGCGGCAGCCCCCAATCCTGGCCCTGGGGGGCGAGCAGGTCCGGCGGCGCGCCGATCGACAGGCTGCTGCCGAACCGCTCAGGGTGGGACCAGAGTTCCGACCCGCCGCGGTCCGATCCCACCGCGAGGTCGCGGTAGAGGCCGACCGACATGCCGCCGGCCCGTGCCTCCTCGGCCGCGGCGCCGAGCTGGCGATCGGCCAGGTGCTGCAGCCAGGCGTGAAAGGCGACACGGTCGCGGCGCTCGCGCGCAAACGCCCGCACCTCGGCGGAGCCGCAGCGGCGAAACGGCTCCGGCCAGTCGCCGAGCCACCAGCGGCCCTCGCCACGCAGATGCTCAGCCAGCGCCTCGAAGGTGGCGTGCAGTTCGAGCGCCGAGCCCATCTCGCGTCGAAACGACCGGAGGTCGGGTTCGAACAGCGCCCGGCGCTCGCGCCACAGCGCCTCCAGCACGGCAGAGAGCTCGGCCCACACCGCCGCATGGTCGACCAGCGCCGCCTCTCGGAGCGCCGCGATGCGGTTCGCGCGGTCCGGCTCGGCGAGCATGCGCTCGGCTTCGCTGCCTGCGAACCCGGGCACGGTCCGCGGGTCGATATGCAGCGTTTCCAGAAACAGCCGGGAGGAGGGCGAATAGGGTGACACCTTGCTGCGGTCGGCCGCGAACAGGGCATGGACCGGCGAGAGGCCGATGAACGAGGCCCCGAGCGGGGCCGTGCCGGCGACCGCCTCGCGCACGTCCGCATAGCTACCGATGCCCAGGTTGCCGGCCGACCGGAACGCGTAGACCTGGGCGGCGAGGCCCCAGGCGCGGCCGCCGTCCTGCATCCAGGCCGGCTGCCAACAGCGCGCCGGCGCCGCGATCACGGTGGCATCGCGCCGTTCACCACCGATCTCGATCGAGAGCCTGTGATAGCCGGCCGGCAGGGCAGGGAGCCGTAGCGCGTGCCGTCCCGGGCCCGCCTGAACGGTGCCGCGGCCCTCGCGAACGCGGCCGCCCTCGTCAACCAGCCGCCAGGCGCAGAGGTCGGAAGACGGGCTCCTGATCGGGATGTCGGCCGGCCGGCCCGCTTCCGTCACGACGGTCGGGGCGATCAGGCCCGAGCGGAGGTTTTCCGCCCGGGACAGGCTTTCGGCCAGGTCGGCCTCGCTCTCGGCCGGGAAGCCGAGATGGCCGAGCATGGCGCGGCGGCGGTCGAGCCCGACCTCGACCGGCTTGCCGTAGGCGTCGACATATTCGCCCGGAATGCCGACGAGTTCGGCCAGGCGGGAGGTCGCGCGGTCGTCGCCGCTCATCGGGTGCCTCCTGGGGCGGCAAAGCTCGGACAGGGTGGCACGGCGGCGGGGCCTGTTCTCGGGGCGCACCACACGGACCGGGTTGCCCCGTTCATCGACGCCGCGCCGAACGGGAGGGCATGCCGGTCACGCATTTCGGCCATCAACCTTCCTGTCGAAAGAGAACGATCGAACGGGGGGCTATGGCGAATGTTCCCCCGGCGGAGAGGGTCGCGGCGGCCCCGTCCGGGCGGCCGTCTGCACGGTTGCTCAGGAACATCGGCCGCCATTGCGGCCCCGGTACGATGGGCGACAATCTGAACTCGGCGACCTCCGGCGACCCGTTGATGAGGATGAGCAGGCGCCGCCCGTCGGGCGCGTCGTTGCCGATCTGCATCCCGGCCACCTGGCGGGCCGGATCGGCCCAGTCCTCCCAGGTCATCTCCCGCCCGGTGGGGCACAGCCAGTAGACGTCCCGCATTCCGGTGCCGGGGATCTCGGCCCCGGTCAGGAAGGTGCGGCGGCGGAGCCCGTCGTGCTCGCGCCTGAGGGCCAGCAGGTGGGCCACGAACTCCGTCAGGTCGGGGTCGTGCGCGGGCCCGCCCTCCCAGTCGGTCCAGGTCGTCGCGTTGTCCTGGCAATAGGGGTTGTTGTTGCCGCCCTGGCTCCGCGAGATCTCGTCCCCGGCCAGCAGCATGGGCACGCCCTGCGCCAGGAGCACGCTCGCCAACATGGCCCGGACCAGGGCGGCGCGCCTCCCCCGGATGTCCGGATCGGCGGTGTCGCCCTCGACCCCCCCGTTGCTGGACAGGTTGTGGCCGTGGCCGTCGCGATTGCCCTCGCCGTTGGCCTCGTTGTGCCGGTGCTCGTAGCTGACGAGGTCGCGCAGCGTGAACCCGTCATGCGAGGCGACGTAGTTGATCGCCGCGGCCGGCCCACGGCCGCTTGCCTGAAAAATCTCCTTCGATCCCGTGAGGCCCTGGGTGAGCCGAGGCAACTGGCCCGGATCGCCGCGCCAGAAGCCCCGGATGGTGTCGCGGAACTGGTCGTTCCACTCGCCCCATCCCGCCGGAAAGTTGCCGGCCTGATAGCCGCCTTCGCCCACGTCCCAGGGCTCGGCGATGAGTTTGAGGCCGGACAGGAGAGGGTCGGCCGCAATGGCCGCGAAGAAGGTGGCGCGCGGGTCGAAGCCGTAGGGCTCGCGGGCGAGCGCGGGCGCGAGGTCGAAGCGGAACCCGTCCACGCCGTATTCCGTCGCCCAATGGCGCAGGGAGTCGAGCACGAGCCGCCGCACTGCGGGCTGGCTGACGTCGAGGGTGTTGCCGCAGCCGGTGCAATCCCACGTCCGGCGTGGATCCCCCGGTCGGGGCTTGTAGTAGGTGGCGTTGTCGAGGCCCCGGAAGGACAGGGTCGGTCCCGTCTCCTCGATCTCGGCCGTGTGGTTGTAGACCACGTCGAGGATCACCTCGATCCCGGCCCGGTGCAGGGCGCGGATGGCGGCCTTGAACCCCACATGGCCGGCCGGCCCGAGATAGCGCGGCTCCGGCGAGAAATAGCCGATCGTGGAATAGCCCCAGTAATTCACGAGCCCACGCGCGCCGAGGGCCGGCTCGTCGGCGATGGCCTGGATCGGCAGGAGTTCGATCGCGGTCACGCCGAGGCGCTGCAGGTGGGCGATCACCGCCGGGTGGCCGAGCGCCGCGTAGGTGCCGCGCAGCGATTCCGGGATGCCGGGGTGAAGCCGGGTGAGGCCGCGCACATGCGCCTCGTAGATGACGGTTTCGCTCCACGGCCGGCGTGGCCGGTGGTCCCCGTCGTCCCAGGCGAAGCCCGGATCGGTCACCACGCAGCGCGGCATGAAGGGCGCGCTGTCGCGCGTGTCGAAGCCGAGATCGCCCTCGGCCCCGCCGCGCGGAAAACCGTACAGCGCGTCGTCCTGCCGGACCCGCCCGGTCAGGTGACCCGCATAGGGATCGAGCAGCAGCTTGTGAGGGTTGAAGCGGTGGCCGCGTTCGGGGTCGTAGGGGCCGTGCACCCGGTAGCCGTAGAGCTGGCCGGGCCGGAGGGCCTCCAGGCGGCCGTGCCAAATGTCCCCCGTCCGGGCCGGAAGGGTGATGCGCTCCGTTTCCCGCTCCGCGCCGGGCGTAAAGAGGCAGAGCTCGACTCGCGTCGCGTGCGCGGAAAAGAGGGCTAAATTGACGCCTCGCCCGTCCCAGGACGCGCCGAGCTGCGCCGGCGACCCGTCCCCGTTCAC
>NZ_JAQGKF010000031.1 GCF_028290205.1 Enterovirga sp. | reverse complement strand
AGTGGAAGCGCCGCATCGGCGCGGTGCCGCTGGTCGCCATCGGCGGCATCACGCTGGAACGGGCGCCGGGCGTCTACGGGCAGGGGGCGGATTCGATTGCTGTGGTGAGCGACGTCACCCAGGCCGCGGATCCGGAGCACCGGGTGGCCGATTGGCTGGCGGTCGCGCCCGTGCCGAGGGCCTGAGGCGGAATCTCGCGCCACCGTGGCCGGCAGGCCACACCAGCAACGGCCAGCGTTTGTGCTGACGGTCGCGTCGCGAAGCGGGCCCGGCAACTTAACAAGCGCTTAAATCCGCGCGTTCGACTTGCCTCGCCCAAGATTGGCGAGCGCAAGATCCGGGCGCGAGCTGGCCGCCATCTCCGGTGCGATCACCGGCACCCGCCCTTGATCTCTCGCCGTCTCCGTCCAGAATAGGACGATGGTGACGAAAGCCTGGATTGGCGGGGCTGTGAGCCTCGCGCTCGCGGCCTCCGCGACAGTGACCGCGGTGGCCGTTGCGCGCGCGCCCGACACCCTGTCCCGTGTTCCGGCCGCCCGGCCGGCCGTCGACATTCCGCTGCCGGACGCGCCCGGCCCGCTGGCCGCCATCGAGCCGGCGCCCGTCGTGACGGCCGGGCCCGAAGCCGCGGCCGAATACGGCCCCGCCCTGTTCGCCGCGCCGGTTGCGGCTCCCGCCGCCTCCTTCACACTGCGGCCGGGCCTGATGGGCTTGCAATTCGGGTTCGAGGGAGAGCCGGACGGCAAGGTCGGCGATCGCGTGCCGGACGGCATCCGGCAGGCGGCGCTCGCCCGCGACACCACCCTGTCGCATGTGTCCGTGCTGCCGCCGCCGCGGCCGGCCTTCCGGGAGGCCACGCTGATGACCGGCCCGGCCCGTCCCGGCCTGATCGAGGTCAGGCCGCCGGAGGCGCCGTCGGGCTGGTCGGAGGTGGCCCTGACGCTGCCCGACTGGGCGGGCGCGGTCGCTCTGCCGCAGCGGCCGGGGAAGCCGGAGCGGGCCCTGCAGCAGGGCCTTGCCTCCTGGTACGGCCCGGGTTTCCACGGCCGCAAGACGGCCAGCGGCGAGCGCTTCGACCAGAACGCCCTCACGGCCGCGCATCGCAGCCTGCCGTTCGGCACCAAGGTGAAGGTGGTGGACCAGAAATCAGGCCGCGCCATCGTGGTCCGGATCAACGACCGCGGGCCGTTCAAGCACGGCCGCGTCATCGACCTCTCGAAGGCCTCCGCGGAAGCCCTCGGGATGGGCGGGCTGGCCCGCGTGCAGATCGTCAGCGCCGAATAGAGACCGGCACCCAGCCGCCCGTCGGGACGGCGCCTACGCCGCCTCGCGCTTGATCCAGGCCGGGTCGTAATTGAGGATCGGCGACAGCCAGCGCTCCGCCTCCTCGACCGTCATGCCCTTGCGGGCGGCGTAATCCTCGGCCTGGTCGCGCTCGACCTTGGCGACGCCGAAGTAATACGAGTCCGGATGGGCCAGGTAGAGGCCCGACACGGAGGAGCCCGGCCACATGGCGTAGCTCTCCGTCAGCTTCACGCCGATGCGGCGCTCGGCCCCGAGCAACTCGAACAGCGTCGCCTTCTCGGTGTGGTCCGGCTGGGCCGGATAGCCCGGCGCCGGCCGGATGCCGCGATATTCCTCGGCGATCAGCGCATCCGGCGCGATCGCCTCGTCCGGCGCGTAGCCCCAGAACTCGCGCCGCACACGCTCGTGCATGCGTTCGGCGAAGGCCTCAGCGATTCGGTCCGCGAGCGCCTTGACCAGGATCGAGCGGTAATCGTCGTTGGCGCGTTCGAACCGCTCGGCGATCCGCACCTCCTCGATCCCGGCCGTGACCACGAAGCTGCCGACATAATCGGGGACGCCGCTGCCCTCCGGGGCGACGAAATCGGACAGGCAGAGGTTCGGCCGACCGTCGCGCTTGGAGAGCTGCTGGCGCAGGCCGTGCAGGGTGGCCAGCGTCTCCTGGCGGCTGTCGCCCGTGTAGAGGCGAATGTCGTCGCCGACGGAGTTGGCCGGCCAGAAGCCGATCACGGCCTTGGGGTTGAACCAGCGCTCTGCCGTGATCTTCTGCAGCATCTCCTGCGCGTCCTCGTAGAGCGAGCGGGCGGACGCGCCCTGGGCCTCGTCGGTGAGGATGGCCGGGAAGCGGCCCTTCATGTCCCAGGTCTGGAAGAAGGGCGTCCAGTCGATATAGGGCACGAGTTCGGCGACATCATACGAGCGGTACACGCGCGTGCCGGTGAAGGTCGGACGGGTCGGAACGTAGGACGTCCAGTCGATCTTCATGGCGTTGGCCCGCGCCGCCGCGAGCGGCAGGCGCTTCTTGTCCGCCTCCGAGCGGGCATGGGCGTCGGCGACCTTGCGGTACTCCGCCCGCACGCCGTCGATATAGGTCACCTTCTGGTCGGCCGAGAGCAGCGCCGACACCACCCCGACGGCGCGGCTCGCGTCCGTGACGTAGACCGCCTGGCCGTTGCGGTAGTTCGGGTGGATCTTCACGGCCGTGTGAACGCGGCTCGTGGTGGCGCCGCCGATCAGGAGCGGGATGTCGAAGCCCTCACGCTCCATTTCGGCCGCTACGTGTGCCATCTCGTCCAGCGAGGGCGTGATCAGGCCCGACAGGCCGATGATGTCGACCTTCTCGGCGCGGGCGATGTCGAGGATCTTGGCGGCCGGAACCATCACGCCGAGGTCGATCACCTCGTAGTTGTTGCACTGGAGCACGACGCCGACGATGTTCTTGCCGATGTCGTGCACGTCTCCCTTGACGGTCGCCATCAGGACCTTGCCGGCAGCCTGTCCCTGGGCCTGGCCGGTCTCCTCCTTTTCCTTCTCCATGAAGGGCATCAGATAAGCGACGGCCTGCTTCATCACGCGGGCGGATTTCACCACCTGCGGCAGGAACATCTTGCCGGAGCCGAACAGGTCGCCGACGACGTTCATGCCGGCCATCAGCGGCCCCTCGATGACGTGCAGGGGGCGAACCACCGACAGGCGCGCCTCTTCGGTGTCCTCCGGGATGAAATCGGTGATGCCGTTGACCAGCGCGTGTTCCAGCCGCTTCGCCACCGGCCATTCGCGCCAGGCCAGATCCTGCGTCCGCGCCTGGGCGGTGCTGCCGGTCTTGAAACGCTCCGCGCCTTCGAGCAGCCGCTCCGTCGGGGAGGGCGTCTCGCCCTTGCGCCGGTTCAGGACGACGTCTTCGCAGATCTCGCGCAGATCGGCCGGAATGGCCTCGTAGACCGCAAGCTGGCCCGCGTTGACGATCCCCATGTCCATGCCGGCCTGGATCGCATGGTACAGAAACACGGCGTGCATCGCCTCCCGGACCGGCTCATTGCCCCGGAAGGAGAAGGACAGGTTGGAGACCCCGCCCGAGATGTGCGCATGCGGCAGCGTGGCGGTGATCTCCCGCACGGCCTCAATGAAATCGACGCCGTAATTGTCGTGCTCCTCGATCCCGGTCGCCACCGCGAACACGTTGGGATCGAAGATGATGTCCTCGGGCGGGAAGCCGACCTCGTCCACCAGGATGCGGTAGGCCCGGGTGCAGATCTCGACCTTGCGGGCCTGCGTGTCGGCCTGGCCCTGCTCGTCGAAGGCCATGACGACCACGGCCGCGCCGTAGTCGCGGCAGATCGTGGCCTGCTGCTTGAAGGCCTCGACCCCCTCCTTCATCGAGATCGAGTTCACGATCGGCTTGCCCTGAACGCATTTCAGGCCGGCTTCGATGACGTGGAACTTGGACGAATCCACCATCACGGGCACGCGGGCGATGTCGGGTTCGGCCGCGACGAGGTTCAGGAACTCGACCATGGCACGCTCGGAATCGAGCAGGCCCTCGTCCATGTTGACGTCGATCACCTGCGCGCCGGCGATCACCTGGTCGCGCGCCACATCGAGCGCCGCCGCGTAATCACCGTTGGTGATCAGCTTCCTGAACTTGGCCGATCCCGTGACGTTGGTGCGCTCGCCCACGTTCACGAAGGGAATGTCCTTCGTCAGGATGAACGGCTCGAGCCCGGCCAGTTTCATCACCGGTTCGAGCACCGGGATGTCGCGCGGGGCCTTGCCGGCCACCGCCTCTGCGATGGCCCGGATGTGGTCGGGCGTGGTGCCGCAGCATCCGCCGACCACGTTGACGAGCCCGGCATCGGCGAATTCGGCGATCAGCGCCGCGGTCGCGGCCGGGGATTCGTCGTAGAGGCCGAATTCATTCGGCAGCCCGGCATTCGGATAGGCGCAGACGAGCGTGTCCGCCACGCGGGAGAGTTCGGCCACGTGGGCCCGCATCTCGCGCGCGCCGAGCGCGCAGTTCAGCCCGATGGTGATCGGGTCGGCATGCCGGACCGAGTGCCAGAACGCCGTCGGCGTCTGGCCCGACAGGGTGCGGCCGGACAGGTCGGTGATGGTGCCCGAGATCATGATCGGCAGCCGCCGCCCGATCTCGGCGAACACCCGGCGCGCTGCCAGGATGGCGGCCTTGGCGTTCAGCGTGTCGAAGATGGTCTCGATCAGGATGAGGTCGGCGCCGCCCTCGATCAGCCCGCGGATCTGCTCCGCATAGCTGTCGCGCACCTCGTCGAAGGTCACGGCCCGGAAGCCCGGATTGTTGACGTCGGGCGAGATCGAGAGCGTGCGATTGGTCGGGCCGACCGCGCCCGCCACGAAGCGGCGGCGGCCGTCCTTGGCCTCGGCCAGCGCGGCGGCCGCGCGGGCCAGGCGGGCGCCCTCCACATTGAGGTCGTGCACCGCGCCTTCGAGCCCGTAATCGGCCTGGGCGATGCGGGTCGACGAGAAGGTGTTGGTTTCGACGATGTCCGCCCCGGCCAGGAAGTAGCTGAGGTGGATGTCCCGCACCGCGTCCGGCTGCGTCAGGATCAGAAGGTCGTTGTTGCCCTTCTGATCATGGCCGTGGTCGCGGAAGCGCTCGCCCCGGAAGTCGGCTTCCGAGAGCTTCAGGTTCTGGATCTCTGTGCCCATTGCCCCGTCCATGACCAGGATCCGGTCACGGGCGGCGGTGCGAAGGGCCGAGGCGGCTTCCGTGGGGTGCTGAAGGACGGTCATCTCTGCCTTCGTGTGCTGGCCGGCTGCTGCGGCCTGTCGGCAATCGAGCCCCTGGTGGAGGGGCAGGGCGGGTCCGGCCGAAGCTAGGCCGCCGCGAGGGTCGGTTCCGCCGTCGCGCCTGCCGGCTTCTCGGGCCTGAGGCCGAGCAGGTGGCAGATGGCGAAGACGAGGTCGGCCCGGTTCATGGTGTAGAAATGGAACTCCGACACGCCCCGGTCGACGAGGTCGAGGACCTGCTCGGCCGCCACCGCGGCAGCCACGAGCTTGCGGGTGTCGACGTCCTCGTCGAGCCCCTCGAAGCGCGCGCCCAGCCACTCGGGCACCGTGGCTCCGGCCCGCTCGGCGAAATTCTTCGCCAGCTTGAAGTTCTGCACGGGCAGGATGCCGGGCACGATGGGGATCGTGATGCCTCGCGCCCGCACCCGGTCGAGATAGCGGAGGTACAGGTCGTTGTCGAAGAAGAACTGCGTGATGGCCCGGTCTGCGCCGGCATCGACCTTGGTGGCGAGCGCGTCGAGATCGGCCTCGATGGAGGCCGCTTCGGGGTGCTTTTCGGGATAAGCCGAGACCGACACCTCGAAATCGCCGAGCTTCTTGATGCCGGCCACCAGATCGCAGGTCTGCGCGTAACCGCCCGGATGCGCCTGGTACTGCGTGCCGATGCCGGTCACAGGGTCGCCCCGCAGCGCCACGATGTGGCGCACGCCGGCCTCATGGTAGCCCCGCACGACGTCGTCGATCTCGTCCCGCGTGGCGGCCACGCAGGTCAGATGCGCGGCCGGCTTCAGATCCGTCTCCCGCAGGAGACGGGTCAGCGTGTTGTGGGTGCGCTCGCGGGTCGACCCGCCCGCCCCATAGGTGACGGACACGAAATTCGGCCGCAGCGGCGCCAGCCGCTCGATGGACGACCAGAGCACGGTCTCCATCTGCTCGGTCTTGGGCGGAAAGAACTCGAACGAGACGCGGATCGGTCGGGACGAGTGCCGGCTCGGCCGGAATGAGACGGGGGACATCAGGCAACCTCCCGGGTGGCGTCGGTTCGGGGTTGAATGGCGTGCTGCCGGTCGCGCCCGAGCCAGAGCGAGACCGTGAGCTTGCCGTCGCTGGCCTCGGGCGGTGCGAGATCGCCGGCATGTTCGGCCGTGAGCCCGGCCTCTTCCAGCCAGCCGCAGACCTGGTCGGGCGCAAAGCCGAGGCGGCGATGCGCCTGCGTCTCGCGCAGGAATTCGAGCCCGTGCGGCGCGAAATCGACCACCAAGAGGCGCCCGCCCGGCGCCAGCAGCCGCGCCGCCTGGGCGAGGGCGCGCGCGGGATCGTCCAGATAGTGCAGCACCTGGTGCACGATCACGAGGTCGAAGGCACCCCGGCCGAGCGAGGGTGCATAGATGTCGCCCTGGCGCAGGTCGACCCGGGACTGGCCCGCCCGGGCCAGGTTTGCGCGGGCCACCGACAGCATGGCGTGGCTGGCATCGAGCCCCGTGGCGCGCTCGGCCAGCGGCGCCAGGAGTTGCAGCATGCGGCCGGTCCCGGTGCCGAGATCCAGAACGGCGCCGAGCCGGTCCGGTCCGACCAGACGCAGCACGGCCTCCTCAACCGCCTCCTCGGCGACTTGGAGCGACCTGAGCTCGTCCCAGCGCGGCGCGAGCCGGGCGAAGAAGCTCTGCGCGGCGCGCGAGCGTTCGCCCCGGACGGCGGCGAGCCGCTCACGGTCGGCCGAGAGGGCGGCGTCGCCATCGTCCAGCGCGGACAGAATCTGCTGCAGCAGACGCGCCGATCCCTCTTCGGCGATGCGGAAAAAGGCCCAGGCGCCCTCCCGGTGACGTTCAACCAGGCCGGCCTCGCTCAAAACCTTGAGGTGGCGGGAGATGCGCGGCTGCGACTGGCCCAGGATGTCGGTCAGATCGGAAACGGAGAGTTCGCCCTCGGCTAGCAGCGCCAGAATGCGCAGCCGCGTATCCTCCGCCGCCGCCCGCAGGGCCCCGACCATGTCGGAGAGGGGCAGCGTGCCACGCAGGATGGGGCGGTGAAGAGACATAAAGATATGTTTATGTCTCTTCAGCCCCCGATGCAAGCGGCGTCTGCGGGCGCTCAGCCCTGCCGGGCAGCCCCTTCGGGCAGGGCTGCCGCCTTGTGTCGGCGAAGCTGCAGGGCACAGCCGACCAGCATGGCGCCGAAGACCAGGGCGTAGGCGCCGAGCCACAGCGTGAGCACCACCGCGCCGGCCACCGGAGACACGGCGAGCAGCACCCCGAACACGATGGAGACCACGCCGGCGATGACCAGCAGCCAGCGGCCGTGATCGAGGTTCAGCTGAAACGCCGCGACCGTCATGAACCCGCCGGACACCACCGACCAGATCGCGATCAGGTAGACGACCACGAGGATCGCCAGCCCCGGCATGGCGAGGGCCGCGAGCGCGGCCAGGATGTTGACCGCGCCCTCCAGCACCAGCAGCCCCCAGCGCTGACCGGCCTGAGCAGCCCGCACCGCGGCCGCGATGCCGAAGACACCGTCCACGAACAGATAGGCGGCAAAGACGATCACCAGCGTGGCCAGGCTCGGGCCGGGCATGAACAGGGTCAGCGCCCCGAACAGGATGGCCAGCGCCCCCCGGAGGGCCACAAGCCACCAGTTGCGGGCGAGCACGGTGCTCTTGTCGAGGCGAGCGGGCGGCTCGGCGGAGAGAGGAACGGGGCTCATGGGCGTGATCCTGGGCGCGCACACGGGTTGAGGATGACGCGTCCGCCCGGGCGGGGGTTCCACGCGCATGTTGCGCCCACGGAGGCGTTGCGCCGCCCGGGCGGGCCGTGGTTGATGCCGCGGCGGGCCGAAAGGTCCGGCGGGGGAGCGCGACATGAGAGTGGAGACGGCCGGCATCACGCGGGCAAACGAGTCCATCGAGGGCACGGCCTGGAACATTCTCGGCCAGACCTATGTGGCCAAGAGCGTCACCGACGCGTCCTTCTCCTGGCACGCGACCTTCCCTCCCGGGACCTTCGTGCCGCCGCACGCCCACCCCGAACAGGACGAGTACCTGTACATCCTGGAAGGCCGGCTCTATTTCTGGCTGAACGGCGTCGAGACCAGCGCCGAGGCGGGCGACACCGTGCGGCTGCGGGGGGGCGCGCCGCACGGCATTTTCAACAAGTCGGGCGCCCCGGCGAAATGCCTGTTCTGGGTGGCCCCGACCG
>NZ_JAQGKF010000021.1 GCF_028290205.1 Enterovirga sp. | reverse complement strand
CGGGCCGTTGCTCGATCTCACGGATCAGGCCGTCAGGCGCATGATCAAGGCCGCGAAGAAACGCGGCTACGTCACGCATGACGAGTTGAACGAGGTCCTCCCGTCCGATCAGACCGATCCGGACAAGATCGAGGACATCATGTCGATGCTCAGCGAGATGGGCATCAATGTCGTCGAGGCCGAAGAGGCCGAGGAAGGCCGCAAGGATCCCGAAGAGGCGGACGAGGACGAGCCGGGCGACGCCGTCGAGCCCGTGACGGCGCGCGCCGTTGCGGTGCGTCCGGATGCGCCGGTCAAGGAGCCGACGGACCGGACCGACGATCCCGTCCGCATGTATCTGCGCGAAATGGGCTCGGTCGAGCTCCTGTCGCGCGAGGGCGAGATCGCGATCGCCAAACGCATCGAGGCCGGTCGCGAGGCGATGATCGCGGGCCTCTGCGAAAGCCCCCTGACCTTCCAGGCCATCATCATCTGGCGGGACGAGCTCGAGGAAGGTCGCGTCCTGCTGCGCGACATCATCGACCTCGAAGCCACCTATGCCGGCCCCGACGGCAAGAACGCGCCCAAGGACGGCGAGGCCGAAAGCGAGGAGCCCGAGGGCCCGCGCCCGCCCGAGGGCGACCTCGACGACGACGACATGGAGAACAACGTCTCGCTTTCGGCCATGGAGGCCGAGATCAAGCCGCGCGTTCTCGAAACGTTCAACAACATCGCCGAGAACTACAAGAAGCTCCGCCGCCTGCAGGTTGAGCATGTGGAGCAGCGGCTGCAAAACAAGCAGCTGACCCCGGCTCAGGAGCGCAAGCACAAGACGCTCAAGAACGACGTCATTGCCGACGTGAAGTCGCTGTCGCTGAACGGCAACCGCATCGAGGCACTAGTCGAGCAGCTCTACGACATCAACAAGCGGCTGATCTCGCACGAAGGCAAGCTCATGCGGCTGGCCGAGAGCTACGGCGTGCCGCGAGTCCAGTTCCTGCAGCACTACCAGGGCGCCGAGCTCGATCCGAAATGGCTGCTGCGCGTCTCGAAGCTGGGCGGCAGGGGCTGGAAGGAATTCGTGGGCGGCGGCAAGTCGCAGATCCACGACTTGCGCGAACAGATCCACACGCTCGCCTCCGAGACCGGGCTCGAGATCCAGGAATTCCGCAAGATCGTGCACTCGGTCCAGAAGGGCGAGCGCGAGGCCCGGCAGGCCAAGAAGGAGATGATCGAGGCCAATCTCCGCCTCGTGATCTCCATTGCCAAGAAGTATACGAACCGCGGCCTGCAGTTCCTGGACCTGATCCAGGAGGGCAACATCGGCCTCATGAAGGCCGTCGACAAGTTCGAGTACCGGCGCGGCTACAAGTTCTCGACCTACGCGACCTGGTGGATCCGGCAGGCGATCACCCGTTCCATCGCCGACCAGGCCCGGACCATCCGCATCCCGGTGCACATGATCGAGACGATCAACAAGATCGTCCGCACCTCGCGCCAGATGCTGCACGAGATCGGCCGCGAGCCGACCCCGGAGGAGCTGGCCGAAAAGCTTGCCATGCCGCTCGAGAAGGTGCGGAAGGTCCTCAAGATCGCCAAGGAGCCGATCTCGCTCGAGACGCCGATCGGCGACGAGGAGGATTCGCATCTCGGCGACTTCATCGAGGACAAGAACGCGATCCTGCCCATCGACGCGGCCATCCAGTCGAACCTGCGCGAAACCACGACCCGCGTGCTGGCCTCGCTGACGCCGCGCGAGGAGCGCGTGCTGCGCATGCGCTTCGGCATCGGCATGAACACCGACCACACTCTCGAGGAGGTCGGCCAGCAGTTCAGCGTGACGCGTGAGCGCATCCGGCAGATCGAGGCCAAGGCGCTCCGGAAGCTGAAGCACCCGTCGCGGTCTCGGAAGCTGCGCAGCTTCCTGGACAACTGACGCCGCGCCCGCTCTCGCCCCGGACCCGCTCGATGTCGTTCTTCAAGAGGCTGTTCGGCCTGGCCTCGCCTGACAGGCAGGAGACGGGCCCCGCAAAGCCCACCGCCGAGGTGGAGCACAAGGGCTTCACCGTCCGGGCCGAGCCCTACAAGGCAGAGGGCGGCCAATACCAGACCGCCGGCACCGTCCTGAAGGATGTCGGCGGCGAGGTCAGGGAGCATCGCTTCATCCGAGCCGATCGCTTCCCGACGCTTGACGACGCGACCGAGTTCTCGCTCCAGAAGGGCCGCCAGCTCGTGGACGAGCAGGGCGAGCGGATGTTCCGCTGAGCGCTAACGCCCGGCCTGCCCGGGCGTGACGCGGACGAGGTCGGCCCGGCCCTCGAGCTCGGCGAACAGCCCGGGGTCGGCCCCGGTCATCCAGACCTGGCCACCGATCGTTTCCAGGGTCCCGTAGAGCGCGGCGCGCCGGCGCGGATCGAGATGGGCCGCGACCTCGTCCAGGAGCACGAGCGGCGCCAAGCCCCCGACACGCTCCACCAGCCGGGCATGGGCGAGGACGAGGCGCAGCAGCAGCGCCTTCTGCTCGCCCGTGGAACAGCTTTCCGCGGGCAGGTCCTTGGGGCCGTGCCGAACCAGAAGGTCGGCGCTCTGCGGCCCGATCAGCGTGCGGCCCGCCGCGAGATCGCGGGCGCGACTGTCGCGCAGTTGCGCGCGGTAACGGTCTTCCAGGTCGAGCGCGGGCAGGCCGGCCGCCAGATCCTCGAACTCCCCGGAGACGACCAGGCGCGCGAACGGAAACGGCGTGTCCTCGCCGGAGGCCGCCAGCAGCTCGGCGTCGAGCCGCCCGGCGGTCTCGCGGCGCGCCGCCGCCACGGCGACGGCGAGTTCGGCGAGTTCGCGCTCCGCCGCGTCGAGCCAGCGCCCGGCCGCGCCGTCTTCCAGGAGGCGATTGCGCGACCGCAGGGCCCGCTCCAGTGCCGTGACCCGCGCCGCGTGCCGGCTGTCCATGGCGAGGACCAGCCGGTCCAGAAAGCGCCGGCGCTCTCCCGGGGTGCCCCGAAACAGCCCATCCTGATCGGGCGTCAGCCAGACCAGCCGCACGTGCTCGGCGAAGCCCAGGGCGGAGGTCACGGAGAGGCCGTCCACCCGGTACGTGCGGGCCGGCCGCGCGCCCGCCTCGAGCGGCGGGCCGAGGCCGCAACCGAGACGGTGCTCGCCCTCCCCCGCTGACAGGGTCAGGGAGACCGCGAAGCGATCACGCCCCTGCCGGGCCATGGCCCCGAGTTCGGCCCGGCGCAGGCCCCGCCCCGGCGCAAACAGCGACAGCGCCTCAAGCAGGTTGGTCTTGCCGGACCCGTTCTCGCCCGACAGCGCCACCAGGCGCCGGGACAGCGAGAGGTCGAGCGCCGCGTAGCTGCGGAAATCCTCGAGGATCAGGCGGGTGACGCGCGGGGCGTCCGTCACACCCGCATCGGCATCAGGACGTAGAGCGCCGACGCGCCCTCACGGTCCTGGATCACCGTCGGTGAGCCGGGATCGGCGAGCTTGAACAGCGCCGTGTCGCCATCGAGCTGGCCGGTGATGTCCAGCAGGTAGCGCGCGTTGAAGCCGACATCCAGCGGCGCCGAATCGTAGTCGACGTCGATCTCCTCGACGGCGTTGCCCGAATCCGGGTTGTTGACCGAGAGCGTCATGCGGCCCTCGCTGATGGCGAGCTTCACGGCTCGCCCGCGCTCGGACGAGATGGTGGAGACGCGGTCGACGGCCTTCTGGAAGTCGTTGCGCTCGACGGTCAGCGCCTTGTCGTTGCCGGTCGGGATGACGCGCTGGTAATCCGGGAACGTCCCATCGATCAGCTTGGTGGTCAGCACCACGCCAGCGCCGTCCTGCTCGCCGGCCGCGAAGGTGAAGCGGATCTTGGCCGGGTTCAGCTCAACCTTGACCGTGTCCTCGGTCGCCTCCTGAACGAGCTTCTGGATCTCCGACACCGCCTTGCGGGGCACAATCAGGCCGGGCATCCCGGCCGCGCCGGCCGGGGCCGGCATCTCGATCCGGGCGAGCCGGTGCCCGTCGGTCGCCACCGCCCGGAGGCGCGTCTCGCCGTCGACCTCGACCGTGTGGAGATAGATGCCGTTCAGGTAGTAGCGCGTCTCCTCGGTGGAGATTGCGAATTGTGTTTTCTCGATCAGCCGCCGCAGATCGGAGGCCGGCAGCGAGAAGCTGTGATCGAGCGTGCCGGCCGCGAGATCCGGGAAGTCGGTCGCCGGCAGCGCCTGCAGCGTGAAGCGGGACCGGCCCGAGCGCAGCTGCATCTGCCCCGCATCGCCCGAGGTTTCGAGCGATACCTGGGCGCCGTCGGCGAGCTTGCGGACGATGTCATAGATCACGTGGGCCGGCACCGTGATGGCGCCCGCCTGCGTGACCTCGGCCCGGACCGTGTCGGTGACCTCGATGTCGAGATCGGTCGCCTTCAGGCCGAGTCCGTTGTCCTCGGCCTTGAGCAGGACGTTGGACAGGATCGGGATCGTGTTGCGGCGCTCGACGACGCGATGCACGTGGCCGAGCGCCTTCAGGAGCGCCGCCCGCTCGACAGTGACCTTCATGGCTTGGCTCTTGAACCCGAGAGAACGCCACCGCTCGGGCTCTGGTGGCCTCGACCGGGTGGGGCGGGCACATTGGCGAAGCGCCGCCCCGAAGGCAAGGCCGACACCCGCCCCGTCCGGGTCCGGTCAGGCGGCCTTGGCCAGGGTCACGCCGCAGGCGTCGAACGTGCTGTACAGCGCGCGGGCCGCCTCGTCCGAGAGCTTGAGATGCGGCGGACGCATGTTGAGCCAGGCATCGTCGCCGGTGTTGCGGGCCACCAAGGCCTTAAGGCCGGGGATCAGCGCCGCCGAGGTCACCGCGGACCGAATCTGGGCCAGCGTCTGCTGGGCCTGGGTGCCGGCTTCCTGATCCCAGCCGCGATAGACCTGGGCCGAAACCGCGCAGCCGACATTGGCCGCGGCCGTGATGCAGCCGGCGCCGCCGGCCTGCAGCAAGCGCTGCAGCGCGCCATCGTCGCCACAGAAGACCTCGAAGCCGTCCTTGGCAAAGTGATCCACGTAGCTCTTGGTGTTCGCGAAGTCGCCGGACGAATCCTTCACACCCTTCACCACGCCCGGGAAGCTCTTCATCAGCCGGGCGATCAGCGGCACGGTAATCGGCACCGCCGATTGCGCCGGAAAATGGTACAGATAGAGCTTGGCCCGGCCCTCCGTGCGCTCGATCACCTCGGAGAAATAGGCGAACAGCCCGTCCTCGCTCGGGTTCTTGTAGAAGAAGGGCGGCAGCACGAGCACGCCGGGGCAGCCGAGCTCGATCGCGGTCCTGGTCAGCGCGACCGTGTCGGTGATCGCCGTGGTGCCGGTGCCGGGCATCAGCTTCGCGGCCGGAATGCCGCGCTCGACCAGCCCCTGCATGACGGCAATTCGCTCGGAGACGCCCAGCGAGTTCGCCTCGCCCGTGGTGCCCAGGATGCCCAGTCCATTGCAGCCATTGGCCAGCAGCCAGCGCGAGTGACCGGCCATGCGGTCGAGATCGACCGACAGGTCGGCCCGCATCGGGGTCAGGACGGCGGCGTTGACGCCTCCGTAGATGGCATCCTTCATCATGGTGTCGGCTCCTCGGGTCGGACGGCGTTTGCCTGCCCTCCCCATAGTGAGGTTTTGGGCCCTGTCCTAGGTTCGGCGGCGCTTGAGAGCGGGTCCGGGCGGGATATAGTCGGCCGGGGAGGCCGGCATGGCAGCATTCAGGACAAGGCAGCCTCGGGCAGCGCTCGCGGCCGCCTGCGCGGCGGCTCTCTGGGTCGCGGGCCTGTCCGCAAGCCCCGTCCTGGCTGAGACGGACGGGGCCCCGGCCGTCCTGCGGCCGGTCCTCGCCCTCCCGGCCGAGCGCGGCTCCTGGCGCAGCCGAAGCCAGCCCGTCTTTGACCCGGGCGCGCAGGCCCTAGTTCGCAAGCTGTACACGGTGTGGGACCCCCGGCCCTCGCGCGGGCTCGATTTCACCTGGATCCCGGACGACCCGGCCAGCGCCGCCGCGGAGCGGGTGACGGGGCACGGCCGGCTCGTCTGGCGGCTTTCCGGCAAGCCGTCCTACGACCCCACCTCGATCCAGGCCGAATATCGGGGCCGGATGGTCGGCGGCCGGCCCCATGGCCGGGGCGAATACCGGGAGCGCGACGGCCTGACCTACGAGGGCCTGTGGGTCGCCGGCGTTCCGGCCGGCACGGGCACGATGCGGCTCGGCAGCGGGGCCGAATATGCCGGCCCGTTTGCGGCCGGCGCGGCGCATGGCGAGGGCCGCTTCTACGACGTGGACGGCGAGGTGTTCGAGGGCCGCTTCCACGCCGGCCTGAGGAGCGGCCGAGGCCGGACGAGGCTGCCCGGCGGCGGCGCGTACCAGTCCGAATGGGTGGCCGGCGAGGAGGTGCCCCAGTCCCGCAGGCTGCGGCTGGCCCAGCTCGGGCCCGGAGCCGCCGCCAATGACGACGTCAGGCTCGGCATCACGGTGGACCGTGTCGCCGATCCGACCCTGCTCCAATACGCGACCAGCCAGAGCGAGAGCGGGCTTCTGATCCGGCCGGGCAATCCCCGCCTGATCGGGCTCTGGAAGGGAACGGACGAGATCCAGCTCACCGACCGCGAGGAAAACGTCACCGAGCGCGGCAGCTACGGCGTGTTTGCTTACAGCGCCGGCGACATGCCGCCCCTCACCCTGGTGTTCGAGGTGCAGAACCGGGCCGCCGCGCCGGTGCGGGTGCGCGGCGCCTATCTCGACGTCGACGCGAGCGTCACCGACCTGCAGCCGGCGATCCAGATCAGCGCCGGCTCCTCCGGCGAATGCAGCGCCCGCGCGCGCCCGGATTTCTCGCCGCGGTTCGAGCTCGAAAATTTCGGCTGGGGCCCGGCCGAAGCCGCCAAGCTCCGCTTCAGCTTCGTGGCCCCCCGCTCGAACCCGGGCGGCGCCACGACGACCAAGGATGTCGGCAGCATCCGGGCGGTCAGCAAACTCGATTTCGAGCCCGAGCTCCGCGCCGCCGGCGTCAAGACGGACATCCTGAAGCGTCGCGGCGAGAGCGGCGGCATCGCCTGCAAGGCCAAGGGCAATCCCGGCGCCTGCCTGGCCGAGATCGTGGCTACGGGCTATTTCGGCACGCTCGGCCGGCTTCTCAGGATCGAGGAGCGCGACGTGTTCCTGCACGCGGCGGGCTCGCTCGACTACACCTGGACGACGCAGAACGGCGAGGCCCGCAACCGCACCTCGCCGTTCAACGTGCGTCTGCTGCTCGCCCGAACCCCCGTCGAAGCGGAATGCGGCGAGGGCGCCGAGAAGGAAGCCGTCGGCAAGCGGCCATTGGAATTCCGCCTCGACCAGACCCGCTACCGCCTGCCAGTCGCCTTCGAGCGCACCATCCGGGCCGGCGGCACGGCCCGCTACACGGTGGCGGTTCAGGCCGCGAAATCCTCCGAGCACAAGTTCAAGGTGGTGCTGCAGACCGCGGATGGCCGTCAGGTCGCATCGCGGCCGATCACGCTGACCTATTTCCGCCCAAGCCGGCTCACGGATCAGTATCTGAACCAGTGACGCCGGCGGCGGCGCCTTCGCTGCGCAGCAGCCCGTTGGCGAGGTCGAACAGGTTCGGCAGGGCCAGGAGCCGCAGCGCCACGGTCCCCTGACGGAAGCGCCGCACCTCCAGCAGCGTGCCGCTGCCTCGGCGCGAGGTCTGGTCGAACAGGAAATTGCCGAGCGAGGGCACGACCGCGTAGGCGCCGCCTTCGAGCGCCTCGATGCGGGGCGAGGCCCGGTGGCTATGGGCGCCGATCGCCACCTGGACCCCGCAGCGGTGCAGGTCGCGCGCCGCCCGGTACTCCGCCGCCTCGATCCCGGACGCGTATTCGGTGCCCCAATGGAGAAACGCGAGCAGCGGCGGGCGCGCCTCGGCCCGGCACAGCCGCTCCACCTCACCGTCGCGGAGCACCGGAAAGCCGGACCTGTCGTTGCGACCGACATGGTTGAAGCTCGCCACCCGCAGCGGCCCGAGATCGACGACCTCGCCGTGCCGGAGCGGCCGGATGCCGGCCCGTTCGAGGTGGCTCACGGTCTCGCGAAAACCGTCGCGGCCGAGGTCGAAGCTGTGGTTGTTGGCGAGGCCGGCCGCCCGGACATTGAGGGCCTGGAGGATCGGCACGGCGAGGCCGGCATGGGCGGCGTGCAGGTGCTCGCCCAGCCCTTCCGGCACCTCGGCCAGCAGGACGGCCTCGAGATTGAGGACCAGAGGCGCGCCGCCGGTCAGCCGCAGCACCCGGGTCACCACCGCATCGCGGATCGCCGGCTCGGCCAGCGGTCGGGTCAGCCAGCGGCCCGGAAAGGTGTCACCGGCGAAGACCACCACGTCCTGGTCCGGATAGCTGTGCGGGAAGCTTTCGACCTCCTCGGCATAGACGGACACGATGTAGCTCGTGAGCCGGGACGCGTGCGGCGCGTATTCGACGGAGTTGCGGTTCGCGATCACGGTGGCGCGGGCGCCGCGCCCGGCCTGCATCCGCATCTGCAGGTACTGGGCCCCGCGCGAATCCATGTGGTCGGAGGAGACGAGACCCTCGATCGCGGCCGGATCCTCGGCCGCGATCACGTTCAGGGTCTCCTGGTCGCGCGCGATGCTGGGTCCGACAGGCAGGTAATGCGAGTAATCCGTGGATTGCACGACCAGCGTGCCCGGCCCGACCAGGGGCCCGAGCAGCGCCGCGAGGCGGTCCCATTCGGCCCGGCCCGCCCGCAGCGAGATCGCCACGGGCACGATCCGGCTGTCCGGAAAGAAGTGCTTCACGAAGGGCAGCAGCGCGGCGACGCCGTGCTCGCGCTCGAACAGGTCGGACCTCTCGACCAGGGCCGGGTCCGCAAGCAGGCTTCGCACGGCAGCCCCATCCGCTGCGAGCGGGCCGAACACCGTGTCGAAGTCGCGGTCGGTGGTGGCGAAGGGCGCCCGGCTGCGGTTGAAATGGTCCGGGGCGAGAATGATGACGCGCGCGTAGCGGCCGGGCGCCGCGGCCCAGAAGCCGCGGGCGACGAGATCGGCGGCCAGGAGGTGATGCGGCACCGTGATGCCCGTCACCGTGAGCTGGTGCTCCGGGGCCGCACGCCGCTCGGCCTCGATCGCGGCGAGAAACGGCGCGCCGTCGCCGTAGAGCGAGGGAACCGGAGCCGACATGTCGGCGCGTGCCGGGGCGAGGAGGCAGATCGCCGCCAGCAGCAGGGCCGAGGCGGCGCCGCGCCTCAACGGAAGCTCCCGACGCCGAGATGCCGCTCCACGGCGTCCCTGTCCCCGCGCAGCGCGGCCGTGGGTCCCGACCAGACGATGCGGCCCCTGTCCATGACGATGGTCTCGGGCGCGAAATCGAAGGCCCGTTCGATCTGCTGCTCGACCAGGAGGATGGTCATGCTGCCGCTCTCGGTCAGGCGGTGCAGCGCCGCCATCAGCTCATCGCAGATCACCGGGGCGAGACCTTCCAGCGGCTCGTCGAGCAGCAGCACGCGCGGCCGGCCGAGCACCGTGCGGGCCGTGCTCAGCATCTGCTGCTCTCCGCCGGACAGCAACGAGGCGGTCTGCCGCCGCCGCTCACCGAGACGCGGAAACATCGCATAGGCCTCGTCGAGCGCGGCCCGGGGGCGGTCCTTGAGCCCGGCGATCAGGTTCTCCTCGACGGTGAGCGACCGGAACACGTCCCGGGTCTGCGGCACGTAGCCGAGCCCGAGCCGCGCCCGCTCCGGGGTCGCGAGTCCGGCGATGTCCCGGCCGTCCAGCAGGATGCGGCCGGCCTGGCGGCGCGCGAGCCCCATCAGGGCCGCAAGCAGCGTGGTCTTGCCGACGCCGTTGCGACCCAGGACAGCGAGGCGCCCACCGGCCGGCACTGCGAAACTCGCCCCCTCGACGATCTCGGTCGCGCCGTAGCCGGCCGACAGCCCTTCGACCGCGAGCGGGGCCGCCGCGCTCATGCGGGCGTCCCAGCATAGCTGCCGAGATACGCCGCCCGCACGGCCGGATCGGCCACCACCGCCGAGGGCAGCCCGTCGAAGATGGCCGCCCCCGAGGCGAGCACGACGACGCGGCGGGCGAAGCGGAGCACCAGGTCCATGTCGTGCTCGATCATCAGCACGGCGATCTCCGCCGGCAGCGCGTCGATCGCCTCCACGATGCGGGGCGCCTCGGCCCGGGACACGCCGGCCGCCGGCTCGTCGAGCAGCAGCACTCGGGGCCGCAGCGCCACCGCGATGGCGATCTCCACGAGCCGCTGCTGGCCATAGGCGATCTCCCGGATCCGCCGCCGCGCCACCGCGCCGAGCCCGAGCTGGCGCAGAATGGCCTGCGCCTCGTCAACCGGCCCGCGTTCGCCCTGAGCGTTGCGCAGGAAGCGGGCCGTCTTGCGCTCGCGCTGCAGGATGGCGAGCAGCACATTGTCCAGCACCTCCATGTCCTGGAACAGCCGGGTGATCTGGAAGGTGCGGACAAGGCCGCGCCGGACGCGGGCCTCCACGCCCGCCGCCGTGACATCGACGCCGCCGAGGAGGATGCGGCCGCGGTCGGGACGGAGCTGGCCGGTGACGAGGTTCACGAAGGTGGTCTTGCCGGCCCCGTTCGGACCGATCAGCGCCACGCGATCGCCGGGCGCGAGAGTCAGCGAGATGTCCTGGCTGACCCTGAGCCCGCCGAAGGACTTCTGCAGCTTCTCGACCTGGAGCAGCGGCGTCATCGCCCGGCTCTCCAGAGCCGCGGAACGGAGCGGATCAGTCCCTGGAGGCCGCCCGGCAGGAACAGCACAACGGCGATCAGGAGCAGTCCCATCAGGGTGAGCCAGTGGAACGGGTTCGCGGCCGAGGCCACGTGCTCGACCAACTGGAACACCGCCGTGCCGATGAGGGCGCCCGAGAGCGACCCGGCGCCGCCGAAGACCAGCATCACGAGAGCCGTCGCGGACCGCTCGAAGCTGACGCTGTCGAGCCCGACCACGCCCGTGGTGACCGCCGAGAGGGCGCC
>NZ_JAQGKF010000020.1 GCF_028290205.1 Enterovirga sp. | reverse complement strand
GTCCGGGGCGGCGCTGCCGCCGGAGGCGCCGCGCAGGCGGGGCGCCAAGCGCCGCGCAACGGCGGACGCCGAGCGATGACGCGCTTCCTCCTGCCCGCACGAGCCGGGCTGAACCGCCGGCAGGTGCTCGGCGCAGCTGCGGCGTTGCCCCTGGCCGCCTCCGCGGCGGTGGCCGAGACGGCTCCCCCCTCCCCGACCGGGGGCGCAGACAAGATCCGGGTGGCCTTTGTCGGCGATTCCATGGCCGATGGGCTGTGGGGCTCGTTCGTGCGCAGCTTCACCAAGGACAAGTGCCTGCGCGACCACATGGATGGCGGGCGCTACGCGAAAAACGGCACCGGCCTCACCCGGACCGACGGCCACGATTGGGTAGCTCAGGCGCGCCGGATCGCGGACAGCTATGGGCCCGCCTGCGTGGTGGCCTCCGTGGGGCTGAACGACCGCCAGGATGTCGCCGAGGGCGGCCGCAGCCGGGCCCCGTTCGGCACCCCGGCCTGGGACGAGGCCTATCTCGCCCGCGTCGTGCAGTTCCTCCAGGCGGCCGGCTCCAAGGGCGCGGGCGTCATGCTGGTCGGCCTTCCGGCGATGCGGGACGCGGTTCAGCACACGGACGCCCAGGCCAAGAACAAGCTGTTCGCGGACGCGGTCCGGACGGTCGGCGACCCCCGGGTCGTGTTCGTGGAGCCGTGGCAGACCCCGGGCGCGCCCGGAACCTACGCCACAGCCGTTCCGGGCGAGAACGGCCGCGGGCTCGTGCCGGTTCGGGCACCGGACGGCATGCACTTCACCATGGCCGGCTACGACATGGTGTGGGCCTATCTGGTCCCGAAACTGCTGGCCAACCTCAAGCAGACGGGCCGGGCGGCCGGTCTCGACTGCGCCGGCTAAGGGAGAGGCAGGCACGTGCGACGAGGCGCCATAGCATCGGTCTCGGCGGGCTGCCTCCTTCGCCTTGCGGCGGCGATGGCAGTTCTCGTCGCGCCGCACGCGGCCGGGGCGCAGCCGGACGCGCCCGCCCGCCCCGTGTCGATCCTCCAGCTCGGCGACAGCCACACGGCCGCGGATTTTCTGACCGGCCAGGTGCGGCGAGTGCTGCAGGCCGAATTCGGCGACGGCGGCGCCGGCTATGTGGCTCCCGGCAAGCCCCGATCGGGCGTGCGGTCCTCGGCCTTGAAGATCGAGGCGAGTTCCGGCTGGACCTACCAGGGCCTCCAAACGGCCAAGAACGACCGCTCGCATTTTGCGCTGTCGGGTTATGAGGCCACGACGAGCGCTGCCGGCGAAAGCCTGACCTACACGGCCGACCAGCCGGTGAGCTGGGATGTGATCGAGATCGAGACCGTGGCGCAGCCGAAGGGCGGCACGATCGAGATCAGCCTGGACGACAAGGTCGAGAGCGAGGTCGCCCTCGAGGGCACGACCAAGGGGCGGCTGGTGATCCGGCTCACGCCCGAGCATACCCAGGTCGATCGCCTGCAGCGGCTCCGGATCCAGACCAAGACGGCCGACGCGCCGGTCACCATCTCGGGCGTCGCCGTCCGCAACCGCGCGAGCGGCGTGGCCGTGAGCGCCGTCGGGTTTCCGGGCGCCACCATCGACATCGTCAACCGCTACGACGGCGACACCTTCCGGCAGGAGATCCGGCGCCACGCCCCCGACATCGTCGTCCTCGCCTTCGGCACCAACGAGGGCTTCAACGACGATCTGGACCCCACCGCCTATGCGACCCGCTACCGCCGCGTGCTGGGCCGGGTGCGTCGTGCCGCCCCGGGGGCCGCGGTCGTGATCGTAGGCCCGCCGAACGCCAACCGCCTGCCGGCAGGCTGCAAGCAGGAGGCCGCCACGGCGACTTGCCAGAGCTCGCGCGGCCGCGATCCGGGTGCCACCGGTGAGGCGCCGGCTGCGGACGCGGATGGCGGCGGCAGGATGTGCGTGTGGCGGGCTCCGCCCAACCTCGCCCGCGTGCGCGAGGTCCAGCGGCGCATTGCCGAGGAGGAGAAACTGGTGTTCTGGGACTGGGCCGAGGTGATGCCGCCCGAATGCGGGGCGCATGACTGGGCCAAGGCCACGCCCCAGCTCATGGCCGACGACCATGTCCACATGACGATCGCCGGCTACCGCCAGAGCGCGGACAAATTCGTGCCCGTGCTGCGGTCCATGCTGGGGCAGATCCAGAGAAGGCGAGATGCTGTTCCCAACGATTGAGTTTGCGGTCTTTTTCGCCGCCATCTTTCCCGTCGCCTGGGCCCTCAACGAACGCAACACCGCCAAGAAGCTCCTTCTCGTCGCGGCGAGCTACCTGTTCTACTCGTTCTGGGACTGGCGCTTCGTCCTGCTTCTGTTCGGATCGTCGGCCGGCAACTTCCTGATCGGGCTGGTGCTTGCCCGGCTGGACACCGAGCCTCGCCTTCGGCGCGCGGTGCTGATTGCCGGCGTGGGAGCCAATCTGCTGCTCCTGTGCTATTTCAAATACTACAACTTCTTCGCCATCGAGGTGGTGAACTCGCTTGCCACGCTCGGGCTTCGGCTCGACGTGTCGCTGGTCGAGGTCACGCTGCCGGTCGCGATCTCCTTTCTGACCTTCCACGGCATCTCCTACGTGGTGGACGTGTATCGGCGCACGATCCCGGCCACGCGCTCGCTCCTGGACGTGCTGCTCTATGTGAGCTTCTTCCCGCATCTCGTGGCGGGTCCGATCGTGCGGGCCTCGGAATTTCTGCCCCAGGCCGAGCTGCGCTCCGATCCGGATGAGATCGAACTCGGCCGCTCGGCCATGCTGATTCTGGGCGGCCTCTTCAAGAAGGTCGTCATCGCCAACTACATCGGCACGAATTTCGTGGACGGCGTGTTCGCCGATCCGGCCAGCCAGACCTCGCTCGACCTCGTGCTCGCGTCCTACGCCTACGCGATCCAGATCTATTGTGATTTCTCCGCCTATACGGACATCGCCATCGGCGTGGCCTCGCTTCTCGGCTACAAGTTCCCACAGAACTTCGATCAGCCATACCGGGCGACGTCGCTGCGCGAGTTTTGGCGGCGCTGGCACATCACGCTGTCGCGCTGGCTGCGCGACTACCTTTACATCCCGCTGGGCGGCAACCGCCGCGGTCAGCCGCGCGCGCTCGCCAATCTGATGATCACCATGGTGCTGGGCGGCCTGTGGCACGGGGCCAACGTCACCTTCATGATCTGGGGCGCCATCCACGGCGCGGCGCTGGTGCTGGAGCACCTCGTGGCCGGCCGCGGCCGGGACGGTTCGGCCTCGCTGTCCCGGCCGACCTCCCCGGTCCGCGCCGTGCTTGGCTGGCTTGTCACCCTCCACGTGGTCTGCGCGGCCTGGATCTTCTTCCGGTCGCCCTCGCTCGAGGCGGCCTTCACCTATTTCGCGCGGATGGCGCAGTCGGGTGAGTGGACCACCACGATGTCACCCTTCGTGGCGGCCCTCGTCCTGATCGGGGCGGCCACCCAGTTCGTGCCGCCCGACATGCAGCGGCGGCTTGGCCGCGGCTTCGACGCCGCCCCCATGCCGGCCAAGATCGCGCTCTGCACGGCTGCCATCTACGCCATCGCGGTTTTCGCCCCGGCGGGCGTGCCGCCCTTCATCTACTTCCAGTTCTGACCATGCGGCCTCCAGCTCCAGACGACGACGTCCCGCCCCCCTCCGGGCTCGCCATCACCATCCCGGTGGCCCGCCCCCGTCCGCACGCCCTGCGCCAGGCGGCCGTGACGATCTACGTGACCCTGCTGCTGCTCGGCCTCCTGATCCCCGGCAGCATCGTCGGCGCGCTGCGCGAGCGGCCGCCCGGCCCCGTCACCGACGTGGCGCTGGCCCTGGCGGAGCCGATCCACGCCGGGCTCGAGCGGCTCGGCGTCCCCGCCCTGTACGGCGCCTTGAAGGAGCGCTTCCGGGCGGTGTCCTGCGGCGCCCCCGACAGCGGCAATCCCTGCTGAGCGGCCGCCGCCGCGAGAGCGTGGCCCGCCGCGCCTAGAGCGTGGCCAGCACGCCGCCATCCACATACAGCACCTGGCCGTTGACGAAGTCGGAGGCCCCGGAGGCGAGAAAGATTGCCGCGCCCTGCAGCTCCTCCACCCGGCCCCAGCGGCCGGCCGGGGTGCGGGTCTTCAGCCAGGCGTCGAAGGCCGGGTCGTCCACGAGAGCCTGGTTCAGCGGCGTCACGAAATAGCCCGGCCCGATGGCGTTCACCTGGATGCCGTGCCGCGCCCAATCGGTGCACATGCCCTTGGTCAGGTTCTTCACCGCGCCCTTGGAAGCCGTGTAGGGCGCGATCGAGTAGCGGGCGGCCTCGCTCTGCAGGCTGGCGATGTTGATGATCTTGCCGCGGCCGCGCGGGATCATATGCCGGGCGACCGCCTGGCCGACATAGAACACGCTGTCGAGATTGATCCGCATGATCTCGCGCCAGGTCTCGACGGGGAAGTCCTCGAGCGGCCGGCGGCGCTGGATGCCGGCATTGTTGACCAGGATGTCGAGGGGGCCGACCTCCCGCTCGATCCGGTCCACCGCCGCCCCGACCGCCTCCGGATCCGAGACGTCGAAGGCCGCAGCCTCCGCGGCGATGCCGTCTGTCCGGAGCGAGGCCACGGCCGCCCGCAGCCGCCCCTCCTCGCGCCCGTTCAGGACCAGCCGCGCCCCGGCCGCGCCAAGGCCGCGGGCCAGCGAAAGGCCGATCCCCTGGCTCGACCCGGTGACCAGCGCCGTCCGGCCGGAGAGATCAAAGAGCGTGAGCGACACGGGCACCTCCCAGGAGGGGTGGCTTGCCGGCCACCTCGTTGTGGGGAAGTGTGACGGACTTACCGGGACGGGAGAAGAGCCATGCGGGCCGCCGTGATCCATGCCGCCCGCGACCTGCGGCTCGACGACGTCCCCGAGGGGGAGCTCGGCCCCGACGAGGTCAGGATCACCTTCGGGGCGGGCGGGATCTGCGGCTCCGACCTGTCATATTACGGCAAGGGCCGGGTCGGCGACTTCGCCGTTCGCCGGCCCATGGTGCTCGGTCACGAGGTCGCCGGCACCGTCCTCGAGACGGGCCGCGCGGTGGCCGGTCTCGCGCCCGGGATGCGGGTCGCCGTGGATCCGAGCCGGCCGTGCCTCTCCTGCGCGGATTGCCGGGAGGGTCGCGGCCATCTCTGCCGCGACATGCGCTTCTTCGGCTCCGCGGCGCGCGATCCGCATGTCCAGGGCGCCTTCAGCGAGCGCTTCGTGGCCCGGGCCGACCAATGCGTGCCGGTGCCCGACACGGTGCCGATGCGGGTGGCGGCTACAGCCGAGCCGCTGGCCGTGGCCCTGCACGGGATCCGCCGGGCCGGCGAGCTTCTCGGCCGGGACGTGGTGGTGGCCGGCGCCGGGCCGATCGGCCTCCTCCTCGTCATGGCCGCGCGGCTCGCCGGGGCCGCCCGCATCACCGTCACCGACCTTGCCGAGGAGCCGCTCCGCATCGCGCGCGAAATCGGGGCGGCCGAGACGATCCGTGTCGGGCAGGAGCCCGACGGGCTGGCCCGCTACGAGGCCGACCGCGGCCGGTTCGACGTCGCACTGGAGGCCACGGGCGCGCCCGCGGCGCTCGCCTCCCTGTTCCGTGTGGTGCGGCCGGGCGGCCGCGTGGTGCAGATCGGCATGATGCCGCCTGGGGACGTGCCGGTTCCGGTGAACCGACTGATGGCGCGCGAAATCGACTTCGTCGGCAGCTTTCGCTTCGGGGCGGAGTTTCGAACCGCGGTTGCCCTTCTGGCGAGCGGGCGGATCGATGTGGCCCCGATCCTGTCGGCTGAGATGCCGGCCTCCGACCTCCCGGCAGCCTTCGCCCTCGCGGCCGACCGGACACGGGCGATCAAGGTGCATCTGCGCTTCTGACGAGCGGGTTGCCAACCACGCGGCCTGGGTGGGAAACAACCAGGCCGGCGCCAGAATGGCGCTCACCGAGGTCACCCATGAGCGCCCAGATCGCCCCGGACCCCTCCGCCGACAACGACCTTCTCTACGCGGTGGACGACGGCATCGCCCGCATCACCTTCAACCGGCCGCAGGCCCGCAACGCCCTCACCTTCCGGATGTATGAGCGGATGGCCGAGATCTGCGCCGCCGCCAGCGACGACCCCGAGATCAAGGTCGTGCTGCTCACCGGGGCCGGCGACAAGGCCTTCGCGGCCGGCACCGACATCTCCCAGTTCCGGGCCTTCAAGGGTCCCGAGGACGCGCTTGAATACGAGGGGCGCATCGACCGGGTGCTCGGCATCCTGGAGAGCTGCCGCAAGCCCACCATCGCGGCCATCGCCGGGGCCTGCACGGGCGGCGGGGCCGGGATCGCCGCCTGCTGCGACATCCGCATCGGCACGGCCTCCACCCGCTTCGGCTTCCCGATCGCCCGCACGCTCGGCAACTGCCTGGCGGTCTCCAACATCGCCCGCCTGACAGCCCTGATCGGCCCGGCTCGGGTCAAGGACCTGATCTTCACGGCCCGTCTGGTGGACGCCCAGGAGGCGCTGGCGGTCGGGCTGTTGAGCGAGGTGGTGCCCGATGCCGAGGCGTTGGCCGTCCGCGCCACCGAACTCGCCCGCACGGTGGCCGGCAACGCGCCCCTGACGCTGCAGGCCACCAAGGAAGCGATCCGTCGCCTCGGCCACCGCATGACCCGCGAAGAGGGCCATGACCTGATCCTGATGTGCTACACGAGCCAGGATTTCCGCGAGGGCATGGACGCCTTTTTGAACAAGCGCGCGCCGCGCTGGCGCGGCGTGTAGCGGCCCCGGCGAGGTGGACGAGGCGCTCGGAATCGGCCTTCGCCTCGTCGGCATCTTCTATCTTCTGGCCGCCCTGTTCGGTTTGCGGGCGGTCGCCATGGACCGCCTCCTGTCCGAGGCTCTGAACGCCCTCACCCTGGGCGAGCAGGGGACTTCGCCCGGGGAGCGGCACCGGCAACACTACCTTCTGGCGAGTTCGATCGTGACCGGCTGGGCCGCCATCGCGCTCTGCGCCGGACTTGCGGCCGCCGCGCCGCTTCTGGCCCTCGCCTGGGCCGGCCAGATCGCCTTCCTGCTCGCCGCGCCGCGCTACGTCGATCCGGACGACCCGCCCCCGCCCGAAGCCCGGCGGACGAGCTGGATCGCCTGCGCCGCGTTCGGCGCGGTGGCCGGGCTTGGCGGCCTGGCCGCCTGGAACGGGGTGCTCCGGCCGGTGGCCGAGCAGCCCTGGGTCGCGGCCGTCGCGGGCACGGCCGCCCTTCTGCTGACCGGCTACGCGGCCTGGCTCTTCGCCGGCATGCCGGGCCGACGCCCACGGCCGGCACCGACCGGAGACCCGAACGGCACCCCCCTCGCCCAGGATGAAGACCTTCCGGCCGAGCCGAGCGCGCAGATCCTGGCGCTGGAGAGCGGGACGCTGCGCGTCGTCCTGACGCCCTCGTGGAACCTCGGCGCCCTGCGCGAGGCCGCCACGGGTGCGCCGCTCGAGTGCGGGATCCAGGAGCGGCTCGTATCCGACGACGTGTCGCATCTGATCGAGAACTGGCTCTCGCTGTTCCGCGAGGTGGCGGATCCGACCGATCCACGGCGGTGCCGGATCCGGACCCCGGACGGGTTGGCCCGGCTGGAGGCGCTCGGCCGGCCGCTCCAGGCGAGGCTCGTCGCTGAACTCGGCCCGGACCGCGTGACGTTCGATCCGGCGCCCCGTCCCGTTGGCCCGGAGGAGGAGATCACGGGCGGGCTCGACGTCATGTCGGACTACCAGTGCCACCCGGTCTGGTTTGACGAGCCGGATCGCTTTGGCTGCGTGGCGCCGGACGCCCTCGGCATCTCGTGGTCGCTCGCGCGCGATCTGGATTCCTGGGCGGCTGAGCGGGACGGCTCGTTCAACCTCGAGGATCCCGGCGGCCCGCCGCTCTGGTCGGAGGCGCAGGAGGCGGATTTCGAGGAGCGCGGCCGCCAGCTCGCCCTCCGGCTCGTCCGCGAGCTCGCTGCCACTGAGCGGGCGCATATTCGCGTCTCGGTCTGGACGGCCGGCCAGCGCCGGCCCGTGTCAGACGCTGGGCCGGGCCTCCCCGGACCGGCCAGCGCAACGGGCTAGGGCCGCAGCAGGCGCCGCCAGACGAAGGACCAGACCTGCTTGAGATAGCCTTCCACGCGGCGCTCCCGGCGCGTCAGCTTGGGGTCGCCCGTGCGCAGCCTGCGGGCCAGCACCTCGGGCGTGCAAGGCAGGCCCGTCGGCGGGTCGACGTAGCGCGGATAGAGGATCAGCGCGCCGGCGACCAGTTCGTCCAGGCTCAGCCGCCGGGTGCGGCGGGGACAGGACGGGCTCTCCGTCAGACCCCAGCCCGCATAGAAGGGCAGACCGTGCGTGGCCACCGGCTTGCCGCGCAGCAGCGCTTCGAAGCCCAGCAGCGAGGTCGCAACCTCGATCTGGTCGGCGGCGTCGATCGCGTCCGGAGCCGCCACGTCCCGCAGCACCAGATCGGCCAGACCGGCCAGGTCCGCCGCCGGCACGTAGCCGGGCCGAAGGCCCGCCTCCACGTCGGGATGCGGCTTGTACACCAGGTAGGCCTCGGGGTGGCGCTCGCGGGCGCGGCGCAGGAGGCCGAGATTGCCCGCCACCGTGGTTTCGCCGCGGGCGATGGAGGCGTCGTCCTCCACCTGTCCGGCGACCAGCACCACGCGCCGATCCGGCGGCAAGGGCGGCATCGCCGCCGTGCCCACATTGTACTTGCTGAGCCGCGCCCCGACCACGAGCTCGCGCAGAGCGCGCGCCCGGTCCAGCAAGGCTGCGTCGAACTCGCCCGTCTCCAGCAACCGTTCGAGGTCGCTCGGCCCCGTGGCGTCGTAATAGACGCCCGCTCCGTCGAGCACGTAGGAGGCACCCTGCCGCAACCCCACGCCGAGACCGATCGAGCGCAGGAAGCCGTCCTCCATCCGGAGCAGCGGGATTCCGGCCTGCCGGCAGCTCTCGTCCGTGCCGGCCGGCGAGCGGCTCGACCAGACCACCGCCCGCTCTGCGTCCCGGAGTTCGCCGGGCGTCACGGTCGCGGCGGTCGAGATCCGCGGCGCAAAGCCCGGCGCGCCGAGGGTGCGGCCGAGCCAGGGGGTTTTCCAGGGCGCGAAGCCAAAACAGACGGTCCGGATGGCGTTCTCGCGATGGCGCGTGCGGACCAGTTCGAGCAGGTCCAGCGCCTGCTCGAACCGGATCGGCCGGCCTTCATAGGGCTCGAAATAGCGTGAGTAGAGCAGATAGGCGGCGGCGAAGACCTCCGTCACGCTGCGCCGGCTGGTGCGGCGCGGCGTCAGCAGCCGATCGTCGGTGAACCCCCAGCCGGAATAGAAGGTGACGCCGAAGCAGGTCACCGCCTTGCGGGCCAGGGCGGCCTCGAAACCCACATGAGCGGCCACGCAATAGAGCCGTCGGCAGCTTTCCGCGACCGACCAGCTTTCGACCGGGTCGCTCACCAGCGGAATTCCGGCCGCTGCAGCCGCCGCCTCCAGATGGCCCTGTCCGGACCCGATCGGCGCGGCGGGGTCGCGCACCACCACGATTTCCGAATCCGGGTTCTCGGCTCGGGCCGCGTCCAGCATGAGCCGGAACCGTTCCGGCCCGGCCAGCGCGAAGCCCGGGCCGAGATCCTCCCGGGGCTGGTCGATCACCACCACCAGGTCCGCGGCCGTGCCGCGGGGGCGGCCGAGCCGTTCGAGGGCGAGTTCCAGAGGAATGCGGCGCGGATCGTTGCACAGGGACAGGCGCCGGCGACGGAGCTGGACGGTGCCGTGCTCCGCCCGGGCCATCAATTCGGAGGCCTGCCAGCCGCCCTCCTGCAGGACGGTCTCGAGTTCGCTCGCGGCGGTCGCGTCGTAATAGATGCCAAGCCCGTCCACGACGTAGCTCAGGGGACGGCCGCGGCTGCCGGCCGGCAGACGCAGAAAGCCGGCCTCCCAGCGGTCGCTCGGCCGGATGCGGCGCGAGGTCGGCTCGCTCGCCAGGCGCTGCCGGCGCCGCGAGGCCTTCGGAGGCTCTTCGGCGCCGTTCGTGCGCGGCTCGATCCGTTTCAGCTTGCTCAACCGGTCCCGTCCCGCTGCCGCCCATCCCGGTCCGGCCGGCGCCCCTCATAACGGCAGACGGGAGCAGGCGCACCCCTCGACTGTTCAAGCCGGGCCGCTTCGGCCATATCCCGGCCGACGTGCCGGAGTGCACGCGAGGAGGCGCGCCATGCTGCACACGGTGGGGAATTTCGACCGGATCGGCGAGGAAAACGCCTTCGCGGTGCTGGCACGGGCAACCGACCTCGCGGCAGCCGGGCGCGACATCGTCAATCTGGGGATCGGCCAGCCCGACTTTCCCACCCCGCCTCACATCGTCGAGGCGGCCGTGAAGGCGCTGCGCGACGGCCAGCACGGCTACACGCCGGCGACCGGCATCCTGCCGCTGCGCGAGGCGGTGGCTGCCGACCTGCACCGTCGGCTGGGCGCCGAGGTCTCGCCCGGCCAGGTGATGATCGTGCCGGGCGGCAAGGTGACGATGTTCGCCGCCATCCTGATGTTCGGCGAGCCCGGCGCCGAAATCCTCTATCCGGACCCCGGCTTCCCGATCTACCGCTCCATGATCGAGTACACGGGCGCGACCCCGGTCGCGGTGCCGATCCGGGAGGAGAACGGCTTCGCCTTCTCGGCCGAGGAGACGCTGGCGCTGCTGACCCCGCGCACGCGGCTTCTGATCCTGAACTCGCCGGCGAACCCGACCGGGGGCGTGACGCCGAAGCGCGAGATCGACGCGCTGGTCGCGGGCCTCGCCCGGTTCCCGGACGTGGCCGTCCTGTCCGACGAGATCTACGGCACCATGACCTATGACGGCGAGGAGCATGTCAGCCTCCTCGCCTATCCGGAAATCCGCGACCGGCTGATCTATCTGGACGGCGCCTCCAAGACCTACGCCATGACCGGCTGGAGGCTCGGCTGGTCGGTCTGGCCGGCCCGCCTCTACGACATGGCCCGCAAGCTCGCCGTGAACTCCTTCTCCTGCGTCAATGCCCCGACGCAATGGGCCGGGGTCGCGGCGCTGAACGGACCACAGGATGCCCCGCGCGAGATGATGAAGGCCTTCGACCAGCGCCGCGCCCTGGTGGTGGAGGGATTGAACCGGCTCCCCGGCGTGTCCTGCATCACGCCCAAGGGCGCCTTCTACGCCTTCCCCAACGTGTCCCGCACAGGCTGGAAGGCGAAGCCCCTCGCGACGGCGCTGCTGGACAGCGCCGGCGTCGCCACCATCGGGGGGCCGGATTTCGGCATCCACGGCGAAGGCTTCATTCGGGTGTCCTACGCCAACTCGGCCGAGAACATCGCGCGCGCCCTCGACCGGATGCAGACATTCCTGAGCGAACGCCGCGCCGGCTGAGCAGGCCTCAGCTCGCCGCCGGGAGCGGCCCGGCCTGGTTCATCTCGGTCCGCCGGTCAGCCACGTCGCTGATCGCGGCCGTGAGCTCCGGATGCCGGTCCAGGAAGAACAGGAGGTCGCGCCGGCTCAGCATCTCGAACTCGCAATAGTCGATCGCCGTCACGTCGGCGGTGCGGGGATTGCCGGACAGCACCCCCATCTCCCCGAAGAAGTCGCCGGCCTTGAGCCGCACCGAACCGTTCGGCAGCGACACCTCGACCTCGCCGGAGGCGATGAAGAAGATCTCGTGCGCAGCGTCGCCGCGCCGGATGATGCGCTCGCCGGGCGAGGCGCGCCGCGGCACGAACAGATCCGTGAGCTCGGCGCGAGCCTCGGGCGGCAGCCGCCCGAAAATCGGGAAGCGGTCACCGACCTCCTCGGAGCTGAGCGACACGCGGTGCGGTGCCAGCGCCTCGGCCTCGGCCCGCCGCTGCTCCAGCGCACGTTCGAGCCGGGCGAATTTCGCCTGCCGGCGCGCCCGCCCGGCGAAGCGGGCGGGCAAGGCTGTGACCCAGCCCGAGACGGGGCCAATCGCCAGAAAAGCGAGCGGGTTCAGCATAATCGACAAGATCGCGCCGGCCAGGATGAGATCCCGCCCCTCCACCGGCATGAGGCCGAGCGCGATGCCGAGCGCGGCCAGGATGAAGGAGAACTCTCCGATCTGGGCGAGGCTTGCCGCCACCATCGCGGCCGTCGGGGCGGGGTAGCCGAGCAGCAGCACGATGACCATCGCCACCAGCGACTTGCCGACCACGATGATCAGCAGCGTGAGCAGCACCGCCAGCGGGTCGCGCCACAGCACGGAGGGGTCGAACAGCATGCCGACCGAGACGAAGAACAGAACCGCGAAGGCATCCTGCAGCGGCAGCGATTCGGTCGCGGCCTTGTGGCTGAATTCGGATTTCGACAGCACCATGCCGGCGCAGAACGCGCCAAGCGCGAAGGACACGCCGAACATCGTCGCGGCCAGGTAGGCGATCCCGAGCGCCGCAGCCAGGACGGCCAGCGTGAAGAGTTCGCGTGACCCAAGCCGCGCCACCTGCCGCAGCATCGGTGGCATGAGCCGCGGCCCCGCGATCAGCATCAGCAGCAGGAAGGCGCCGACCTTGACGATGGTGATGAGGCCGGCCAGCAGGGCGCCGCCGCCCGAAACCGGCTCGGCCACCTTGCCGCCGAGCAGGCCGGCGAAGGCCGGGATCATCACCAGGGCCAGGACCATGGCTAGGTCCTCGACGATGAGCCAGCCGACCGCGACGCGGCCGTTCGCCCCCTCGAGCGCGTTACGCTCCTCCAGTGCCTTGAGAAGCACGACCGTGCTGGCGACCGAAAGCGCCAGCCCAAAGACGAGCCCGCCGCCAAAGCTCCAGCCCCACAGCAGGGCGACCAGGGCGCCGATGGCGGTGGCCGCGACGATCTGAGCGATGGCGCCCGGCACCGCGATCCAGCGGACGGCCTTGAGATCGTCGAGCGAGAAATGGAGGCCGACCCCGAACATCAGCAGAATGACGCCGACCTCGGCGAGCTGGCTGGCTAGGCCGGCATCGGCGACCGGACCCGGCGTGCTTCCGCCGAGCGCGATGCCGGCCACGAGGTAGCCGACGAGCGGCGGCATGCGGAGCCGGGCGGCCACGAAGCCGAAGGCGAAGGCCATGACGAGGCCGAGGACAATCGTCACCAGGAGGCCGGCCTCGTGATGCATCCGTGGTCCTCCGCCGCCTGTCGTCGGCTTTCCACTTAGCCGCCCCGGCCACCGCGTACCACCCCGGGCCAGGGGCGGGCGCCGCAGGCCGATTGTTGACACCCGATCCGGCCGGGTTGCGGGGGGGCGCCGTCGCCGCAAGGATGCGGGGCCAGATCAGGAGCTCTCGATGCCCCGCCTGTTCACCGCCCTGGAGATCCCTGCCGGCATCGCTGACGAACTCGCCTCGCTGCGGGGCGGCGTTCCGGGCGCGCGCTGGATCGAGCCTGCCCATTACCACGTCACCCTGCGCTTCCTGGGCGATGTCGATCACGGCACGGCCCGCGATGCGGCAGCGCTGCTCGGCGAGGCGCGGCACCGCTCGGCCCTCACCCTGTCGCTGGACGCGCTGGGCGTGTTCGGCGGCGACCGGCCCCGGGCGCTGTACGCCCGGGTGGTGCCGACCCCCGAGCTCACCCGCTTCCAGGCCGAGCAGGAGAAGCTGCTGCGCCGGGCCGGTCTGCCCCCCGAGACCCGGAAGTTCACGCCGCACGTCACCCTGGCGCGGCTGAGGGATGTGCGGCCGGGCGACATCGCCGCCGCCATCGCGCGGCACGGCCGCTTTCCGCCTTTGTCCTTCACGGCGACCCGGTTCGTGATCTTCTCGGCCCGCGACTCGGTTGGCGGCGGCCCCTATCTGGTGGAAGCGGCCTACCCGCTGGCGCCGGCGGCGTCCGCCTCCCGCGAACCGCCCGCAGCCGGGAACGCCGCCCGGGCCGCCTCCATGGCCTGAGCACGGCTGCCGTTGCGGCAGGTCACGGTCGGGACGCCCCCCGGGGCGCTTCGGCCGGCGCGGTCGGTGGCGAGGCCCGATAGGGCGTGCGCGAGCGCTGCACGCCGATGCGCCAGTCTCCTGTCTCCAGGACCATCGCCCCGGCCGCGGCCCGAGAGGCCTGGACGAGGCGCCCGTAGCTGAGCGGGCCCGCCCCCATCCGATCGCGCAGCCTCCGGAGAGCGGCCAATGTCTGTTCCGAACGGGCGGCGGCGAGGTCGAAGGCGCCTTCGAGCCGCAGGCCGCGTGCCGCCAGAAACACCGACGGCAGAGTGATCAGGAGAGCGAGCAGCACCGCCTCGATGCCGGGCGCACCAGCTCCCAACAGGCCCTGGCCGAACAGCGCCAGACTGGCACCCGCAATGCACAGCACGGAGCCGGCCGCGATCTGGCGCAGCCGCCGGCTGAGGCTCCGGAAGCGAAGGGCTGCGCTTTCGTGGTACCGGATCTGGCCCGCGATCTCGACCTCGGCCAGGTGCCGGAAGGCCTGGCGGACCACCTCGTCGCTGACCACGCCCGCGGGGACCTCGGCGCGCCTCAGACGACGGTGGCACCAGCGCATCCAGGCGGGGTCGGCCGACTCGCCCTCGACCTCGAGCCGGCCAAGACCGATCCCGAGCGGGAGCAGGAAGCGGTCGCAGCGCAGGCGCTCGCCGAGCGAGCGGTAATCCAGCCAGCGCTCGCTCCACCGGCCCCGGGTCGCGAATGCCGCCTCGGTGATGGTCAGCGTCATGACCACGGCCTGAACCCCGAGCCAGCCCAGGCTCATCTGCGGCGCCACGATCGCCAGCACGGCGATCATCAGGGCGCCGAAGGCCGGCCCGGAATAGCGCAGAACTGTGCCGGACCGGGCGCGCCGGCCATAGAAGGCCGCGAGCTGCTCCATGCGGGCATGCCGCCGGGCCTGACCGGCGACGCCGCTCGCTGCCTCGGGCGAGATGCCGCCGGCGATCTGCTCGGCCCTCGCCCATTCCTCGGCCGGGCCGAGCCCCGGCACGTCCTCGCCCGACGGCCGCGGCCTGGCCGCCAGGAGCAGGAAGGCGGGGTATTCGGGCCGGCGCGATCCGACCCGGCCCGGTTCGGCCAGGCAGTCGCGCAGCGCCTGCCTCTCCTCCGGGCCAGAGGGCGGCGCGAAGGCGCGCGCCAGAACCGCCTCGAGATTGTCCGCGAGTCCGACGCGCGGCAGCCGCGCGGCAAGCGCGGGCAGAAGCCGTTCAGCCGGGTCGTCGACCACCTGGACCGGGCCGCCGGCCCGGCGCAGCAGCACCGGCAGGCGCCGCTCCACCGCCTCCTGGAGGATGGCTCCCGCCGAACCCGGCCGCGCATCGGGCTGCCCGTCCCAAGAGGCCAGAAGGAGGTCGCTCTGGTCGAGCAGCGCGTCGGCCCGTTCTGCGGCCACATCCGGATCTCCGGCCGGCCCGGGCAGCCACAGCACGCGCGCGCCCTCGTCCGTAGGCCGCGGCTCGCCGGCCCCGATCAGGCCGAGTTCACCTCCGATGGGCAGCAGGATCTCGGCCAGGCCGCGCTCGACCTCCGCCGACCCCGCCCGCACCACGAGCCGGATTCGCGGCCGCGCTCCCGAAAAGAACTCCGCATCCCGCGCCACGATCCGGCCGCAGGCCTCCGACAGCGTTGCGAGAACCGGGGCCAGCTCGGCCACGAAACCGGGATCGCAATCCTCCCCCACGATCCCGACCGCCAGCACCGGGTCCGGCCGGAACAGGGCCGGGCCGGCCGGGTCGGGCCGGGATGCGGCGGGGGCCACGGCCGCCCTCCTGGGCCCTGTTCCCGTCGCCCTGCCTCTAGGCGTTGTCGCCCCGGATGGCCGCCACCACGGCATCCGTGACCTGCCGGGTGGTGGCCTGCCCGCCGAGATCCGGCGTGTGCAGGGACGGATCGGCCGTGACGCGCTCGATGGCGCGCATCAGCCGGGCAGCGGCCCGTGGCTCGCCGAGATGGTCGAGCATCAGGGTGGCGGTCCAGAACGTGCCGATCGGGTTCGCGATGCCCTTGCCGGTGATGTCGAAGGCGGAACCGTGGATCGGCTCGAACATGGAGGGGAAACGCCGCTCCGGGTTGATGTTGGCCGTTGGCGCGATGCCGAGCGAGCCGGCCAGCGCGGCCGCGAGGTCCGACAGGATGTCGGCGTGGAGGTTCGTGGCCACCACCGTGTCCAGTGTCTCCGGCCGCAGCGTCATTCGCATGGTCATGGCGTCGACCAGCATCTTGTCCCAGGTCACGTCCGGGAACTCGGCCGCGACCTCGGCCGCGATCTCGTCCCACATCACCATGGCGTGGCGCTGGGCGTTCGACTTCGTGACCACGGTCAGGAGCTTGCGGGGGCGCGAGCGGGCGAGCGCGAAGGCGTAGCGCATGATGCGGGCGACGCCGGCCCGGGTCATCATGGACACGTCGGTCGCGACCTCCTCGGGCAGGCCGCGATGCACGCGCCCGCCGACGCCCGCATACTCGCCCTCGGAATTCTCGCGCACGATGACCCAGTCGAGTTCCGGCCCCGAGACGTTGCGGAGCGGGCTGGTGATGCCGGGCAGGATCCGGGTCGGCCGGACGTTGGCGTATTGGTCGAAGGGCTGGCAGATGGCGAGCCGCAGGCCCCAAAGCGTCACGTGGTCGGGCACGTCCGGAGCGCCGACCGCGCCGAAGAAGATGGCGTCGTGGTCACGGATCGCTGCGAGCCCGTCCGCCGGCATCATGACGCCGTGCCGCCGGTAATAGGCGGACCCCCAGTCGAAATGGTCGAAGGTGAAGCGCAGGCCCTCCCGCTCGGCCAGGGCCTCCAGCACCTCGATCCCGGCGGCGATCACCTCCTGGCCGATCCCGTCTCCCGGGATGGCGGCAATGCGGTGCGGTCTGACCAAGGCGGGACTCCGGGCGCTGGGGGGCTCGGGACGGGCCTCGGTGCGGCCGGGACCTGTCCCCGACCGCAGAGTAAGCCGCCGCGGGGGACGGCGCTACTGCGCCGGCAGCGCCCGGCGGGGCGCGAGTTTGCCCACCACCGTCGAGAGCATGGGCCAGAACAGCATGACCAGCGCCAGCGTCACGATCGAGCCGACCAGCCCGTTGGCCCAGAAGATCGTCAGGCTACCCTGCGACAGGAGCATCGCCTGGCGGAACGAGCTCTCGGCCATGTCGCCGAGCACCAGCGCAAGGACGAGGGGCGCCAGCGGGTAGGACAGCTTCTTGAACACGTAGCCCACCACCCCGAAGATCAGCATCACGATGATGTCGCCGAAGGCATTGTGCACCGTATAGGCCCCGACGGCGCAGATCACGAGGATGATGGGTGCGATGATGCTGAACGGGATGCGCAGGATCGCGGCGAAGAGCGGCACCGTGGTCAGCACGACGATCAGCCCGGCCACGTTCGAGATGTAGATCGAGGCGATCAGACCCCACACGAAGTCCTTCTGCTCGACGAACAGCAGGGGCCCGGGCTGCAGACCCCAGATCAGCAGCCCGCCCAGCAGCACGGCTGCCGTCGGCGAGCCCGGGATGCCCAGCGTCAGCATGGGCAGGAGGGCACTGGTTCCGGCCGCGTGGGCCGCGGTCTCAGGCGCGACGACGCCCTCGATCTGGCCCGTGCCGAACTTCCCGCCGTCCTTGGAGAAGCGCTTGGCCAGGCCGTAGCTCATGAAGGACGCCGGCGTCGCTCCGCCCGGGGTGATGCCCATCCAGCAGCCGACCATGGAGGAGCGGATCATGGTGAGCCAGAGCCGCGGCAGCTGCTTCCAGGTCTCGAGCACCACCCGCGGGTCGATCTTGGCCCGGGTGCCCTAGAAGGCGAGGCCCTCCTCCATGGTGAGGAGGATTTCACCAACCCCGAACATGCCGATCACCTCCACCATGAAGTCGAACCCCCGAAGGAGCACGAACGACCCGAAGGTCAATCGCAGCAGCCCGG
>NZ_JAQGKF010000017.1 GCF_028290205.1 Enterovirga sp. | reverse complement strand
CGGCGGCGAGCCGTCGCAGGCGAGCTTCGCCGGCCAGATTCCCGAGCGCGAGCACCCGATCGACTTTCCCTGGACGGAGATCCGCCGTCTCTCGGGCCTGGATCTGCCCCGGGCCGAAAGCAAGGTCATCCTCCAGGAGCTCGGCTTCACGGTGGCCGGGCAGGGCGACCGCGTGAAGGTGCTGCCGCCGTCCTGGCGGCCCGATATCGAAGGCAAGGCGGATCTGGTCGAGGAGGTGATCCGCATTGCCGGCCTCGACCGCATCCGACCCGAGCCGCTGCCGCGCCTGGAACAGGCCGTGGCGAAGCCGATCCTGACCGTGCTGCAGCGCCGCACGGCGTTGGCCCGGCGCGAACTCGCCGCCCGCGGCATGGTGGAGGCCGTGACCTGGTCCTTCATTGCGCACGAGGACGCCAAGCTGTTCGGCGGCGGCCATCGTTCGCTGCAACTCGCAAACCCCATCGCGGCGGACCTGTCCGACATGCGGCCGAGCCTGGTGCCGGGTCTTCTGCGGGCCGCCGGCCGCAACGCCGACCGGGGCTTTCCGGACACGGCCCTGTTCGAGGTCGGCCAGTGCTTCGCCACGGACGAGCCCGAGGGCCAGACCATGCGGGCGGCCGGTCTCCGGCGCGGCACGGCGCGGGCCGTCGGCGCCGGCCGGCATTGGGACGGAGCCGCCCGACCCGTGGACGCTTTCGACGCCAAGGCAGACGCCCTGGCGCTGCTGGCCGCGCTCGGCATCCCGGCCGGTGGGCTGCAGGTCTCGGCCGGCGGGCCCGACTGGCTCCATCCCGGCCGCTCCGGCACGCTCTCCTTCGGGCCCAAGGGCGCCGTCGGCCATTTTGGCGAGGTGCATCCCCGCATCCTCAAGGCGCTCGACCTGAAGGGCGCGCCCGTGGCCTTCGAGATCACCCTCGATCAGTTGCCGCTGCCGAAGTACCGGCCAACCAAGATCAAGCCCAAGCTGGCCCTGTCCGGCCTGCAGCCGGTGTCGCGCGACTTCGCCTTCGTGCTCGGCCGCGACGTGCCGGTGGGCGAGCTGCTGCGCGCCGTTGCCAATGTCGACCGGGCGCTGATCAGCCGCACGGACGTGTTCGACCTCTATGAGGGGGCGGGCATCGGGGAGGGCATGAAGTCGGTCGCGCTCGCCGTGACCCTCCAGCCGACCGGCCGCACGCTGACCGACGGGGAGATCGACGCGGTCTCGGCCCGAATCGTCGAGGCCGCGGCCAAGCGCGCCGGCGCGGTTTTGCGCACGTGAGCCGCGATCCGGGCGACATCCCCATGCGGCAGGGCGGCGGCGACATCGTCGCCGCGCTGTCCAGCTCCCGCGACCTGCCGGCCGAGGCGCTGGAACGCGCGGTCCGCTCGCCGGCCCGCCTCGCCGAGGCGGTGCTGCCCCTGCTCGAGGCGGCAGCCTCAGGCCCCGCTCCCTCCGAGCGCGACGCCAATCTTCTCTTCTGGGGCGTGCATGCCCTCGCGGCCGTGCGCGAGCAGCGGCTGTGTGCCCCGCTGCTGCGCGCGCTGCGTCGTCCGGACGGAATCACGGGGGAATGGATTGGCGACGCCGTGGGCGGCACGCTGCCCCGCGTGGTCGTCAGCGTGTTCGACGGCGATGTTCGGGCGCTCGAAGCGGCCATTTTCGACCGCGACACCGACGAGTTTCTGCGCTGGTCGCTGTTCGGCGCCTATGCGTTCCTGACCCATGCGGGCCGCATCCCCCGGGCCGAGGCTGAGGCCTTTCTGCTGCGCTTCGAGGCCGAACGCCCGGCCCGCGCCGGAGACGCCGCCTGGACGGGCTGGGAGGAGACGGTGGCGCTGCTCGGCTTGGCCGACCTCGCCGACCGGGTCGCGGCGGCCCGCGCCGATGCGCGGCTCCTGCAGGATGTCAGCGATCCGGACTGGTTCGCCCTGACCCTGAAGGAGGCCGTCGAGCGTCCGGAGGACAACGCGCGATTCGCCGACCGGGACCTGGGCTATGTCGAGGACGTGGTCGCCGAGCTCGAAGCCGCTTTGGCCGACGACGAGGAGGAGGGCGAGCCCGAGGAGCCCCACCGCAACCCGCTGCGCGAGGTCGGCCGCAACGATCTCTGCCCCTGCGGCTCGGGCCGCAAGTTCAAGCGGTGCTGCCTGACCGCATGATCGCACCGGCGCGGTTGCGCCGCACCCGGCCATCCTCTATTCAGCCGCGACGCACTTTTCGCGGACCCGCTGCCGTAGCTCAGTGGTAGAGCACTCCCTTGGTAAGGGAGAGGTCGAGAGTTCAATCCTCTCTGGCAGCACCACCGTCCCCGGGTACCCTCCGACACGATCGCCGTCTCTGCACGGGCCATGCCGCTTCCGGGGCCCCGCGTCCTATGATCGGCCGGGCGCGAAGCAGATCGGCATGCCAGTGGAGGCGAGGCGTCATCTCGGCGAGGCGGTCGGCGCCATCCCGTCCCCCTGAGGGCGGCCGCTATCTGACCCGCACGCGGCGTGCGCGGCGGGGGCTCAGCCGTCGAGATACTGGATGCCCACCGCATCCTGCGACCGCCAGACGAGGCGGGCCGGCCGGCGGCTGGCCTCGGGCGGAATGGAGAGTTCGAATCGCTCCGGCAGCAGCACGTTGCCGCCGAGTTTGACGCGCGCGCCGCTCTGGGAAACGTCGACCGTGATGCAGGACACGGCCCGGCCGCCCGGCAGGAAGATCCGGCCCTCCAGGGCAACGGTTTTCCGGGGCGACAGCCGCCGGTCGTCGCTGGCGAGTGGCGGCTTCTTGAACAGCATCCGGGGTCCTCGGCGGAAGGCCGGACCCTAGCGCCCGATCCCTTAACCGCCGTGAGGCGAACCGCTCGATTTTTACCCGCCCCGGGTCTTCGGCGGGATGGCGGGACGGGACCGGCCGAAGCGGTCCCGTCCCCAAGGCGCGGCCGGCGGAGCTTCCGTCAGCTCCGGACCAGCACGTTGCGGAACGCCCAGGGCTCGGCCGGATCGATGTCGTCCGGGAACAGGCCTGGCCGGCCGTGGAGCGGGGTCCAGTCGGTGTAGCGGCCGATCACGGGGCCGAGATAGGGGCGCTGCACTTCGAGGCAGCGGCGGTAATCCATCTCGTCCGCCTCGACGATGCCGGCTTCCGGGTTCTCCAGCGCCCAAACCATGCCGGCGAGCACCGCCGAGGTGACCTGCAGGCCGGTCGCGTTCTGGTAGGGCGCGATGCGGCGGGTCTCCTCCACGGAGAGCTGGGAGCCGTACCAAAAGGCATTGCGGCCGTGGCCGTAGAGCAGCACCCCGAGCTCGTCGATTCCGTCGACGATCTCCGTCTCGTCCAGAATGTGCCAGTCGGGCTGGCGCTCGCCCGCCTGGCCGAACATCTCGTGCAGCGACAGCACGGCGTCGTCGCACGGGTGGTAGGCGTAATGGCAGGTGGGCCGGTAGAGGACCTGGCCGCCATCGTCCCGCACGGTGAAAAAGTCAGCGATGGAGATCGACTCGTTATGGGTCACCAGGAACCCAAATTGCGCCTGAGCGGTCGGCGTCCAGGAGCGGACGCGGGTGTCGGCTCCCGCCTGGAGCAGGTAGATCGCGGCCTGGCAGCCTTCGCTGTGCTGGCGGGCATTGGCCGGCATCCAGGGCTCGAACGTGCCCCAGCCGAGCTCGGCGGGCTGCAGGCCCTCGCTGACGAAGCCTTCCACCGACCAGGTGTTGACGAAGACCTGGCGCGGCTTGGGGTTGCGGGCCCGCTGCGTGTCGCGCTCGGCGATGTGGATACCTTTCACTCCGACCCGCTGCATCAGCCGGGCCCAGTCCTCGCGGCTCGCCGGGTCCGGGCCGTCGAGCTTCAGCTCGGCCGCGAGGTCCACCAGCGCCTGCTTGACGAGCCAGGACACCATGCCGGGATTGGCGCCGCAGCAATTCACGGCCGTGGTGCCGCCCGGGTTGCGCCGCTTGGCGGCCAGCAGGGTCTCGCGCAGCGCGTAGTTGGAGCGCTGCTCCGGCCCGGCCGCCTTGTCGAAATAGAAGCCGAGCCACGGCTCCATGACCGTGTCGACATAGAGCGAGCCGATCTCGCGGCAGAGCTCCATCACGGCGAGGGAGGAGACGTCCACCGAGAGATTGACGCAGAAGCCCTGGCCGCCCCCTTCCTGCAGGAGCGGCGTCAGCAGATCGCGGTAATTGTCGCGCGTGACGCCCTGATGGATGAAGCGGATCCCGCGCTCATCCAGCAGCGCGCGGTCCCGGTCCTCCGGGTCGATGACCACGAAACGGGAGCGGTCGAACTCGAAATGGCGTTCGATCAGGGGCAGGGTGCCGCGGCCGATCGAGCCGAAGCCGATCATCACGATGGGGCCGCTGATGCGGCCGTGGACGGGCCAGGTTGTCATGCGCACAGCGCTCCGGAAAAATGGGTCTCGGCCGGCCGCAGGGCAGCCCGCCAGGGAGTCGGCTGTTTGCGAGGCGGGGGAGGCCCGGTCAACCGACAGGGGCTGAAAACCGGCGGCGGCTGGGGAACTCTGACCCGTTCCGGCCGTCACTCACCAGGGTCGTCACCCACCAGGACGGAGCGGAGCCCGAATGCGATTGGCTGCTGAGGGGCTTCACAGGCTGTGCCCGCCCGCGCTCGGCAGGACCAGAGAGGCGGCGCGGTGACGCGGCGCGTACGCGTCCTCCTGGCATTGCTGGTGGTGGCGGCTGCGGTCTCGACCATTGCCGCGCTGACCCTGCGGTTCGATCACGCTGCGGTGCCGGCGGAATCCGAGATCCTGAACCCGGAGCGCCTGCCCCAGGCGGGGGCCTTCGACGTCTTCGGCCGCGCCGTGTCGGCCGCCGAGGCGGAGCGTCTCGGCGGCACGGAGGAGGGCCGGCGCAGCCTCAGCCCGGAGGCGGGTGCGGTGAGGCTCGGTCCGGAGCTCGCGGCGCTCGGCCGCGACGCCTTTTACCGGGAGACCTGGGGCAACGAGATCTTTCTGAGCGATGTGGCCGGCCTGATGGACGGCGCCATCTCCCCCTCCGGGGTGGCGCTCGCGCTCGCCTCCCTCTGGGGTGCCGGCACCACCGACCTCAAGGTCAGGATCGCGCGCGACGTCCAGGTCGGGACGCGGCTGTTCCGGGCCGGGGAGGTGATCTCGACCGGCCTCGACGTGCCGCGGGGCGGCTTTGTGCCGCTGGGCGTGCGGGTCGCCTATGACCGTGGCCGCGTGCGGGTCGGCGTCACCTGCGCGCTTTGCCACGCCACGGTGGATCCCGCCTCCGGCCGGGTCGTCGAGGGTGCGCCGAACACCGACCTGCAGGCCGGGCTGCTTCTCGCCCTGTCGGCGAATCCCTCCGCCTTCTTCGCCCAGACCGGGATCGGCTCGCTGGACGCCTTCAAGACCCGGACGGACAACATCGTCCGGCTGACAAACGGCCGCAGCGACCTGCTGCCCGATCCGGCGGCGCTTGTTCCGGCCGTGCGGGCCATGCTCGGCGCCTGGCCGCCGGGCAGCTTCGACACCACGGTGGACGCCACCAACAACCCGACCTCCATCCCGACGAGCTTCACGGCGGAGGCCCACCCCTATGGCTGGAGCGGCCAGGCGGCGATCGGACCGTTTCGCGGGCTGTCGTCGCTGAACAACAGCCTGCACGGCTTCGGAGCCGACACCATGCTGCCCGCCGTGGCTGCGCCGCAGCTGCTCGGCATCGATACCGAGATCTTCCTCGGCACCATCCTGCAGGGCGCCTCGGCGCCGGTGTTCCGCTTCCATCCGCGCGACGGCCGCAAACCGTCCGAGATCCTGTGGACGGCC
>NZ_JAQGKF010000029.1 GCF_028290205.1 Enterovirga sp. | reverse complement strand
TGTCGGCGAAATCCTCGGATCCCATCATGGGTTCGGAGCTGACGCGAGCAAGATCCGGCCCAACCACTTCGCGGGCGACATCGAGCGCGGCCTGGCTCTGTGCCTCGCCGTTGACCAGCACGCTGAAGATGTCCCGGATCTCCACATGGACCTGGGCGCCGAAGGCGGCCGCGACGCCGGCCGCGATCTCGCCGATGCGGCGCCGGATCAGCTCACGCAGGTCGCCGTCGAAGCACCGGACGGTGCCGGCCAGATGAGCCGTCTCGGGCACCACGTTGTAGGCGGCACCGGCGTGGATCTGCGTGATCGACAGCACGGCCGCCCTGAGCGGATCGACGTTGCGGCTGACGATGGTCTGCATGGCCTGGGCCATGGCGACCGCCACCATGGTGGGGTCGTTGCCGTGCTGCGGCATGGCCCCGTGCGAGCCGCGGCCGGTGATCCGGATGTCGAAGAAGTCCGCCGCCGCCATGGCGGGGCCGGGCCGCACCGCGACCTCGCCGCGGGGGCCCTTGGGCGAATTGTGTAAGCCGTAGAGCTCGTCGCAGGGGAAACGCTCGAACAGCCCGTCGGCGATCATGGCCCGGGCACCGCCCAGCCCCTCTTCCGCCGGCTGAAAGATGCACACGACGCGGCCCGGAAAGGACCTGGTCTCGGCCAGGTAGCGGGCGGCACCGAGCAGCATGGTGGTGTGCCCGTCATGGCCGCAGGCGTGCATCTTGCCGGGCGCGCCTGAACTGTACGGGACGCCGCTCGTTTCGAGGATCGGCAGGGCGTCCATGTCGGCCCGGAGCCCGATCGTGGCGCCCGCGCGCCCGTCGCCCTCGACCACGCCGACGATTCCTGTCCGGCCGAGGCCGCGATGCACCTCGACGCCCCAGCTCGCGAGCCGCTCGGCGACGATGCCCGAGGTTCGGACCTCCTCGAAGCCGAGTTCCGGATGGGCGTGAAAATCGCGCCGAAGCGCCGTCAGCTCGTCGGCATAGGCGAGGATCTGGGGAAGCGGTCGCATCGGGGGCTCTCGTCAGGCGAGCTGACCCTAGCCGGACCGGCCGGCCCCGTCATGGCCCCGTTCACGGCCCCGTTCACGGCCCGCGGCCGCATGCGGCTCGCGCCCTGCGGGGCATTCCGGCCTCAGAGCCGGTAACGGATCTGGTCGGTCCAGAAGCGCTCGAGCCGCACCAGGGACTGGTTGAGGCGGGCGAAATCGTCGTCCGAGATGCCGCCGATGGGCTCGATCGTCCGGGCGTGCTTCTCGTACAGGCCGGCGACGATCTCGTGCACCTGCTTGCCCTTCTCGGTCAGGCTGATGCGGACCGAACGGCGGTCGATGCGCGAACGGGCGTGGTGAAGGTAGCCCATCTCGACCAGCTTCTTGACGTTGTAGGAGACGTTCGAGCCGAGATAGTAGCCCCGCGTCCGCAGCTCGCTCGCGGTCAGCTCCTTGTCGCCGATGTTGTAGAGCAGGAGCGCCTGGACCGAGTTGACGTCGTCGCGGCCGCGCCGCTCGAACTCGTCCTTGATGACGTCCAGAAGCCGGCGATGCAGCCGCTCCACGAGATCGAGAGCTTCCAGATACCGTGGCTTCGACGCCGCCGCCGGAGCTTCCTCCGCCGGGGAAAGGATCTTCTTCGCCAGAGCGCTCATTGATGCCTCACCGCTGTTTGCGTTCGCGCCGGGTGTCCCGGTCCTGCTTGTGAGGGGAACCTAAGTTGCGCGAATGAAGGGCACTTTAAACAAGAGGATGAATCGGCGCTTTACCCCTTGGCGTAAACAGACACTAAAATACGCGTCAAAAGATTATGAACAGGACAACCATCACGTCAGCGCGAGATGTTGTCATTCCTCAACTGCAGCAAGCCATGACAGAACCAAATAGACCATGATGCAGGTGATAAACAAAGCGACGACGAGCGCGCTGTTGGAAACGAAACGGGGAAAGAACACCGCCAGGATGAGGTGGCTCATTACGGCGAGCAGCCAGAGCACGCCGCCCCAGTTCGAGGTCAGCCACAGGCCCACCGCGGCCACGAGATCGATCAGCGCGAAATAGATGATGGCGGCCTGGAAGCCTGTCGAGGCGTCCTGAAAGGACGGGCTCTGGCTGGTGATGCCCATGATCACGGCCCAGGCGAGAAGACCTTTCATGAGCCAGGCGAGAGCCAGCGCGCGCATGAACCAGACCAGGATGCGGTTCCAGCTCACGCCCCCGGAGGGCTCGCGCTCGCGCAGGATCTCGTCCGGTCCGGAGCCCCGGCTGGCCCGCGCCCCGTCGCTGCGGGCGCCGATCATGCGGGCAGATCCAGTTCGGGTCCGTCCAGCGGGGCGAAGTGCCTGTCCGCAAAGCCGGCCGGAAGCCCGGCCAGGCTGTCCGGGTTCCAGCGCGGGCGGCCGTCGCGGTCGACGATCACGGCCCGCACGCCCTCGTAGAAGTCTGCACCGGCAGCCACGCGGGACACGATCCGGTACTCGGCCCGCATGCTGTCCTCGAAGGACAGGTCGCGGCCGCGCCTGACCTGCGCCAAGGCGATGGCGAGGCTGGACGGCGCCTTGGTCCGGATCAGGGCTGCGGTGTCGCGCGCAAAGGCCGAGCCGGCCTCCCCTTCGCGGTCCAGCGCCGCCAGGATCTCCTCAACGGAGCTTCCGCAGAAGCAGCGGTCGATGAGCCGCCTGTGCTCGATGAGCGGCCCGGCGCCGGCCGGCGGCTTTGTGGCCCGCGCCAGCACCTCCGCCACGGGCTCGCCCGCCTCCAGCGCGGCCTGGACCGCCGGGAGACTGCTCGACGTGACGCGGTGGGTCGCAAGGCCGATGGCGCCCGCCTCGGCCGCGTTGGCGCGGGCACCGGTCAGCGCGAGATACAGGCCGGTCTCGCCCGGCAGGCGCGGCAGCGCGTAGGTCGCGCCGACGTCGGGGAAGAAGCCGATCCCGACCTCCGGCATGGCGAAGCTGTAGCGCTCGCCCGCCACCCGGTACTGCCCGTGCAGCGACACCCCGACGCCGCCGCCCATGACGATGCCGTCGATCAGGGCGATGTAGGGCTTCGTGTAGCGCTTGATGCGGACGTTCAGCCGGTACTCGTCGGCCCAGAAGCGCAGCGCCTCGTCGGTGCGGCCGGCTCGGCCGGCCTCATAGAGCTGCCGGATGTCGCCCCCGGCGCAGAAGGCTTTCTCGCCCGACCCGCGGATGACCACGCGGGTCACTTCGGGGTCCTGCTCCCAGCGGTCCAACGCCTCCGCCAGCGCCGAGACCATGCCGTGCGTCAGGGCATTCAGGGCCTTCGGTCGATTCAGGGTCGCGACCCCGGCGGCGCCTCGCCGTTCGCAGATGATCTCCGGCTCGTGGTTGGTGTCTGGCTGGATCATGGCGCCGGCTTAGAGCGCGGGCGCGCCGGAGGGTCAATCAGCCGGGGCCGCGGTGCGACGCGCCGGCGGTTCTTGGAACGGTTCGAACGTGCTAGAGAGCGGCGTCCCGTTCCGGAGCGATGGATGTCCGCCAGGCTCGCCCCCCTGCCCCGTACCGTTGCGCGCGAGGTCGCCCGCGAGGCCGTGGAGACCACCTCGGCTGCCCTCGCCTTGCGCAGCCGCCCCCGCCGCAATCGCAAGACCGACTGGGCGCGCCGCCTCGTGCGCGAGCACGTGCTCACGGTGGACGACCTGATCTGGCCGCTCTTCCTGATCGACGGCGAGCGCCGCCGCGAACCCGTCGCCGCCATGCCGGGCGTGGAGCGGCTCTCGGTGGACGAGGCGGTCAGGGCAGCGGAGCGGGCGGCCGCCTTGCGCATCCCGGCCATCGGGCTGTTCCCCTATACCGATCCGGCGCTGCGCGACCCCTTGGGCTCCGAGGCGCTGAACGCGCAAAACCTCGTCTGCCGGGCGGTCCGGGCCGTGAAGGCCGCCGTGCCGGAGGTGGGCATCATCACCGACGTCGCGCTCGACCCCTATACGAGCCACGGCCATGACGGGCTGCTGCACGAGGACGGCCGCATTCTCAATGACGAGACCGTCGCGGTGCTGGTCGAGCAGGCGCTGGTCCAGGCGGCCGCGGGCGCCGACATCATCGCGCCCTCCGACATGATGGATGGTCGGGTCGCGGCGATCCGCGAGGGCCTGGACCGGGCCGGCTTCCTGGACGTGCAGATCATGGCCTACGCGGCCAAATACGCCTCGGCCTTCTACGGCCCGTTCCGCGACGCGCTCGGCACCAAGCTGATCGGCGACAAGCGCACCTACCAGATGGATTGCGCCAATTCCGCCGAAGCCCTGCGCGAGGTGGCGCTGGACCTCGAGGAGGGCGCCGACATGGTGATGGTGAAGCCCGGCCTGCCCTATCTCGACGTGATCCGGCGCGTGAAGGACACGTTCGAGGTTCCGACCTTCGCCTACCAGGTGTCCGGCGAATACGCGATGATCCAGGCTGCCGCCCTGAACGGCTGGATCGACGGCGAACGGGCCATGCTGGAAAGCCTCGTCAGCTTCAAGCGGGCCGGCGCCGACGGCATCCTGACCTATTTCGCCGCCGAGGTCGCGGAGCGGCTGAAGGCCGGCTGAGCCGTCCGGGGCAGCCGGCGGCGGGACGGCTCCGGCACGCATCGCCGCTATGCGGTCCAGGAACCATCCTTTCCGTCGACAAGAGCTGCCGGAGTAGCGCAAGTAGAGGAATGCTGCCCTCCTCCGCACCCGCCAAGCCGGCCGCCACCGTGATGCTGGTCCGCGACGCCCCATCGCTCGAAGTCCTGATGGTGCGGCGGCACCACCAGATCGAGTTCGCGTCCGGAGCTCTCGTCTTTCCGGGCGGCAAGGTGGATCCGGGCGATGCCGATCCGGCCTGGGAAGACCATGCGCTCGGCTGGGCCGAGATCGAGCCGGCCGAGCGGGCCCTGCGGGTCTGCGCCGTGCGGGAGGCGTTCGAGGAATCCGGCATGCTGATCGCCCGGCACGCGGGCGACGCGACCTGGAACATCGGCGCACGGGGAGCCGGCGAACGCAGCGCCCTCGCAGCGGGCCATTGCACCTTTCTGGACCTCGTCTCCGGCCTGGGCCTCAAGCTCGATCTCGGGGCCATGACCCTGTTCGCGCGCTGGATCACGCCGGCCGCCCTGAACAAGCGCTTCGACACCTACTTCTACCTGATGACCGCCCCGTCCGATCAGCTGGCCGCCTGTGACGGCTGCGAGACGGTGGATGCCGAGTGGATCGCGCCGGCCGAGGCGCTCCGCCTGCAGCAGACGGGCGAGCGCACCATCGTCTACCCGACGCGGCTCAATCTCGCCCTCCTGGCCGAAAGCGGCAGTGTCGCGGACGCGATCGCCCGCACCCGCGAGCGGCGGATCGTGCCGATCGAGCCCAGCCTCGACAAGGACGGCGAGACGCTGTGGATCTCGATCCCACCGGATGTCGGTTACGGCGTCGTCGCCCGTCAGAGCCTCTAGCCTGCCCGTTTTTCGGCTTGTCGCGCTCCTGCCCCTTCTCCCGGTCGGGGGCTGCGTGATGTTCGTCAATGCCGACCAGGCGCGAATCTGCCGGACCGTCCTTCCGGCCCTGGAGGAACATGGGGCGCGGATCGAACTGACAGGGACGCGCCGCGCCCCCGGCGGAGTGCGGCTCGATTACGCCTCCGCCCTGCCTGGGGGCCCCGCGCGGCGGCGCTGGGCGGTGTGCCGGTTCGGCCCTGGGCCGGAGCTCAGCGCCATCACGACCGACCGGGAGGAGATCTCCGGTCCCCGCGTCTTTCTTCTGAAACGCTACTATCTCGACACGCCGGAAGGAACGGCGGCCGCGCCCGGCCCAGCCGACCCCACGGCCGACCTGCCGAACCTGCCCCCCTGGGCCGCCGGGCTGCTGCAGCACGCGGTTGCGGGCGGGCCCAGCATGGCCGTCTACGGCCTCTTGGCCTCGGCCTACGCGCTGGTCTACGGGCTGGTCGGCCGCCTCCACCTGACCTTTGGCGAGATCGCGGCGGTGGCGGCGCTCGCGTTCGCTGTTCTGGCGGTCGGCGGCACGGCCTTGGGCGTGGTCGCCGCGCTGGTGCTCGGCCTCGGCGCCAGCGCGGTTCATAACGCGGCCGCCGGGCAGCCTGCCCTCCGGCTCATCGCCGCTCGGCGCGCCACGGTCAGCCTGGTCGCAACCCTAGCCGTCTCGCTCGCTCTGTCCGAATACCTCCGACTCACCCTTGCGGCCGCGTCCACCGGGACACCGGCGTTTGCCGCGAATCCGATCCCGCTCGCCCGTGTCGGCGACGCCGTAGTCACGGCCACGCCGGCGGCGCTGCTGACCGGGCTGACCGGCCTCCTGGCGGCCGGTCTGCTGCTGGCATTTCTGCGCCGCTCGCATTTCGGCCGGGCCTGGCGGGCCCAGGCGGGGGATCCGCGCGCAGCGGCGCTGTGCGGCATGGAGCGCCGCCGCCTCCTGATCAGCACGGTGGCGCTGTCCGTCGCCCTCGCGGCGCTCGCCGGCGCTCTCCTGGCGCTCCACTCGGGCGCGCCGGGCTTCGGCGGCGGCCTCGCACTCGGCCTCAAGGCCCTGGCCGGGGCGATCCTCGGAGGCATCGGTTCGGTGCCGGGGGCGCTGCTCGGCGGGCTCGCCGTGGGCGCCTTCGAAACCGTGGGGTCGGCCTATCTGCCCGCCGGCGGCCGCGAGCTTGCTCTGCACCTCGCCCTGATCGGGGCCGTGCTCCTGCGGGCCGCAGGCGGCTTGGGCCCTGCCTCGCCCCGGCCCATCTAAGGAGGTATCTTGCCCTACGCCATCACGCTCGCCGATATCCGCAGCGCGGCGTCGGTCATCGCGGGCCGGGTGCTCGAGACGCCCACCATGCCGGCGCGCCGCCTGTCGCAGCTCACGGGCGCCACGGTGTTCGTCAAACACGAGAACATGCAGGCCACCGGCTCCTTCAAGGAGCGGGGCGCGCTCACCAAACTCGAGAGCCTGACCCCGGCGGAGCGGCGCCGCGGCGTGGTCGCCATGTCGGCCGGCAACCATGCTCAGGCTGTCGCCTACCACGCCCGCGAACTCGGCATCCCGGCCACCATCGTCATGCCGGTAGGCACTCCGCTGGTGAAGGCCGAGAATACGCGCGCACACGGGGCCGAGGTCCTGCTGGAGGGGGAGACCCTCTCCGATTCCGGCCGGCGGGCGGCCGAACTGGTCCGCGAGCGCGGACTGGTCCTGGTTCACCCCTACGATGACGCTCTGGTCATGGCCGGCCAGGGCACGGTGGCGCTCGAGCTGCTGGAGGCCGTGCCGGATCTCGACGACATCGTCGTCCCGATCGGTGGCGGCGGCCTCATTTCCGGCATCGCCGTCGCCGCGCGGGCGATCCGGCCCGGGATCCGCATCATCGGCGTCGAAGCCGCCCTCTACCCCTCCTCAGCCAACGCCATCCGGGGCGAGAGCATGCCGCTCGGCGGGCCGACCCTCGCCGAGGGCATCGCGGTCAAGGATGTCGGCCTGCTGACGCTGCCCATCGTGCGCGACCTCGTCGCCGAGATCGTGCTGGTCGAGGAACCCCTGATCGAGCGGGCCGTGAACGCGTTCGCGACCCTGTCCCGCACCATGGCGGAGGGCGCGGGCGCGGCCGGGCTCGCGGCGCTCTTGGCCAGGCCCGAGCTGTTCGCCGGCCGGCGGGTCGGGCTCGTGCTCTGCGGCGGCAACATCGACGCCCGGCTGCTCGCCTCGGTGATGGTGCGGGAGCTCGAGCGCGAGGACCGCATCGCCTCCTTCCGGATCACCACGGGCGACCGCCCCGGCCTGCTCGGCTCCATCGCCACCCGGCTCGGGGCGCTCGGAGCCAACATCCTGGAAGTGTCCCATGGCCGCCTCTTCCTGGACGTGCCGGCCAAGGGGGTCACGGTGGATGTGACGATCGAGACACGAAACAGCCAGCACACTTCAGACGTTCTGTCCCGTCTGGCGGAGGACGGGCTGAACCCCCGCCGCATCGGCCCGAGAGGGCTGTCAGAGGCGGCGTATTGAGGTTGTCATGCGGTACGAGACTCCTATTTCGAGCACCTATAGCCGCGCCTCCCTGGTCGGCCCCCGGACCGAGGGCGTACTGAGCCGGCGGCTGCTGGCCTACCTCGTGGACTTGGTGGTCATCGGGCTGCTGATCCTGCTGTTCGGGATCCTGATCGCGGTGGCCGGGGTGGTGACCTTCGGGCTGGGCTGGGCGCTCTACGTCGTGCTCGTCCCCGGAGCCGCCATCCTGTACAGCGCGATCACGGTCGGGGGGGCGGGAACGGGCACCTTCGGCATGCGGCTGCTCGGCTTGTCGGCGGTTGATTCGGCCACCGGCAGACCCGTCGGCATCCTGATCGCCGGCCTGCACGCGCTGCTCTTCTATGTCGGCATCGGCACCCTGTTGCTGCTCGTGCTGGACGTGGTGATCGGCCTGGCCCGCAGCGACCGCAGGCTCGGCCACGACTTGCTGTCGGGGCTGATCGTGGTCCGGCGCTGAACGGCTTGCTCCCCGGCGCGACCCGGGGCAGCTTACCCCCTGGCCTGCCGCATGGATCGTGAGCCGCGGAGCAGGATCTCGTGACCAGCCACCCGCGCGACGCGCCGCAATTCTATCTGACTGCCGCCTCGCCCTGCCCCTATCTGGCCGGGCGGGAGGAGCGGAAGGTGTTCACGCATATCGTCGGCCGGCGTGCGCGCCAGATCAACGAGGTGCTGACGCAGGGCGGGTTCAGGCGCTCGCAAACCATCGCCTACCGGCCGGCCTGCGAATCCTGCCGCGCCTGTGTGTCCGTGCGGGTGCTCGCGGACGTCTTTCAGCCTTCGGCCAATTTGCGCAGGGTGCTGAAGGCGAATGGCGACCTCGTCGGCACGGCGATCCCGAACCAGCCCTCCTCCGAGCAATACGGGCTGTTCCGGCGCTATCTGGCCGCCCGCCACCACCAGGGCGGCATGGCCGACATGAGCGTGCTCGACTACGCCATGATGGTCGAGGACAGCCATGTCGAGACCCGCCTCGTGGAGTACCGGCGGCGTGGCCCGGACACGGCCATCACCGGGCGTGGGCAGGGGCCGCTGGTCGCCCTGTGCCTGACGGACGAGCTCTCGGACGGGCTGTCCATGGTGTATTCGTTCTTCGATCCGGACCTTGCCGACCGCAGCCTCGGCACCTTCCTGATCCTCGACCACATCGCCCGGGCCAAGGCGCGCGGGCTGCCCTATCTCTATCTCGGCTACTGGGTCGAGGGCTCCCGCAAGATGGCCTACAAGGAGCGCTTCCGCCCACAAGAGAGGCTGTTGCCCTCCGGCTGGGTGCGGGTCGGCTGAGGGGCCTGGGCCCGGCCGCGCGGGGCGCGGGCCGGGCGTCGGATCAGCCGCCGTAGAGGTATCGTGGCAGCCACAGGGTCATCCCCGGCCACAGATACATCAACACCATGCACAGGATGACGATCAGCATGTAGGGCATCATGCCGGCGAAGATCTGGTTGATGGTCACATGCGGCGGAGACACGCCTTTCAGGTAGAAGGCCGACATCGCGACGGGCGGAGACAGGAAGGCGGCCTGCAGGTTCACGAAGACGAGCACGCCCCACAGGATCGGGTCGATGCTGAAATGCTTCAGCAGCGGCAGGAAGATGGGGACGAAGATGATGATGATCTCCGTCCATTCCAGCGGCCAGCCAAGGACGAAGATGATGGCCTGACTCAGGATCATGAACTGCGTCGGGGTGAGGTCGAGCGACAGCACCCAGCGCTCGATCAGCGCCTGGCCGCCCAGGATCGCGAAGACGGCCGAGAAGATCGCTGAGCCAACAAACAGCCAGCACACCATGGCAGTGGTCTTGGCCGTGAGGAACACGGCTTCCTTGGTGCGCTTCCAGTTGAGGGTGCGGGACCAGAAGGCGAGCAGAAAGGCGCCGGCGGCACCGACCGCCGCGGACTCGGTGGCTGTCGTGATGCCGAGCAGGATCACGGCGAGAACCACGACCGTGAGGATGCCGAGGGGCATGACGGAGGAGGTCAGAAGCTTGACCACCTGCAGCCGCTCGGGCCCCATCTTGCGGTAGTAGCGCAGCAGCAGGACGGCGCAGATCAGCGCCAGGATCGCGAAGGTGACGTAGAAGCCTGTCGCCACGCCCGCTTCGGCGGCGGCGGGTCCCGGGGCGGAGGGCGGAGCCCCGAGTTGCTCCAGCTCGGGCGGCGCGTCGTCGCCGCCCCGCCGCTGCTGGTAGACCGCCACATACCACCACAGCAGGCCGAGCGTGCCGGCGGTCAGCGCGAAGGGCACGGTCGCATAGGCGAGATGCTGGACGAGCGCGAGGCGCGACAGCGGCCGGCCGTCCTCGTCGACCAGCGCGGCAGCCCGGCTGCGACCCGGCGAGAGCACCGCCTTGGTGAGCCCCACCAGCATGTTGCGGGAGAACGCGGCTTGCACGGCGCCCATCCAGTCGGGAATGGGAACCCGGGTCTGATCCTCCGGCAGCGGCGGCGCGATCTTGGGCTGCAGCAAGGCCCAGCCGATCACGTAGGCGAGGTAGAGGAACGCCAGGAAGAAGCCCGGAAACATGGCCGCGGCGTAGAGCTTCACGACCGATTGCCCGGCCACCGCCGCATAGACGATGATCATCACCGAGGGCGGGATGAGGATGCCAAGGGTGCCGCCGGCCGTGATCACGCCTGCGGCGAGCTTCACGTCGTAGCCGGCCCGCAGCATCGGATTGAAGGCGATCACGCCCATCAGCACCACCACCGCGCCGACGAGCCCGCTGGCGATGCCCCAGAAGGTGCAGACGATCAGGGTGGCGACCGCGAGCGACGCCGGCAGCCGCCGGAACGACAGCTGGATCGAGTAGAACATCTTGTCGACCAGGGCGCCGCGCTCCATCACGTAGCCCATCAGCACGAAGAGGGGCACGGAGATCAGCACGTCGTTGGTCATCGCCCCGTAGGTGCGCTGAACCATCAGGTTGAACACCCGGTTGGCGATCCAGGGTTCCGACGCGTCGTAGAAGGCGTAGAAGCCGAAGAAGATCCCGAGGCCCATCAGGGTGAAGGCGGTCGGGAACCCCATCATGATCACGACCACGATGAGGCCGAGCATGAGAAGGCCGAGGGCGGGATCGCTCATGATTGCAGCTCCGACCCCATCCCGCGCTGCCTCGCCGTCTCGTCGATCTTCTGCGCCCGCTCGATGGCGGCGCGGCGGGTTTCTTCGTCGACCGTGGACGAGCCGGCCAGTTGCTCCTCGACCACGTCCATCTCGGCCACGTCCTTGAGACGGCTCGGCCACGTCCCTGTCTTCAGGCAGGCGAGGCAGCGCACCACCTCGGCGACGCCCTGCAGCATCACCAGCGCGCCGGCCAGCGGGATCACGGCCTTGAAGTGATAGAGCGGAGGCCCGCCCGCCGTGACGCTGGAATGCTCGTCGATCCGGAAGGACTGCGCGGCATAATCGTAGCCCGAATAGATCAGCGCCGCGATGCCGGGAAAGAAGAACACGAAGTACAGAATGAGGTCGAGCGTGGCCTGCGTGCGCGGCCGCATCGAGCTGTAAAGGAAGTCCCCGCGCACATGCGCGTTCTGGGCCAGCGTGTAGGCGCCGGCGAGCATGAACAGCGTGCCATAGAACATGTTCGAGGCATCGAAGATCCACGCCGTCGGCATGTTCAGCAGGTAGCGTTTGAACACCTCAGCGCAGATCAGCAGCATGAGGCCGATGATCAGCCAAGCCGCTGCCTTGCCAAACCAAGTGCTCAGGCGGTCGACAGCGTGGACAAACGGCTCGACGCGCATGTTCAGGGCTGGATGCTGGAATGGCGGGACCGGCCTGCGCGGCCCGAAGAGATCTTCAGGCCGCGCATGCCACTGATGATCAGAGCTTCTTGGCGGCCGCGTTCTGGCCGAAATAGTGGTCGAAGGCCATGCGCCGGTTGACCACCGTATCCTGCTCCCAGCGCGTCACCCGCTCGGCATAGGCGATCTGCGACTGCATGATCTCCTTGAACATCGGGTTCTGCGAGGCGTATTTCTGGACGACGGTGTCGTAGACTTCGAGCTGCTGGCGCAGAATGGCGTCCGGCGTCTTGTAGAAGCGGACGCCGTCCTTCTGCTGCATCTCGATGTAGTCCTTGGAATAGCGATCGATCGCCTTCCAGGACATGTCCTGCGAAGCGGCCTCCACGGCGTTGGCGATGATGGCCCGCATCCGCTCCGGCAAGCCGTCATACTTGCCCTTGTTGAACAAGATCTCGAACTGCTCGGCATTCTGATGGTAGCTCTGCAGCATGCAGGTCTTGGCCACGTCGGGGAAGCCCAGCACGCGGTCGGACGAGGCGTTGTTGAACTCGGCCGCGTCCAGCAGGCCGCGATCCATTGCGGACACGATCTCGCCGCCCGGCAGCGCGTTCACGGCGAGACCCATGCCGGTGAAGACGTCGATGGAGATGCCGACCGTGCGGAACTTGAGGCCCTTCAGGTCCTCGGCCCGCGCCACGGGCTTCTTGAACCAGCCGAGCGGCTGGGTCGGCATGGGCCCGTAGAGGAACGACTGCACGTTCGCGCCGATCGACTTGTACAGCTTCTCAAGAAGATCCTTGCCGCCGCCGTATTTGTGCCAGGCAAGCAGCATGTTGGCGTCCATGGCGAAGCCGGGGCCGGAGCCCCACAGGGCCAGGGCCGGCTGCTTGCCGTAATGGTAGACGGCCACGCCGTGCCCGCCGTCCAGGGTCCCGGAGGACACCGCGTCGAGAAGGCCGAAAGCCGGAACGACCGCGCCGGCGGGAAGCACCTCGATGCGCAGGTCGCCGCCGGTCATGTCGTTGACCTTCTTGGCGAAATCCAACGCGTATTCGTGGAAGATGTCCTTGGACGGCCACGTGCTCTGGAACCGCATGGTCGCCGGGCCGGCAGTCTGGGCGACGGCCGGAGCGGCGACGCCGGCTGCGGCCGCAACGGCGCCCGCCTGCAGGAACTTGCGGCGCGATTGCTTGCGCGCGGCGGTGTCCGAATCCGTCATGGCGTCCTCCGAGGGCGTGTGACCTTTCTGGCCACTTCTGCCGGCGCAGCTAAGAACGCGGCCGTGCGGAAAGGCAAGGCGCCGCGGCCGGACCCCGGCTCAGCAATTCGACGGGGGCCGAAGGGCGGCCACAGGGGCGGGCCGGCCCGCTGACTCGAAAGGCGCGGGCCGGCGCCCGACGGCCTGTCCGCCTGCGGACGGGCCGCTCAGCCGAAGGTGTTCGACTTCGGAAAGCCCTTGGGCGGCAGGCGGCCGGCCTCGGCCCGGTTGCCGACCCACTCCGCGAGGTCCGCAGGGGCCACCGTCCAGGTGCGGCCGGACGTGTCCTTCCAGGTCAGGCCGTCGGCCAGCGCGAAGGTCTTGGCGTCGGCCATGCCGCCGTCCTTGTAGCGCTGCAGCCGCACGCCCTTGCCGCGGGTCATTTCGGGCAGTTGCGACAGCGGAAACACCAGGAGCTTGCGGTTCTGGCCGATGGTGACGACGTGGTCGCCGACGACCGGCACGGCCACGAGGGCCCGCTCCTGGGCGTCCACTCCGAGCACGTTGCGGCCCTTGCGGGTGCTGGACACGAGGTCGTCGGCCGAGGCCACGAAGCCGCGTCCGTCCGAGGCTGCGAGCAGGAGCTTGGAGCCGGGCCGGTAGCTGAAGGCGGTCACCACATCGGCGCCTTCGTCGAGATCGGCCGAGAGCCGGATCGGATCGCCGAAGCCGCGACCGCCGGGGAGCTTGGCCGCGTCGAGCGTATAGAATTTGCCGTTGGTGGCCATGACCAGGATCTTGGACGTGGTTTCGGCGAAGAACGACGTCTTCAGCCGGTCGTCGCCCTTGAACTCGACCTTGGACAGGTCGGCGACATGGCCCTTCATGGCCCGGATCCAGCCCTTGTCGGACACGATCACGGTGACAGGCTCGCGCTCCACGATGGCTTCTGCGAAATCCACCTCGCCGATCTCGGGCGGGTGTTCGAAGGTGGTGCGGCGACGCCCCAGCGCCGTCTCCGGGCCGTAGGCCTTGTGGATGTCCCGGATCTCCCAGGCGACCATCTTCCACTGCTTGGCCTCGGAGCCGAGCAGCGCTTCGAGCTTGCTCTTCTCGGCCTCGAGTTCGCCCCGCTCGCGCTTGAGTTCCATCTCCTCCAGCCGCCGCAGCGAGCGCAGCCGGGTATCCAGGATGGCGTTCGCCTGCAGCTCCGTGAGCTTGAAGACCCGCATCAGCTCGGCCTTCGGCTCATCCTTCTCCCGGATGATCTTGATGACCCGGTCGAGGTCGAGATAGACGATCAGCAGCCCGATCAGGATCTCGAGGCGGCGCTCGATCGCGGCCAGGCGGTGGCGCGAGCGCCGGCCCAGCACGTCCCGGCGGTGGTCAAGCCATTCCCGCAGGCATTCGGCCAGGCCGAGCACCTTGGGCACCTTGCCACCCGCCAGCACGTTCACGTTCAGCGAGATGCGGACCTCGAGCTCGGTCAGGCGGAACAGGGATTCCATCATCACGACCGGATCGACGCTGCGCGAGCGAGGCTCAAAGACGACCCGGACGTCCTCGGCCGATTCATCCCGCACGTCGGCCAGCAACGGCAGCTTCTTCTCGGTGATCAGCTCGGCGATCTTCTCGATCAGCCGCGATTTCGGCACCCCATAGGGGATCTCGGTCACCACGGCGGCCCAGGTGCCGCGGCCGGTATCCTCGCGATTCCAGCGCGCCCGGACGCGGAACGAGCCGCGCCCCGTCCGGTAAGCCTCCACCACCGCGTCGCGCTGGTCCACCAGGATGCCGCCGGTCGGAAAATCGGGGCCGGGCACAAACCCGACCAACTGCTCCGAGGTCGCGGCCGGGTGGTCGATCAGGTAGAGCGCGGCCTGGCAGAGTTCGCCGGCATTGTGCGGCGGGATGGAGGTCGCCATGCCGACCGCGATGCCCTGGGAGCCATTGGCCAGCAGGTTCGGAAAGGCCGCCGGCAGCACCACCGGCTCGTCCGTCGAGCCGTCGTAATTCGGTCGGAAATCGACCGCGTCCTCGTCGATCCCGGCCAGGAGCCGGCGAGCCACGTCGGTGAGGCGGGTCTCGGTGTAGCGCTGGGCCGCGGCGGCGTCGCCGTCGATGTTGCCGAAATTGCCCTGGCCGTCGACCAGCGGGTAGCGGGACGCGAAATCCTGCGCCAGGCGCACCAGCGCGTCGTAGATCGCCTGGTCGCCGTGCGGATGGAACGAGCCCATCACGTCGCCCACCACCTTGGCGGACTTCTTGAACGGCCCGCCCGGATTGAGCCGCAGCAGATTCATCCCGTGCAGGATGCGGCGGTGAACGGGCTTCAGCCCGTCGCGGGCATCCGGCAGCGCGCGGTGCATGATGGTCGAGAGCGCATAGGCGAGGTAGCGCTCCTCGAGCGCCTCGCGCAGCGCGACCGTCTCGATCCCGTCTTCGGGCGGCGGTTCGAACGGCTTGTTCATGCGTGGGTCCGGCGAATCAGCGGCCGCGGCGGCCTGACCGGCTACTTTATCAGGTCGCCGCCGCTCTCTGCGACGGCCCGGGCCACGAAGCGGGAACGCTCGTCGGGCGCCTGCATCCCACTCGGCGCCCAGACGTGGAGGTCCAGGAAGTGGCCGCTCAGTCGGAACGCCGCGGCCAGATCCGGCCCGGCTAGCGGGGCCTCGGAAGCAGGCCCAAGGAGGAAGGCCGGGAGCGGCAGGAGGCGGTCGCGCCAGGGTTCACCTGCGCTGCGGCTCGCCGCCCGCCCGGTCGCGGGCGAGACCCAGGCCAGATCCTCCGTTGCGCCCGACAACGCGCAGCTCGCCAGGTCGAGGCCGAACCCGAGCTCGGCCAGGAGCAGGATCTCGAACCGGGCCAGAAGCCCCGGAGCGGCCGCCGGATCGTCCATCCGGTCGAGCAGGGAATCGGCCGCGTCGAACAGCTCGGGATGGGGGTCGCGCTCCGGCAGCCCCCGCAGATGGGCCGCCAGGGTGGCGAGACCGGACAGGGCGAGCCCTGATGACATGAGGCGGGCGGCCCGGGTCGCGGCCGCTTCCACCTGAAAGGTGCCCAGCTGGTCTTCGAGCCGAGCCCGCCAGGTCAGTTCCACGGCGTTGCCGGGCTGGAGCACCGGCGCGAGCCGCCGGGAGCGGCCGCCATGGACCAGCCCGAGATGGCGCCCGTGCTCGCGGGTCATGGCTTCGAGAACCGCCCCGCCCTCGCCATGGCTGCGCGACGCGAGCACGATCGCCCGATCAGACCAGTGCACCCCGTCCCAGCTTTCGTTGACCCTGTCGCGGAGGCCGCGTTAGGGTCGCTCTTCCGGTTGGGTCCCTAGCATGAGTTCCGCTGCCGCGTCGCCCTCGGCCGCTGCCCCGGCCGGCGGCTGGGGCCGCCCGAGTGCGGCCGCGCTCGCGGCGCTGCTCTGCGGCTTCGGGCTCGCGGCC